>DKQD01000190.1:0-893 GCA_002474345.1 Bacteriovoracaceae bacterium UBA7317
GTTTATGGTCGATGATGGCCATGCTCTTCAAATCACACAAATTATGGAAAAAATAAATGAGAGCGAATCTTTGGATGATTTACAATTTGAACTCTATAAAAATTATCTTCTGACAGATATTAAAGAAAAGTTTAGCCGCTATAAAAATCTTGTGATGGAGTTAGGGGAAGAAAACGGCAAAGTTTTAGATATGAATTTGACGGGAGATAAAGTCTTAGTAGAGTATGCCCGCTTTGCTAATTTTATCAACATCTGTGTCCACCTTTTTAGAAATATGGTGGATCATGGAATTGAAACAGAAGATGAAAGAATTGAAAAGTCGAAGCCTCAACAAGGCTCCATCATAGTGGATTTTAAAAATAACGAAGACTCCTTTATCATATGTTTTAAAGATGACGGACGTGGAATAGACCCCGAAAAAATCAAAAGTAAGGCCCTTAATCAGGGAATCCTTATTGAAAAAGATTTGGAGGGAATGAGTGAAGAAGATCTTTTGGGAATCATCTTTCACCCAGGTTTTTCTACAAAAGAAGAAGTGAGCGATGTTTCAGGTCGCGGGGTAGGAATGGACGCAGTAAAAGAAGAAGTCCTCTCTTTGGGCGGGACGATCTCTGTGAAGTCAACAGTCGATCAAGGAACTACATTTTTGATTGAACTTCCCATTTTAAGTTAATGTTTTAAAAACCCCAAAATTTTATGTAGGCGCCTTCAGGATCATAATTTTTTAATTGTTTTTCTAGGTTGAAATACCTTTTTCCTCTTGGGTCGCTTCCTACGCCAGCAAGATACATCCAATTTCCATAGTTAGAATATACATCATAGTCTGTTAAGTAGGTTTCAAATAGCTTGGCGCCTATTCTCCAGTCAAGTTCAAGGTCGTTTATCCAAATGCT
>DKQD01000190.1:1301-4734 GCA_002474345.1 Bacteriovoracaceae bacterium UBA7317
CAGGCCCTAAAAAAAGGAGGCCCCATTTGCTTTAATTTATCAATATCAATAAAAGATGATGAAAAATCGGAAAAGTCATGAGGACCTTGAATCCCATTTTTTGAAAAAAAATGGGTAGTATGTTTTTGGTATAGCCAGTAAAAAAATTCCCGCCAAAGGAGTTCAAAAATAATCCAATAAGTGGATTTGTTAGAACCATTTAATTTTTCGTAATCTTTTACTTTGTTATAGAGGAATTTTACATCTAAAAAACCACTTGAAAGGTGAGAAGAGAACTTGGTCGAAAAATCTCTTCCAAGGAAGCCATTCCTTGTCTCAAAGTAATGTGATGGCAGCTTTTTATCATCAAAATAATAATCTAGCTCTTTAAGGATTTCTTCATCAAATGGCTTCACAGCATCTGTATAATAATCAGGAAGAAATCCCTCTATTTTTTTTCTAAAGGGAGTAAAGGTATCACCGACTTCAAAGGGAATGGTATCAAATAATCTATTTTGATAGGGCAAAATTGCGTTTTTGAAAGCTTTCTTTTCTAAATAGGAGTTCCACGCTAAAATATCATCGCTTCCTTGTGGTTCCAAATTTTCAGACCATTTCACATAAGGGTACTTATTAGTAAGGTTATTGAAACGAGACTCATAATATTTTTTTTGGGGAAGACTTTTGAAAATGGGTGCAAAGACTATGCTTTCATATTGGTCTTTCACTTTTTCTAAAAAGCAGGCATTGTTTATAATAATAAGTCTTTTTTTCAATTTAACCTCTTGCCCTTGTGTGTTTATCAAGAATTTTTAAGGCAAATTTCTTACAGTTGCTTCCTTTTTTGACTTCCCAAAGCTTATCTCTGGCAATTGATGAAGCTTTTTCATGATCTAGAACTCTTTTCGGATAAGATTCCCCTAGTTTAAATTGATAAATAATTTCTTCCATTGGGGTGATCTCCCACGGAGAATGAACGAGGTGTGTTGGAAGATGGGCCAGTTCTGGCAACCACTTTTTAATAAAGACACCATCAGGGTCTTTTTCTAAGGACTGTTTTAAGGGGTTATAAATCCTAATGGTATTGATACCAGTTGTAGCAGCCTGCATTTGGAATTGGGGAAAGTGGATTCCAGGCTCATAATCCTGAAACATTCTAGCAAGGTGGGCAGCACCTTCTCTCCAAGGTTGCCACATTAGGTGTGTTAAAAATGAAACGACCATGGCCCTAAGCCTAAAATTTAGATTTCCAGTATCCCTTACACATCTCATTGCTGCATCAACAAGAGGATAACCCGTCAATCCATTTTTCCACGCTTTAAGAAGTTTTTTATTTTTTCTCGTCCGAATATTATTGAAAGCAGGGTTTAGGTTTTCAAATTCAATATCAGGTTCGGACTCAAATTTCTGAATAAAGTGACAATGCCATTTCAGTCTTGCCATAAACTGATTTAATGACTTTTTTGCCGAAATGTTTTTTTTATTAATTTTACAATATTGATAGATCTGTCGGATTGTTATGTTACCCCAGCTAATATGGGGAGAAAGACTGGAGCAATAGTATCTTGATTTATCCGGGAAAGATATATTTTTGAAATAGCCTTCTACTTTTTCATTAACAAATTCTGATAAAAGAGCAGAAGCTTGTTCCTCACCAGCTTTTGTCATAGGAGGTTTCTCTAAAACTTCCTTTAATTTTTCTGGGATGAATGATCCTAAATTTGAAGAATTTAGAAAACTCTCTTTTTTAAGATGATATTCATATTCTGGGGTGTTGACGTACTTTGCCCAAGCGGCATCCCAGCCTTTTCTATCCTTTTTTCCCCTAATGACTCCGTTACTTTGGTCCTCGCTCCAATTAATTCTCTCTTTTTTAAAAAATTTTTTGAGCTCTTTGTCCCTGTCGAAAGTAACCGCCACACCAGTTTCTTGATGAGAATAGACGTTATGAATAGAGTACTTGGCCATTAATTTTTGAAAAATGTCTAAAGCATGACCATAAAATAAAGCAACCGGGATCTTTCTTTTTAATTCGATAAGTGAATGATAGACGAATTGCCAGTGCCTAATGTCGAAATCGTAATTATTCTCAATGAGAGGTTCAAAGATATAAATTGGTAGGCACTTATTATCACTTTCCAATGCTCGCTTCAGTGGTAGGTGATCTCTCGTCCTAAGGTCCCTTTTGAACCAAAGAATATTAATTTTTTGCTTTTCGTTTAAATGAATGTCTTTGTTCATGCCCCTGATTATGCACGGAAAAATATGTAAATTAATCAAAAAACGAAGGGGTATATTTTTTGTCGAGCATCCAATAAATTTATACAAAAAAATGTTGCTCTTCTATTAAAATAAGGAGAATACAGCATGGGTAGAAAAAAGGAGTCCATATGCCTGAAGGTCCAGAAACTAGACGAGATGCAGATAAAATATCCCGCGCCTTACTCAATGTACCCTTGAAAGAAATTTATTTTAAATTTCCTAAACTAAAAAGGTATGAGGCAGACTTTGTAGGCACTAAACTGATCCTGAGTACGACAAAAGGGAAAGGTTTTGTATTAAGTTTTGATAATGGCCTTTCGATTTATTGCCATCTTCAGTTATATGGGAAGTGGCATATCGGAAAGTCTCCAAAGCTAAATACAAATAGGGAAATTAGAATGGAGCTTCAAGGTCCTAAAAAAAGTGCCTTCCTATATAGCGCTTCAACAATAGAAGTCCTCCCAACTGATAAGATCTATTCAATTCCATACATAAAGAGTCTTGGACCAGATGTTTTAGATATAGAATATGAGGAAGTTGAGAATGTTTTAAACCAAAAGAAATACCAAAACCGATCCCTAGGTATTCTTTTTTTAGACCAAAAATTCCTCGCTGGAATGGGAAACTATTTGCGGTCGGAAATTCTTTTTCAGGCAAAATTGTCTCCAAATGCAAAATTAAAGGACTTAAACATTGAGTGTAAAAGAAACCTTGCAAAAATAGCCAAGGATACAGTCATGAGGTCCTATAAAACGGGCGGTTATACAGTCGATGAAGTATTACTAGAAAAAAGGAAAAAGAAAAGAATCTCTAGGTTTGAGTCTCTTCGTTTTTATGCTTTTGGAAGAGTAGGGAAAGATTGTCCATTTTGTGAAGGAAAAATTGTAAAGGAAAACTCACAAGGTAGGCGGTTCTACTCTTGTACTCAATGTATTGATAAGTTTGCCGCCCAATCTACAGATTAATTAATTTCTTTAAAATAACCTCATAAAAGACACAATAAAGAAAAATAGGGAAGGGAAGACCTAAAAGTGTCCCCCACCAAAAGTCACGAAAACGGACTTTGGATAAGATCAAGGCATAATTCAAAAAAGGCGCAGTTTGAAAGATCATCCTTAAAATTATGATTGTTCTTATTGGTTTGGTATCGAGGTGTTCAAAAAACTTCCTGGCATATTTTTGCTTTTCAAGG
>DKQD01000127.1:0-18386 GCA_002474345.1 Bacteriovoracaceae bacterium UBA7317
TTGGGCTGAGTGAGCGTTATTACTAATTGAGGATAAGACCCATAATAAGCATAGTACTGACAAAAAGGATTGAAGGTGGTGGAACCTCATTAGCTTTTTCTATTTTGTTGTCGCGGGAGGTGTACTTCCTTTATAGTCCGAATGGCTGGAAGCAAAGCGTTTCAATGCTATAACAACTAGGTCTGCCATAGGAATTCCTGTGTTTTTTGCCATCATTTCGAAGTCATCGACTACTTTCTCTTCAATATTAACTTTTAGTTCTTTGAGAGTTCCCTTGTTGTGTTCCTGCCCTTTCATATTGTAAACACCCCATTTTTTTAGACCTAGTCTAAGTTTGCAAGGTGTTCAATTCTTTTGTCAAGTTGAGCGGATTCAGTCAGAGATCTGCCAATAACCAAGTAATTAGCTCCGGAACCAATCGCTACTTCAGGAGATAAGACTCTTTTTTGGTCGCCAATAGAGCCTATGAGAATCTCATCCTCAAACCGGATCCCAGGGGTAACTTTTAAAAGAGAGCGTTGATGTTTTTTTTCTAAAGATGTAATTAAATTTAATTCAACCGGAGAGCAGACAACTCCATGAACTTCTAGTTCTAGAGCAAGGGAAAAGAGGTTTTTAAATGTATTTTCAACTTGGTTTCCAGAAAAGTCCCAAAGCTCTTTAAAATCATTTTTATCCAGGGAAGTTAGGAGGCTAACCCCTAGCACTTTTGTGTGAGGAAGGTTTAGTTTCGCCTCTTTAAGAGCGCGCTGAATCATTTCCCTGCCTCCGGAGAGGTGTATTGTTAAAAACTCTATGGGAAGACCTTTTAAGCTTCGTATTGACTTTGCAACCGTATTTGGAATGTCATGAAGCTTTAGATCCAAGAAAATCTTTACTCCAAACTCATGAAAAAGGTCGAGAACCAATGGTTGCCCGTATTTTAAAAAAAGTTCCAAGCCTATCTTGACCACTGGCATTTTTTGGGATGGCCAATTTTTTAAAAGGTCTCTTACTTCGGTTTGAGTCATGTTATCAACTGCCAAAATAACCTTGTTTAAGCTCTCTTTGGAGTTCACTTGATTCATTAGATTGTGCCTTCAGTTGTCTGATTGTTATTTATTGATGGTGTAAAAAACTTTTCCTGGAGGCTTATTGGTATAAGCTCACTTCCTTTAGAGCCAATAAGAGACTCTATAATGGCGATTATATTTTCTGGTCGGGTAAAGCATGGAATACCATAAGCAATAGCAGTATTTCTTATTTCTTCTCCGTCTGATTTAGATGACTTTGGGTTCATCGGGGTATTTAGAACCATTTTAAGCTTCGAATCTTTAAGAGCTTCTAAAATGGAAAGACCAGTATCGTCGGCAATTTTGGTTACTTTTTCACAAGGGAGTCCCTGTTTCTTTATAAATTGGTAAGTTCCTTGAGTTGCCATAAATCGATAACCCATTTGATGAAGGGTTTTTATGTAAGGCAAAATCACCGTTTTATTTTTATCTGCAAGAGAGATCAGCAGTTTTCCCGGTCCTAGTAGGTTTGGGTAATTTCCAAGATAAGATTTAAGGACGGATTGCTCTTTATCAATATCCATCCCAAAAGTTTCTCCAGTAGAGCGCATTTTTGGGCCTAGAATTGATTTGTCTTGAAGGAATCTATCAAATGGAAAAGTAGACTGCTTCACACAAAAAGGAGGATCATCTTTCTTTTTATATTCTTTAATACTTTCACCTAGCATGGCATCTGTGGCGATTCCAGGAATACTTATATCATTTGCCTTACTTAAGAAAGGAAGAGTTCTAGAACCTCTAGGGTTAGCTTCAATACAATAAATTTCTTCGTTATTTTTTACGGCATATTGAAAGTTAATTGGTCCTATAATATTGAGTGCTTCTGAAAGTTGAATTGAGATTGATTCTATTTGTTTGAGCATACTTTCTGTTAATTTTACTGGGGGAGATATCATTCCTGAGTCTCCCGAGTGAACACCTGCATGTTCGATATGTTCACATATTGTAAAAAGAGTGTTTCCAAATTCGTCTCTTACAAGATCAACATCGTATTCAATTGCTCTTTCGAGGCAAGTTTCAACTTGAAAAACGGTCTCCTTTTTTTCAAGCTGTTCAAGTAAGGATGGTGGAAGCTTTCGGGTATCTTCATAGGAGTTAAAGATATACATGGATTCACCACCTATAACATAACTGGGTCTAATAATAGCAGGTAAGCCTATGTCATCTATAATTGCGTTCATTAGAGCTTTATGGCCCTTAACCTCCACCGCTTTTGTTTGGGAAATATTAACTTTTTTTAGAAGGTCACTAAAAAGTTTTCTGTCTTCTGTCAACTGGAGGCTTTCAAGGTTCGGTCCTAAAAAATTAAAGGATGCGAATTCTTTTCTAAAGCTCTTTTCTATGTGTTCTCTTATAGCAATACCTGTTTGACCACTAAAGGGAGTTATAATACCGTCAGGCTTTTCGTGAAGAAGGATATCAAAAATATCTTCCGAGTAAAGAGGTGAAAGGTAAAGGCGGTCAGAACTATCATAATCAGTTGATACTGTTTCTGGGTTTGAGTTAATCATGATGGCTTGAGTATTCTTTTCTCTAAGTCGTTGGCACGATTTAACACAAGAATAATCAAACTCGATGCCTTGACCGATTCTATTAGGACCTGATCCTAGGACAGCTACAGATTTCCCTTTTTTACTTAAAGGAGATGCTTCACAAACTTGGGTGTAAGTAC
Organism: Bacteriovoracaceae bacterium UBA7317; assembly: GCA_002474345.1. Taxonomy (GTDB): domain Bacteria; phylum Bdellovibrionota; class Bacteriovoracia; order Bacteriovoracales; family Bacteriovoracaceae; genus UBA7317. The sequence continues at coordinate 2,725 of DKQD01000127.1, forward strand.
TATAAAAATAAGGAGTTTCAGCGAAGAATTCCCCTGAACATGTATCAACTGCTTTATAAACAGGAGATAGGTTATTTTCTAAGCGAAAGGAGAGGACCTCTTTTTGAGTTTTCTCAAGGAGGGTCGCAATATGCTTATCACTCATCCCTAGTTTTTTGTAGCAAAGCATCTCTTCTTTGGTAATGTTTTTAATTTCTTTATTTTTTCTGTTTCTGATTTTATTTTCAGCATTAACGAGAACATTAATTTGCTCTAAAAACCAAGGCGAAATTTGGGTAAGCTCGTGGACTTTATTCAAGCTTACTTCTTTTCTTAAAGCTTCCATACAAGTTAGTAAGGATAACTGATGGGGCGAAGATAGTCTTTTTGTTAGAAAGTCCTGATTCAAATCAAGTGGTATATTGGGAATCCTTGAAAGTTCAGGAATTTCAAGTCCTAGTTCCAGACTCCTTAGTGCTTTCATAAAAGCTTCATTAAAGGTACTTCCCAGTGACAGAACTTCTCCCACAGATCTCATTTGAGGACCTAATACCTTAGAAGACGTTGGAAATTTGCTGAAAGGAAAAAGAGGTATTTTTACAGCTACATAATCAAGTGTCGGTTCAAAAGCTACTGGAGAGGCTTTTGTTATATCGTTAAGAATTTCTTTAAGAGTATACCCAAGGGAGAGTAGGGCCGAAATTTTTGCAATCGGGTAACCAGTCGCTTTGGAAGCCAAAGCTGAAGACCTTGAGACTCTCGGGTTCATTTCAATAACAACAATATCATCATCATTATGAGGATTGATAGCAAACTGAACGTTTGCTCCGCCGGCAACAACACCCATGTGTTTTGCTACATTAAGGGCCATCGTCCTAAGGTTTTGATATAGTTGATCACTTATCGTTTGAGCAGGAGCAACTGTAATACTATCTCCAGTATGAACACCACATGGATCGATATTTTCAATGGAGCAAATTATAACCCCATTTTTTTCTTTATCAACCATGACTTCGAGTTCAATCTCTTTCCAGCCAACTAAAGACCGCTCAAGAGTAATGGGAAATTTGATGTCGCTTGAAAAGACTTCGATAAGTTCCTTCTCATTGTAAACAAGGGCAGCTCCTTTCCCTCCTAAAGCAAAGTCTCTTCTAATGATGAGGGGAAAACCAACTTGGTCATGAGCTAGTTGTATACATTCTTCTTGGCTAAAAGCTGAGTACCTTTCTCCTGTGTGATAACCAAGTGTTAAAAGTTCTTTTGCAAAAAGCTCTCTGTCTTCTGTTTTTCTAATGGTATCCGTATTCGCGCCAAGAAGAGCGACATTGTTCTTTTTAAAGTAGCCTTCTTCTTCAAGGTCAATACAAAGGTTTAGTGCCGTTTGACCTCCCAAGGTGGAAAGAACAGCTTGGATATTTTCTTTTTCAACAATCTTTTTGAGCGTTTCTTTGGTAATAGGCTCAAGGTAGGTTTTGGTGGCCATTTCTGAATCGGTCATAATGGTCGCGGGGTTTGAGTTTAAAAGAACAACCTCTATTCCCAGGGCCATTAGAACTTTACAGGCTTGAGTTCCTGAATAATCAAACTCAGAAGCTTGGCCAATTTTTATAGGCCCGGAACCAATAATTAGGACCTTTGAATAAGGGACTTCTTTCTTGTAGCCTGAGCTTAAATCTACTACTTTCTCTAGACTAGAAACTTCAATTGGGTTTTGTTTCTCAGTTAGGTAATTTTTTATTTCTTTAAAAAAACCATCTCCATCATGTGTACCAGGGTAAGCTTCAGGATGAAACTGAACTGTTTTGAGAAAATGATCGGTTGATGAGATGCCTTCTACTGAGTTATCAAAGAGAGATGTATATGAAATAAAAAGTTCTTTACCTAAGATATTATTTTCGGCAGAAAATTTGCTCGTAAGTTCTTCTTTTGAAGCAGCGTAACCATGGTTTTGACTGGTTATGATAACTTTACCAGTCTCATGTTCGATACAAGGATGGTTAACACCCCTTTGGCCAAATGGTAATTTTATTATAGATGCTTCAAGAGCTAGAGTGATTAATTGGTGACCAAGGCAAATTCCTCTTATTGGAATTTGAAAAGTGAGCAGCTTCTTTACCTCTTCGATTTGAGTTGAGTAGGACCTTGGATCTCCAGGTCCATTGGAGAGGAAAATCATTCTTGGTTTAAAATCTAAAATTTCTGAAGCTTTTGTTTTGTGTCCTACAATAACGAGAGGAAACCCTAGGTTTTTTAGATTATTTATGATGGCTTTTTTACAACCATAATCAATGAGGACAATAGGGTTTTTTCCAGGCGTAAGGACTTTTGAGGGTCCTTCCGAACTTACCAAGTCTAATCGGTTGCATTTAAGTTCCTCTTTCTCAAACTCTTCGGAACTGGGGCTTTTCGAGTTAACTGTAATAACAGATTTATGATTGCCTTTCTTTCCAGTTATAAACTTAACAAGTGCCCTGGTATCATGACATGTAAAAAGTGGGGCTTCACATTCCATAAGAAACTTATTTGGAGAAAAGCTTTTGGCTATAATCGATGTTCCATGACAACTATTTGATTGGTTTACTTTTTCATCGGAAGGATAGTTCCCAATATGGGGTGAGCTAAAAATAATATGTTGTCCCAAAAAAGATGGGTCCGTCATTGTTTCTTGGTATCCGGTCATGCCTGTCGTAAAAGCAGCTTCCCCCCATATTCCTTTTTCTAAACGGGGGTCATTGCTTTCAATATTGAGTGTTCCAGAAAAAGAAGTTCCATCTTCAAAGTGCAAAAAACCAGGAGTCTTTTCCAAAGACTCTAAAAATAATTGTTCTTTCGTTGTCATGATCTTACCTTTTTAGGATTGTCCAAACTCTTGTAACATGAGTTGGATGATGGACATTCTAATATATATTGAGTTTTCAATTTGGTTATATGCTTGAAATAAGGGTGAATCGAGAAGGTCTTGGTCGATTTCTACTCCTATGTTAAAAGGCCCCGCGTGAAAGACAAGAGGGGTTCTATTCATATCTTTAAGCTTTTTCAAGCTGACCTTAAAATGCTTAATAAAATACTCTTCATTTTGAACGGTGCCTTTGTGCCTCTCTTTTTGTATCCTAAGAGGATAAAGGACATCTGCTCTTAGAATGGCTTCTTCAAGTGAAGAAACACTTTCAATAGAGGGTCCTAAGTCTTCTTTTGGGAGCCAGTCGCTAGGGCCACAAATTAAAACTTTTCCTCCCAATTTAGGGATGAGTTTCATCAGGGAGTGGGCCACTCTAGAGTGGAGGACATCTCCAATCAGAGCAACGGTAGTCCTAGAGAGGTCCAAACCGCTTTCTATAATGGAAAAAGCATCTAAGAGGGCTTGGGTAGGGTGTTCATTTTTTCCATCCCCACCGTTTATATAAGCTACGTTTGGTAATTTGACCCTACTACTTATTTTTTCCAAAGGTGATCGGCAAATAAGTAGGTTAACACCCTGATACTTAAGGGTTATGAAGGTTTGCTCCAAGTCCTCACCTTTTTTAAGGCTTGAAGACTGCGGTGCTAAGTCGACATAGTCTGTTTTTAACCTTTTTGCTGCAATGGCAAAAGAGTTTTTTGTTCGAGTTGATGGCTCTTGGAAAAAAGTAGCTATAAGAGGAGTTTTTGATTGAAAGTGAGCTTTTCCTGTCTTAGGCAGATTGGAAGAAAAAGGAGCCCCCTCTGGTTCAGAACCATTTTTAAAGGATTTGGCAAGCTTAAAAACATCTTGGACCTGACCTTCACTGAGGTCTTTTATGGACTCCAAAATGAGTGGAAAGGGCTTCATTACCTTGTCCTTTGGGCCTCTATATGATGCCCAATCTCTGGAAATTCAATCCCGCGTAGTCTAAAACAGGGTTGAGGCATTGAAAACATCTTTTTTCAGATGAGGTCCAAAAAGTGAAAAGGCCTTTAAATTTTTCAGGGGTAGGCAAAGCAACCTTGAGTCAAAAGGAAGCAGCGATCAATGAATTTAAAGGAAATTTATTTGAATTTCTGGTCGGTTCCTGGTTGTCGAGGAAGTATCTTAGGGAATCTCAGTTTTTGAAGGGGTTTGGGGGTCCTTTAAGGTCTCAACTCATTACTTATGAGAAATACCTCAGAGAGTATGACCCAGAGCTTGTTAAACGCCTCCCAATACTTGCTCGAGAAACTGCTGAAGAATCTTTTTCTATACTCCCGAAAAATATCCATCAAATTTTTGTGGTGGGAAAGTGTCCAGAGTTTAAAAGAAGGGACCGATTAAAGGAAGCAGACCTATTGGCCATAACTGATGAGGGAAAAGAACATTTATTGAGCTTGAAGCTATGTAAGACGAAAGCTTTTGTAAATACTAAAAGCGGTGGTGTTAGGAGCTTCATTGGAAAATACTTTTCGGAGTTCCAAGAAGCTTCAAATTTACAGCAAAAAGTCTCTCAATTTGTTGAGCAAAGCTTTTTAGAGATGAGCTATCAGCTTTACGACAAGGTAGGCCTCACTTTTGAAGGAAAATTTGGTGAAGAGTGGGAAGAAGCGGGAAAAAGCTCTCTTCCAGGTCAGTTGTCTAAGGATGACCTCGTTTTAGTTCAGGGACATTATCATAGAGTAATCCAAGAGTTTTATAACGCGTTTATAGTGTTTTTTAAAAAAGATAAAGAGAAGTTTAAAAAGGCCCTTTTTCCTTTGTTGGGAATGGGTCTTGAAAATATAATTCAAATAACCTGCTATCATGGAGAAAAGTGCTTAAAGGGTGAAAAAGAAAGGTATCAGTTGAAGGAAATTGATATTGTAACGAATCAAAAAATCTCTCAAGAACTAGAAAATATTACAATTGAAAAACTTAAGAAGGGTTTAAGTTCTTTTGAAATAAGGTTAAAAAGCTTTGTCCTTCAGATAAGGGTAAAACCTATGAACATATTTACTGTCCCGGCCATGAAGGTTAATTGTTCGGTAAAAAAAATGAGTTAAAAATTTGGCCAAATTTTTAAGGAGTTTGAGTTTGGAGAGCAAAAATAAAGAAGTTTTAAGTTTCAAGTCAAGCAAAGACTTTTGTGAATTTTTGGATAACCGTAATCCAAGTGAGAAGTTTTTATTTTTTTATGAACCTTCGAAAGCAAAAGGACCATTTTGTCTTGCTAAAATCCAAAGTGATTTTAGTAGTTTTGACTTTCCTTCTTTAAAAGTCTTTTCTAATGCTTTCTCTTATGATTTGGACTTATTTCTCCATGTGTCCAGAACATCCTCTATTGAATTATTAGGTTTTTCCATCGAGCAAAATGATGGAAGCAACCCAGGCTTTTTAGATTTAAATAACGAGCTTGTAGGTGGTCAAAAAGATGGATTAAAAAGGGTTCATCAACAGAGTATTGGGTATAAAGATTGTTATAGAGAAATAGGTATTGCTTGGATGAAGGTTGAAACCTTAAAAAAAGCTGCTTCTTCCAGCAGCCAATTAACGGATAGGTTTTTATTTACAGATTCCTTTTTTAGTGACTGTTGTTTTGTTGAAGGTATTCCTCTACCAAAAAAAACTAATGAATTGATCAAAAAGACCTCTAAGAAGCCGGCTTTGTTTTTGGATAGGGACGGGATCATAAATGAAGACCTTGGGTATATAAGTTCGAAGGATAAGGTTCATTTTATTGAAGGTGTTTTCCCTCTTATTAAACTGTTTAAAGAAAAAGGGTGGTGGGTTTTTGTTGTAACTAACCAATCTGGAGTTGCAAGAGGCTTTTTCTCTGAAGAAAATGTGGTCTCTCTACATAAGTGGATGGACTTAGAAATGAAAAAGAGAAGTGCAGAGGTTGACGGATGGTTTTTTTGTCCTTTTCACCCCAAAGCAAAAGATGAACTTTTAAAAGGGGTCTCATTATTTAGAAAGCCAAATCCAGGAATGTTGTTAAGTGCTGCTGAAAAGTATGGGGTCCACCTGGAGAAAAGTCTTATGATTGGAGATAAATTGACTGATATTATTTCTTTGAGGGGGCTAAAGGCAAACCTTATTAAAGGGCGTTACCCTTTAGATGGAGCTACGGCTCCTTGCTTTAAATCTCATGATGAATTAGTGAACTATTATTTAAACCTTGAAGATTGAGGAGGTGATTTACTTTAGTTTAAGAAAATAAACAGAAAGTATTTTTACCCAAGGCTCAAGAGAAAAAACTTTTCTTTTAAGATACTTTTCATTACATTCTTTAAACTTCATGTCATAGATGTTTATTGGAGCAACTTTTTATGATTGTTGATTTGTTTGAGTATTTTCTCAAAAGAGATGAGGTAAGAGGTGTGGAGCACTTCCTAAATCATGGTAGAGATCCAGATGAGGTGCTTCCATGTGGGCTACGCCCAGTTCAAAAAGCTATGGTTCATGACGCTACAGACTCTCTCATTTCACTTTTGGAGTGTGGAGCAGACCCCTGTTTAAACAGAGACCTTGATAGCGTGCATGAAAAAGAGTAACTGATTCTTATCCTATTTTGCGTGTTGTTAGTACTCTATCCTAAAGTCATCCAAATGGTTTTTGTTTTCTGCGTCTTTGTAAACATCGATAGTTGTGACTTTTGAAATAATACTCCCTTTGTAACAAGATCTGACAAGATCCTCTAGAGACTTTTCTTCTCCAGTTGCCAAGACCTCGACCGTTCCATCTCTCAGGTTTTTCGCGTAACCGAAAATGGGGTTAGAATAAGACTTCACAAAGTTTACGACACTTTGTCTATAGCCAACGGCTTGAACCCTTCCATGCACAATAAGTTTCCAAGTTTTCAATTTTGTAACTCCTAAATTTAAATGAGATTGTATTCTTTAAATGATCTATTCGATTATCTACATTGTGAAGCGTTTCTTGCACTTGGGCTTTTGTTGTTTTACAGTCTTAGGCTTCTCCAGTTCCTGGTTTTAGCGGTAGCAAGGGGTAGAGGTTGTGGTTTTAAAAATAATTAAACGGCTTTCAATATTTTTTATCCTTCTTTTCGTAAAATTCATAAGTCAGATATTTTACAAGTTTGAGGGAAAATATATTGGTGATCAGGATCCGGACTGGACGAAATTAAAGTTAATTATGCTTATAAACCATACGAGTCTTTATGAACCGCTTTTTTTAGGAGTTGCGCCTGTTAATTTATTGTGGCTTGGTTCATCAAGATTTCTAGCTCCTGGAGCTGATAAAACTCTTGAGAGGCCAATCGTAGGATGGTTTTACAAAAACTTAGTTCCAAGGATGGTTTCAATTTCAAGAAAGAGAGATCACACTTGGGATAACTTTTTATCTCAAATGAAAAGCGACGATATCATTCTTATAGCACCTGAAGGTAGAATGATGAGGAAAACAGGTCTTGATTTTTATGGAAATGAAATGTCTATGAGGGCCGGGGTTTCAGATATTATAAGAAGGCTTGATGAAGGAAAAATTGGCTTTATTTATAGTGGAGGCCTTCATCATGTTCAAACTCCTGGGCAACTTTTTCCGAAGATTTTTAAAACGCTTTTTTTGAACATTGAGGTTTGTGACATAAAAGATTACAAAGAAAGCTTAAGTTATCTTTTGGATGAAGGGCATCCATTTAAAAAAGCTGTCGTTTTGGACTTAGAGAAGAGAAAAGACGATAACTGTCCGAAAGTGAAATAAGACTTTGAAACTTTTGAGTGACTAATTTTATTTGGCCAATTGAAGGCTTAGAGTGAAGACTGTTTCCTCTTTTGTTGAACTTACTGTGATATCGCCATTATTGTATTGCGCAAACATCTTTACAATAGGAAGGCCGAAGCCTGTACCCTCTTCTCCTGCAAGGCCTTTAATTGTTGTCGCTTTATGAAAGTCGAAGAGGTTGGTCAAAATTTCGGGTGGAATTTTTGCATTTAAGTTTTTTATTGCTACAAAAGCTTTATTTTCCATAAAAAAGCACTCGATGGTGATTACTGATCCAAAGTGAGAGAATTTGATAGCGTTGGAAACAAGGTTGGATAGAACGCTATTTGATAAGCTAATTCGTTCGGCCATAACAAAAAAAGGCTTTTTGGAATATATTGTTTTAAGTTCTAGCTTTTTATTTCTAAATTGGTGGTGAAAATTCTCTTTAATATTTTCAATAATGGGAAATAAGTCAATTTTGCTAAGAGTAAGTTGTTTTTTCCCAGACTCTAAAGACTTTATATCTTTGACAAAGTTAATGATTTCTAGAATCTTGTCACAGCTTTCCTGGGCTAGTTTTAGCTTAGACCCTTGTATGGGCTCCTTTAAAGTATATTGTCTAGTAAGTCGATCAATTGAAAAAATTATTCCACTCAATGGGTTTCCGATGTCATGTATAAGAACTCTAATTAGGTTTTCATTTTGAAGAAGGGCCGATCTGAGTTCCTTAGTTTTTAAATCCACTAGTTTTTCGAGATTGAAGTTAAGAGAATGGATTTCAGCCGTTGACTTATAAAGTTCAGTTATGAAAATGTTCAATTTTTCTACAACGATATCAATTTCATCATCCTGGGTTTTCTTTTGAAGAGAAATGACACTAAATTTATTGTCTTTTTGGAAAGTATTAATGTCCCCTGTTTTAAATTGACTTAGGGTCTCAGATATATCGTGAAGATGGTCTGTGATACTAACCTTAATGAGTATGATAATAAATATAGAGACAATAAAAGTTTTAATACCTTGTGAAAATAATATTATTAACACTCTATTTCTAATTTTTTCTAAAACAGGTTTTTTAGAAGATTGAATGTAGATTGAACCAACTTCTTGTTTTTTGCTGTACTTGGAGCTGAAGAAAAGCGGAAATTCAAAAATCAGGATGTTTGATTCCTTAGACCCAGCTGAGAACTGAAAATCTCCAGCACTGTCTGTGACCTCGATAAAGGTAATTGACGGAAAGTTTGCAAGCCCACTTATAATTTGTTTAATTTGGTTTGTATTAAAGTTCCATAGACTATGCGCTAAAGGGCTTTGGTAAGCCTTTTTAATTTGACCAATTTCTTTTTCAATTGATGAAATTGCATGCGAATAATCATCATAAACTTGGTAAATACTTATAAAAAGAGTCACAAGGCCACTAAAAACTAGAATCCTTAAAATAAGAGCTCTTCCTATAGTTGACTTGAAAAGTTTTTGTAGTGATTCAATCATTCAGTTCTCTCCGAGTTATATTCGGATTCTTTAGTAGTTTGCTGAAACTAAAAAGTATGAATCAAGCACAATATTTAACTTGACTAAATTGCCATTGAAAAATTGTAAGCCTAGGTTTTTCTTGATTTTTTTCTGTCCTGAAGAGAGCATATTAGAATGAAAAGGATTAAGATTTCATGACCCATTTTTCTATTGAAAATTTTCTTAAAGAGTGTGAATTATCCAGTCAAAAAGCTTATGAAGCTTTTAAGGGAATTCTATTCGAATCTTCTGAGATAGAGGAAATTAAAAACACCTACGAGTGCCTTAATCTTCTTTTTGAATTCTATGAAAAAGAGAATGATAAAGACATCTTTTTAGAGAAGTATCACTTTAATTTTAAAACGATTCTTTTGGGAGGTCACAGAAATAAACTTAGGTTGATTCAATTCCCTAGTATCTTTTCCCCTGAGGAGTGGTCATTTACTTTTTATGAAGGTTTATCCAGGTTGCCGCACTCGACTTTTACAGGGAAGAAAATTTCTGAATTGGGTTGTGGAAATGGCTGGATATGTTTATCTCTTGCTTTAAATACAGACTTAGATTTTATTTATGGTTTGGACATAAACCCAAGGGCCATAATTTGTGCAAAACTAAACTTAGCTTTTAATTCGTTTGATCAAGATGGTAAAGCAGCTAAAACTTATTCAGGGAAAAATTTATGGGAGAGTGTCCTTTTTGAAGAAAGTGACCTTCTTTCTCTCATAATTGAAAAAGAAATATTTCTTGATAAGGTTATTGGGTGTATTCCCCAGGTTTTAAGCCCTGATCCAGAAAAATTAATCCAAAATATTTCTGAGCATTCAAGCGATGAACAGCTTTACGACTTAAGTAATTATTGCAGTATCAAAGGTCACCTTGAAGATGAGTTCGGTTTAGGGCTAATCGCCTCGGCACTTGAGGAGTCACTACAAGTTCTCAAGGCAGGAGGGTCTGTTATAATGAATTTGGGAGGGAGACCTGGGACAGCTATTTTGGAAGAACTCTTTAAGAGAAGAGGTTTTACAGTAAATAAACTATGGTCAACAAAGGTTCTTCAAGCCGAAGATACTGATATTAAAGTCCTTGTAGAAATTGAAAAAAGGACGGGTCATAAGTTTGAGTTTTTTATGGGTCTTGATGCAAGAGAGCCTATTAATGCCCAAACAGCAGAGGTCTTTTCTAAAAATGGTGGAAGAATAGCACATTCGTTAAGTGTTTATGAAGCCCATCTTCCCAAAAGAAGAGAAGTGAAGAACATTTTAAACTTTTTAGAGAGTGATTCTTTTTCAGAAGCAAAGCAGCTTATGGACCTTTACTCTAATGAGAAAGATATTTTTGAGGAAAGAGTAAACTTTTTATCTGAACTATCTGAAGTATTAAGATCACCTTCACTTCTCCCCTATGAGAAAACTCAAGGCCGATCTGAATTGAGAATGAAACTGTCGCGCTTTCTGACTTCTTATTATCATTTGCCTGTCAATCAAGATCAAATTTTAATTTCTCCATCGAGGCACGAGTGTATAAATAATATTCTTCTCCTTTACAGGCCCAAATTAGTTCTTATAGATGAAGTTCTTTTTGATCAAGATCCACAACTAAAAAGAATGAGTGAGTTTTACCCCTGGGAAGTAGAGTCGTTCGCTTGCCCGAGAAGAGTAAAGTTGATTGAAGACTTAGTTGAAAAATTAAAACCAGATTTACTTGTTTGTTTTTTTAATACTTTTGAAAATGAGTTGGAAGAAAATGTTGAAAGAATTTTTAATGTAACGAAAGAAAATTCTACACGCCTTATCCTGGATATGTCTGATTATTTTGATATTTCAAGTCAGCCACAAAAGAATGCAATCCTTTCCTATTTAAGAGAAAAGTCTTTGCCAGATCATGTGATTATAAATTGCGACTTATTTAAAAATAGGGTTTATGAAAATTTAAGGCTTTGTTTTTCCCTAATTGGAAACGCTCCTTTAGTACAGCAGTTGAATTCAGCCGCAGAATTATCTTATAGTCGAACACCAATTTTAACCCAGTTTTATTATGAAGTTCTTCTCGATGAACTATTAAGTTTTAGACTTTTAGAGGATGGACAAAAAAAAGAAGTTTCTCTTAAAAGAGGTGTTTCGAACGATATTGAAAAAAAATTTAAGCCCTTGGCAGTAGATGCTGTTGAAATGATGGAGCACCCTTCAATGGCGAGAGAGAGATTGCCTCGTGATGATAAGACAGTAAGGCTTGACTATGGAGAAAATAGTTTTCCTATTCCGAAGGATTTAAGAATTGATTTGTTTGAAGGCTTTTTAAGAAATCCATTTTCTTTAAACAAACAAGATTATGAACCTGATGAAGATCTAAAAAGAATGTTTGAAAAGTCTTTTGGCTTCACTAGAGGAGAACTGCACAAAAAATCATTTATTTATGGCAATGGTATTGCGCCACTTTTTCACTCCCTGAGTAAAATTTGTGCAATAGAGAAATATCCTATAATTTTTCCACAGGGTGCCTATGGAGAATTTGTCGCTTGTGCAGGATTTGTGGGAGCGGATGCTTCTACTTTTTCAACCGAAGAGAAGGATTCATTTAAATTTACCCCATCAGCTCTTAATAAGGCCTTAGAAAATAAAAAAGGAGCATACGTATTTTTAAACTTTCCAGTAGTAAACCCAACTGGAGCCCTTTATAGAGAAGAGGAGATTATTGAGCTTATTGAAGTCATCAAGTCCCATCAAGCAAGGCTTATTTTGGACCATGTTTTTAATGGTTTAGAGTTTGATTCTACAATTAAAATGACAAAAATTGGAAAAGTTCTTAATGATGATTTTGAATGGGTAATGCTTGGAGGTGTTTCAAAGCTTTTCGCAGCTGGTGGGTTACGTTTTGGTTATGCCCTTTGTTCTCATTCAGAAATTGCCAAAAACTTAAGCGAAATGAATTCATTTGAGCCTCATTTCGCTACACTTTACGCAGTGAAGAAGATTATAAAGAAGTTTAATGATTCACATCCCTCACTTGTAACATTTCTGGCCGAGCAAAGATCTCTTCTAAGAAATCGAGCTTTGTTTTTAACTAAAAAGCTTAAGGAAGCCCGCTGGGATGTGCTTCCTGCGGAAGGAGGCCTTTTTTTAGTGGCTGCTCCAAGAAGTTATTTTGGGAAGAAAATAACAGTTAATTCTAGTCACTTTTCCGAAGAAAAAAATTATATTTTAAATTCACAAAATTTTTACGAGGCATTCTTTTTCTCTACAGGTATCCTTATAAATGGTAGTGAATGGACAGGTATACCTGATTATTGCCGTTTTGTTTTATCAGTCTCTGAAAAAGAGTTTCAGGAGGGTGTTAAAGCTGTTGAGAGTTTTTCAAAAAAGGTTGATTTAGAGGGAAAAGAATGAACCATACAATCTATGTAAGTAAAAGGTCTGTTTTAGGTCAAGGAATTAGTTTTCAAGACCTTAATTTGCTTCTAGAGACTATTGAAGATGTAGAGATAGTTGAGTGGAATGCTCACCAGGGTAATTGGGTTAAAGAGATCTCCAACCTTGTCAGTAATGGTGTTTCAACTGTAATCATTCCATCTGTTTGGGCCCTAACTGCTCCCGATAGTCTTCCCGGAGACTTTCTTGATGCTTTGAATTCTGGAAGGGTTAGAATTGTTTATTTTAATAAAAAGCTTGATGCCCCTAATTACACATTTCCTAGTTTAAGTATACCTAGCGATAGGGGAAGTTTAATTCTTGAAGCCATGGTAAATTTAATGGGAGATAGTGTAGATAGAGGTTTACACTCTTTCTTTCCTCAACAAACAGAAGTTTTGGCCCATAATAATATAACGGGTCTAGAGACACTCTCATTTGATCTAGAACAACTTTTTAAAGAATTTCTTAAAAAAGTTAAAAAGCTAATGCTTCACAAAGTTAAGGTAAGTATCGCTTTAAAGTCACTCATAAGATGGATTTATGATCATGAAGCAAAAAGGCCTGATAAAATAGAAATAAGTTTAGGTTTTGCTAATAACTTATTTGGCTTTTCATGCCGCTGGAAAACGAGTTTATCTAATGTTAAAGCGCTAGTTGAGGAAAATAATTCTTTAACAGGAATTGCTTCATCCACCAGTTCTCTTTGGTTTAATTTTTTTCCAGAAAATAATACTATTGAGGCTTTTGGGTTAATTTCTTTTGCAATGGACGCTCAAAACTCTTTTCCACAAATTACGAATGCTTACTCTTTAGGTTTAAAAATTTTTCCTGTGGGTGGCAGTTCAGTTAACTCATTAATTGAAACTTTTGGGATCGCTGATTCCCAAAACTTAATTTTGAAGAAGTATGTTGGAATTAAAAAAGAAGAGTTAGAAGAACGTGATGTAAGACCAGAAACAGAAAAAATGGAAATAGGAACTGGCCATGGTATTTATGTCGTGAAAACTGCAATTTCAGGGCATGGGGTAACTCTAAAGGATTTGAGCTCTATTATCGAAGCTAGCGGCGGTGTTAAGATACAAAACTGGAATGCAACTCAAGAGAATTGGATGAACGAGGCTGTCTCCCTTGTTGGGGATGAAGTCGTTACTCTTTTTGTCCCCTCACTTTGGCTTCTTGAAGGAAAGAATGAGCCAGATTTATTTATCAAGCATGTTAGAGATGGAAAATTAAGGATTTCTTGTCTTCAAAAAAAGGGCGAGTTACCCTATTTTAAGTTACCGATTCTCTCCATACCAAGTGATCGAGGAAGTTTAATATTAGAAGGGATGGTTCCTCTTGTGGGTCAAGCTCACTACTCTGGAATTCATGCTTTGTTTCCAGTTAATACAAATATTTATTCAATGGCCAAAACAACTGAGTTGAACAGAGCTTCAAAGTCTTTGGATACCTTATATGATAGTTTAATGAAGAAAGCTAGAAAGCTTATGCTTCATAAAACTAAAGTAGCAGTTGGTGCAAAAACTATTCTTCACGCTGTGACAATGATTGAACCAAACCCTCCTAAAAATGTAGAAATGAAAATGGGTTATGCTAATAACCTTTTTGCTCTCTCAATAAGATGGAAGACAGGCAAAAACTCTGTTTTGGATTGGTCAAAGGATATACCAGTTTGGAAGAAAATATGCTCTTCGACTTCCGGTAGCTGGTTTAACTTTTTTCCTAAAACAAGTGAAGTGGAAGCTCTTATTTTGTACAGTTTTGCGATCGATGGTGAGAACTCAGTTCCGGCCATAGACAATGCTTATTCTCTTGGTGTCGATATCTTTACAGAGATGAGGCTGAAGGGGCAAGATAAGGTCGAGGAGAAAGAGACAACTCAAGAAATACTCGTTTCTACAACAACCGAAAAGGCACTTCCATCTAACTTTGATAAAGAGGTTGTCAATCTCTATTTCGAGGAAGAGGAAATTGAATTGGATGGACCGGTTCTAACTGAAACAGATGAAAGGGAAGAGCTAAGTTTGGGTGATGAAGAAATCGAGATCCAGCCTGAACAGGCTTTATTGAACAAAAAGACTCATACCATTTTGTATGTAAAAAAAGTTTTTGACCATTATTCTTTTAACGAAAAAGAACTTACCGAAATACTATTAAAAAGTGCAAGATACAATGTTGTTAAACTTTGGAACATAGAGCAAATAGATTGGGTTGTAGAGTTGAGCCGGATGAAAATGGAAGGTATCTTTTCCGTTTTGGTTCCTCCAGCTTGGCTGAGAGAGCTGCCATTTCAACTTCCCACAAATTTTGAAAAAAGAATTGAGAGGGGTGAGTTAAGAATAATAAGTTTCAACAAAAAGCATGATCCTGCCAATAGCTTTGTACCAGGTTTATTTATTCCAATAGATAGAGGGCGTACAGTATTTAAAAACTTTCTAACTCTTCTTGCGAGACCTTTCTATGGTGGAATTTATAGCATTTTTCCGTCAGGGCAAAAAATATTTACGACTGAATTTCAGTGTGATGATAAAGATCGGATTAAAGGAAACCTTGAAGCTCTCTTTAATAATCTCCAAAAAGAGGGAGTAGACCTCAAAGATTTTTCATTAAAACTAAACCTGGCCATAAAAAGCATTTTGAACTTTGTAAAGAAAGAGTCAGGGAACGAGGGTCGCGTTGTTAGTATTCAAATGAGTAGTTTCGAGAATTACCTTGCTTTTTCTCTTAGGTGGAAAACAGGAATAAACTCTGCAAAAGCATGGATAAGTGATGAGACATCCTGGAAAAATATATGTTCCACTTCATCTGGTTTTTGGTTTAACTACTTATCAGAGGCGAAGGAAATAGAAGCCATTTCTCTTTACATCTTGGACGACGTTTCTAAATTAACGACACCAAGCATGTCGAATTCTTACCCCATGGCCTTTGAAATATTTAATCAATTTAGGAAAGACCTTTCATTGAAAGAAGAAGAAAGTGATATTGATGGAGAAGAGGTATGCAGACTTCTTAAGGGTTTTTATGAATCAGAGGGCTCAGATTTAAAAGATGAAGAAGTTTCCTTCACGGATAAAGAACTAGACCCCTACCAAAATGATGCTGACGAAGTTATTGGTGAAGAAGCAGTCATTGGT
>DKQD01000127.1:18753-31269 GCA_002474345.1 Bacteriovoracaceae bacterium UBA7317
TGGTGAAGAAGCAGTCATTGGTGATCAGCCAGTTGAAAATGAGGGGGCGCTTCTTAAAGGAGGTTCTGGGATTCAAGCAAAAAAGGCCTCTAAGAAACAAGTTAAAAAAGTCGCAAAAAAGCCCCAGAAAGGTCTCAGGGACTTTTCTATTGCACTTAATAAAAATAAATCTGAAAATATAAAACCAGAGCACACTTACATGGGTAATAGCCCTTTGTCAGTCCTTATCGCTGTGAATGATAAGGGAACCGCGGTAAGGCTTTCAGAAAAGTTTAATGATGAAAAGATTAAAGTTTTTTCTACCTCTCATTCGCACCAGGCCGTCAAGTTTTTACAAAACCAAAAATTTCATTGTTTGATTACGCATATGAAATTGGCCAAAGGGCACGGGGAGTTTATCGTTAAGGAGGTGAGGGGAGATCGTAATAACCAAAATTATAGGATACCTATTATTGTAGTTTTAAACGATTACGAAACAAAAGGCCTCATAAATAGAATCCAACCACTTATTAATCAGATTGTAGATGAAGAGGTGAGTGGTAAGGAAATTTACTCGACTTTCGCAAAGTATTGTCACCCTTTCTTTTTACCAAAAAAGAAAGACTAAACATCCTAAACTGACTTTAGCTCCTATCTGTAAAGGAGATAAGTGGTGTCAAAATGTCTCCATATGGCCTTTGGAAACGGCCAATTTTTGACTTTTTTTATCATTTAAACAGTGTTAAAAAATCATAGATTGGCAGACAAAAGTATAATTATCTGATTTTACTAGAAGAACTTCTTGTGACTGTCTGCATTTTGTTGTGCTTTGATTCAGCGGGACTTTCAAAATCTTACTCCTTGAGTTAAGTTACCTTGTTTCGTGGAAGTAAGTATCTTGGTTTAAGGCCCGGACGAGTTTATCCACTGAAGAGATCGATTCCTTTATAAGAGTTTCGCTTTAAATTCTTAAGAGGACGAAGGAGCCTATAAGTGATGTTGACAATATTTCATTTTAAAAAGTTTTTTAAAGTTTCTTTACTACTATCCTGTCTTGTATTGGGCTACTCTTGTGGGAATCCTCAACAAGTTCAAGACGATGCGACTTTTACTCCAGGTGACGTCATTTCAATTAGGCCTCAAAAACGGTCAGCGTCAGTTCAGCTTTTTAAACTGACTTCACCTCCCCTTCTTACTGTCGCTAAAAGGGTTAATGGTGTAACTAAAGTTGATGAGAGGTCGAAAGAAGCTCTTTTGAAAGAGCAAGAAGCATTTTTAAAAGCAGTTAAGGAAATCTCTCCAGATATCAAAGTAATTTACAAGTATAGAATGGTTTTGAACGCTTTCGCTTTACTTGTTGACCCAGATACACAGTCTAAGCTCTCTAAGTTGCCACATATAAAGAGTTTAGAGAAAGAGGGGCGATTTGCTAGAGCGTATATTAATAAAACCGTAGACCCAAAAGACGGAGATAATTCAGAGAATAAATTCTTGAACCTTAAGGAAAAGAATTCAGTAAGATTCATAAATGCTCATAAGGTCCATGAAAATTTAAAGGTAACTTCTTCTGACGGTGAAGAAAGTGCTGTTAGAGGTCGTGGAATGTCGGTAGGTGTAATCGATAGTGGTATTGATTATACACACTCTATGCTTGGCGGAGTGGGAACGGTTGAAGCTTATAAAGAGGTTGATCCAAGTTTGCCTAGTGACCAATTTCCAAATCAGAAAGTTGTTGGCGGTATTGATCTAGTTGGAAGCTCATACAATTTGTCTTCTCCAAATCCACAAGATCGAATCCCTAAGCCGGATAAAAATCCAATTGACGAAAGTGGTCATGGTACCCATGTAGCTGGAACTGTTGCAGGAATTGGAGATGGGACAAAAACATATTCTGGGGTTGCACCAGATGCTTCGTTACACGCGATAAAGGTCTTTGGTAAAAATGGCTCAACAGGTGACACAGTTGTTATAGCTGGGCTTGAGTATGCGGCTGACCCTAACGGAGATTTGAATTTAGATGATCAGCTTGATGTTGTTAACCTCTCTTTGGGTGGCGGCTTTGGGGAACCGCATAGCTTATATCGTGAAGCCGTTAAAAACTTAGTTGAAGGAGGGACAGTTGTTGTTGCCTCTGCAGGAAATGCTGGTCACTCACCCTATATCGTTGGCTCTCCAAGTACTTCCGATGAAGCGATTAGCGTTGCTGCCTCAGTGGACAACATGACTCATAACATAGAGTTTGAAGCCTCCTCTTTTGCAGGAGTTGAAGGTTTCTCACTTCTTGTTGAAGTTGTACAAGGGAGTATTTCTAGACCAATAAGAAGCAGTGATTCTAGCCCTCTTGAATTAGTTTATATTAAAGACAATGCAGACGCAGCTCGGGACTTTACGGAAGAAGAGTCTTCTCAATTGAAGGGAAAAGTTGCTGTTATTGATAGAGGAAAGGTATCCTTTGTTGACAAGCTTAAGAGGGCCTTTAAAGCTGGAGCGAATGGAGCTTTGGTTGTTAATAATAAGCCTGGAGCTCCAATAATGATGGGGGGAGAGGGCAAAGTAGACTTTCCGGCAATTATGATTTCTCAGTCTCAGGGCGATATCCTTAAAGGTGAAATGGAAAAAGGTCCGGTGACTTTGAAATTTAGATCAGATAAAAAAATAATCAAAAGTGAGTTAATTGATACTTTAACTAACTTTTCTTCAAGAGGTCCTAGATCCATTGACTCACTCATAAAGCCTGAAATTACGGCTCCAGGTGAAGCGATTGTTTCAGCTTTTGTTGGTAAAGGAGATTTAGGAGTTGCCTTTAGTGGAACTTCTATGTCAGGTCCTCATATTGCAGGGGTTATGGCACTTTTAAAACAGTATAGAGGAGATCTTTCACCTAAAGAGTTAAAAGGTATTCTTATGAATACTGCTAAAACTTTAGCAAGTAAGGACAAGAAAGTTTATCCTGTTTCTATGCAGGGTGCTGGTAGAGTTCAAACCTACAAAGCAGCAACGACTCCTCTTGTTGTCCTTCCTTACGGCCTTTCTTTAGGGAACATTTTAGTTGAGTCTAAAAAAGTTGGTGTGAAAACCTTAGAAGTAAAAAATATTAGTGAAAAAGTTAAAACAATTAAGTTCGGATCTGAGACTCCTAAAGGACTTAAATTGGTTTTGCCAGAAAGTGTTTCTTTAAACCCAGGTGAAACGAAAAAAGTTATGGTTCAGTTTGTTTATGAGGCTCCTAAAGGTGATTCTGACTTCGAAGAACTTAGTGGTTTTATCTTCCTCATTGATAGTGAAACGAAAGTTGAGGTTTCAAGAGTTCCGTTTTTGGGTATATCTCAACGAGTTTCAAGAATAGGTGTTGAAAATATTTTAATTCAATCAACTTCTGAAGCTGACTCTCAAGAGGCAATGGCAAACCTGACTTTAAAGAATAGCGGAAAAAATAAAGGTGAAGCCCTAATTTTTAACCTCCTTGGCAAAGATGAGAGGAAGCCGATCAAAGATAGGAACCGCCTTTCTAAAAGTGATATTTGTGATTTGCAAGCTGCTGGGTACCGTATTGTAAGAAGAAATTCTTCTGGGCAGGATAAAGAGTTCCTTCAGGTAGGTTTTAAGCTTTATAGACCTCTTACAACTTGGCATCATTGTGAGCTAAATGTTCAGATTGACTCTAACGGAGACAATAAAGCTGATCAGGAGCTCGTAGGAACCAGGAACATGTATGTGCCTGGGTTTTCAAAAATTCCTAATGGTTTTTATTCGATTTTACTTAATGCAAATAAAGCGAGGGAGCTAAGAGCGGTGTTTGAAAGAGATATCGCTGATAAAAAGCCTAAAACATCCCAAAACTACCAGCAGGCCTTAGAGGGAATTTCAATGATGAAGTTCTATGAGCAGTCCACTGTTGGAATTGTTGAGGTAGATCTTTCTCTTTTAAAAAGAAATGACCAGGGCAAATTGGCCATTAAAATATCGGCACTTCACGAGAGTAGGAGCGCTGTAGAAATGGATGATTATCTGTCTGACCATAAAACAAAGTGGTATGAGATAGATCCTTCAATTCAAGCAATGAGCTATAGAGGTATGCCAGAGACCATTGAGGTTCCTGCTGGGAAAGCCGTGAATCTAAGTCTTGTTCGTGGTGAAGGGAGTGAAGACCTTATGGCTTTATTTCCGCAAAATAGAAGTAACCTTTCTCAGACTGTTAAGGATGATCAGTTTTCTGTTCCAAAGGTAGACTACGCTTTTGAGTAAAAAGTGTTCAGCGGCAACTTAGAGAGCTTTTCTTGGAATAATTGTTGGTTTTCTATGATCAGCGAGGACACTATCCTTGCTGATTTGCTTTTTTGATTATTGATTCAACTGTATCAAGAATACTTCTAATTGCTAGGGGCTTTTCGGCTATAATTGTATTAGGGATACTCTCAACTTCTTTCTTCATTGAGTCTGAATAAGCGGAAAGTATTATAACCGGCGTATTTTTATTTGGGATCTCACGAGATCTAAGAGTTCTCACAAACTCTAGGCCTGTCATCCTAGGCATTCTAATGTCAGTAATTATAATTGAGTAGGTTGTCTCCGAAGCATACACAAGGCCATCCATGCCATTATGTGCAACTTCTACTTCTAGTGATAAATCATCCGTAAGGATCTCTTTGATAATTTGTCTTATGTATTCTTCGTCATCTACGACTAGGACTTTGTGTTTCATATTTTCAGTTTAAGGCCCATCCAAAAAGTTTTCAAGGGAAAGAATTTTTACTTCTTCTTCTTCTTCTTGTAGATGAATGCCCTCTTTCTAAACTGAGTAATACTATCACTTATGGCCTTTTTACTATCGCCTTTTTGGGAAAAGGAGGCTTTTGAGTGTAAATTTGTTTCTTCTTTTATTTGGCTTTGGTGCATCTTTAAAAGAGTTTTGCCGATGGCTTTGCCCATTAGTGGTGGCACTGCATTTCCTATTTGGCGCCACTGGGATGTTAGTGGACCAAAAAAGAGGAAATCATTAGGAAAGCTTTGAAATTTTGCAGCCTCTCGTTGTGTAAGAAACCGGTCTTCTGTTGGATGATAATAGCTATGACGATGGGTCATTATCGTTGGGCTTGGCAAGGATCTATCCAGCCTTTGTAAACGGGTTTGGCGGAACCTTTTTTCTCTTAGTTGATCCCAGTCTACACCCATTCTAAGGCTTGGTTTTAGGTATTTCATTTCATCTTTTTTGTAGCGGATTCCTTTCCCTTCAGGAATGCATTTTATCCTCTTTTTATCTAGTGGCTTTGTTATTGTTGCTAAGCCAAGATCATGGTTTAAGGTTTCTCCCTTTCTGGTTTTTAGGTCAGAAAGAGCTTCTCCAACTGTAATGGGAGGAATGTAGCGGCCATTTTTCTCTATATCATGAGTCGGAAGTGGAAAGAGGGGAGCTTCATTAACCTTTGTTCCAATAATAATTGTGCGCCGGCGTCTTTCTGGAACTCCGTAGTGTTGGGATGAGAGTACTTGCACACCCATTTTATAGCCTAAAGGGATAAACTTAGAAAAAATGGCTTTCAATGTTTTTTCATTTTTTTTGGCAAGAAGTCCCGTTACATTTTCAATGACAATAAAATTAGGGAGTGTGTATCTAACAATTTTAACAAATTGTAGGAAGAGAGAGTTCCTTTGATCAAAGGGGTCGCCAGCTCCTGCAGTAGAAAAGCCCTGGCATGGGGGCCCACCAACAACAGCATGGACCTTTTGACCTCCTATGAGTTCTTTTAGGACAGGCTTTGTTAGATTTTGTATGTCGCCACAAAAGGTAGTTGCATTTTTGTGGTTATGATCGAAGGTTTTTATTGCATTTTTATCGCACTCAATGCCTAAAATACAATTCATTCCAGCCATTTCTAAGCCACAGGAAAGTCCGCCTGCTCCTGAGAAAATATCCAAGAAGTTTAATTTTTCCTTTTTTGCTTTTTGTTGTGTTGCTCTCTTACTCATCAAGTGACCCAAATAATTTTTAACAAGACGACATTATCTTTTTAACAGACGAGTCATGTCAATCATTTTAGGCGAGCAAGGCCAATCTTGTTTGTCGTAAAAGGAAAAGTTATAATTTTTCGTAGCGAAACAAATCCTGAACCAGTTTTTAAACTATAAGGTAGAACTCAACTTTATAAGAGGCTTAAGGAGTATCCCTCATGGTAAATAAAGGGAAAGATAGAAAAAAAGTTGTAGTTGGGATGACTGGAGGCGTGGACTCTACTGTTGCAGCTTATTTATTAAAAAAGCAAGGGTTAGAGCCAATTGGCGTCACATTTAATTTTTATAAAGAGGTAACAGTTCAAAAGGCCGAGGAAGAATGCTTAGGGACATGCCAGACTAAAAGCCTTTCTAGTATTCAGGAGGTCTGCGAAAAGCTTGAAATACCATATTATGGAGTCAATGCCTCTCATCTTTTTAAGGAAAAAGTGCTTGATAGAGTTTTGACTGCAAGGTTGGGAGGGACAGCTTTTTCTCCTTGTGTCTACTGTAATCTTTTGAAGTTTGATTTGCTTGTTGAAAAGTCGAAAAAGCTAGGAGCGGACTTTATAGCGACAGGGCATTATGCAAAAGTTGTAAAGAATATAAAAACTGGGAAGTTTCAACTAATTTCAGCTAATGATAAGGAGCAGGACCAGTCTTACTACTTATCAGGCTTAGAACGCAAGCACCTCGAGAATTTGCTTTTGCCTTGTGCCGACATAAGAAGGAGCGAGGTTGAACAAATTGCCAAATCTCTAGGGATACCTTTTGTTAAAAAGGGCGAGAGAAACCGCCTTTGTTTTATGAAGGAAAAAAACTTTTCCTATTATATAGAAAAGAATGCTCCTCCCGGAATGCTTAACAATGGTGGAATTTTTATTTTTGAAGATGGTGCACCTATTGGTGATCATAATGGAGTACATAATTTTTACGTAGGGCAAGATAAAGTGGAAGCATTAGATGAAGTAAAAATTGATGAAGATGCTAGGGTCGTTGAAATAGATAGAAAGACCAAAAATGTTTATATTAGTAAAACTAAAAACGTCCGTTATTCAATATGTGAGGTAGTTAATTATAAGCAGGACCCTGACAATGATATATCTTCTCCAATTAAGGTCTTTATTCAGTTTGCTCAATTAGAAAAGAGGAGACCTTGCTTCCTCTATTTTAAAAACAATGATACGGTCGTTTTGAGGTTTCAGGAGGAAGTCATCGGACTTTTGGTTAAAGGAACTCACGTTGCTATTTATAATGGATTAGGAGCAGGGGCAAAAATTATTGGAAACGGAACGCTGAGTTCCTTTGGTTTCTTTGACAAAAATGGTAAGTTCCGTACCCTTCCAGACCCAGAAGAAATCGAAGAGGAAATATATGGTCAAGGTGAAGTGGAGCTTGATCTGTCTTTAAAAATCCCTCGAAAAGAGAAGGATGTTACTTTTTAATAAGGACACAAAATGGGCTTTCCAAAGGACCTATTAGAAAAAGTTGATGCCATTATTAGTGACACTAATAATCAGGGTGTTTTTTTAAAAAATGATAAATTAAACAGAGAAATCCTCTATTGGGAGAGGATCTTTCGGCATTCACAAATAGAGATTCCTTTCTCTTTGAGCCTTTTGGAGCTTTTTGAGAAAGCTGGAAGGAAGACTCCTCCGACCGTCGGCCCAAGAAATTACTCTTTAAGCTTGTATAGGTTTGGCTGGGAAAAAGATGAAAATGAAACTTTTTCTTTTTTTATTGAAAACATAGAGCTCAAGAGAAAATTGACTCTTCAAAAAGCGCCTTCTTGGATGAAGGAAGTATTGGCCCCTCTTATGGAAACTTTTTCTATTGTTTTTGCCCAATATCTGGAGCGGCTAGAGAAGGGTCTAGAAATTTGTGATTCCATTCCTCGCAACCAGTCTTTATTTCAATAAAATTTATTTAATGCTTCAGGAGCCCATCTCCTTTATTTGTTCGAAAAGGGTGCTTTTTCAGGTCCGGAGCCTATAAACTTTTTCTAAAAAGTTCCTCCCTTTTTGCCATGAAGTCAAAGACTTGTTAAAAAGGGCCTATGAGACAGTTTACTGAGAAGGAAAAAGAAGAAAATGCTACCAAGACTGTGGTAGTAGGAATGTCTGGAGGTGTTGATTCCTCTGTGAGCGCGCTTGTCCTGAAAGAACAAGGCTATAATGTTATAGGCCTTTTTATGAAGAATTGGGATGAGAAAGATGAAAACGGTAATTGTCAGGCATCCAAGGACTACAAAGATGTTGTTTCTGTTTGTGAAAAAATAGGCATTCCTTATTATAGCGTTGAGTTTATTGAAGAATACAGAAAGAATGTTTTCGAAGATTTCGTTAAAGAGTATGAAAATGGATATACACCAAATCCCGATATACTTTGTAACCGAGAAATAAAGTTTAAAGTTTTTTTGGAAAAGGCAATTAATGAAATGGGGGCAGACTTTTTGGCTACGGGACATTATTGCCAGAATAAAAGTAATCGTCTTGTAAAGGGAAGGGATAATTCAAAAGATCAGAGTTACTTTTTATATACGATTAAAAGCTCTATTCTTGAGAAGGTCTTATTTCCAATAGGTGATTTAGAGAAGAGGGAAGTTAGAGAGATTGCTAAAAAATACGACCTCTCTACAAAAGATAAAAAGGATAGTACAGGTATTTGCTTTATTGGTGAGAGAAATTTCAAGAACTTTTTAGGTCAGTACATTCACTTTACAAAAGGCCCTTTTAAAACTCTTGATGGAGAAGTTGTAGGTGAGCATACAGGTTCATCTTACTATACAATTGGACAACGAAAAGGTTTAGGCCTCGGTGGACCGGGAGAACCTTGGTTTGTCCTTAAAAAAGATGTTGAAAAAAATATTGTCTATGTGGGCCGTGGTGAAAAACACCCCGCTCTCTATACAGACACTTTGACAGCTTCTGAAGCATCGTGGGTGACTGGGGAAAAGCCTTTTGATCTTCCATTTAGTTGTAAGGCCAAAGTAAGATATAGGCAAAAAGACCAAGAGTGTAGGATTGATAAAATTAATGAAAATGGTGTCCTACATATTAGTTTTAAGGAGCCTCAAAGGGCGGTAACGCCTCGGCAAAGCATTGTTTTTTATAAAGATGATGTCTGTTTGGGAGGGGCCATTATTGAGTGTCCAGGGCCAAGTTATCTAGATCTGGGCAAGTCTTTACATTTGGAAGGAAGGGAAGAAGAAGGCCTTCAAAAAAATATAGCTCCCTAGTAACCCTAATAACCAGAAGATTTTTGTTTAGATTCCCTTTCCTTATAGGCTTCGCATTCTTTACCTGTCTCTCTTTTAACGGCATAGCTGGGAATGCTTGCTGATTCAAATCCGAATACCCTACAACCCCTAGGTTTTTGTGGATTCCAAGTATTGTAGTAATACTTACATTTGAGACACTTTACAGGTTTGTCAGTGGCCATTGGGATAACCTCCTACTCCATGGAATATCGACATTATAACAGGGAAATTAATGGCCAAATAAGACATATTTTTTTTATGTTCAATTTTTATTGTTGTTAGGGATAAAAAAATAATTTTAGACGTAAGTTCATTCTGACGATCCGGTAGGGTAAATGAATAGTAGTTGAACTTGGCTTTTGAAGGCCAATGAACATGAAATTGAGACAATAAAAACCTATGAAACGATCAATAGGCAAAGAATCTAAGAAGAGTAAAGCACCTCAAAGTTTTAAAACAGCTTCAGTAGATGGTGTTAAAATCTTACTTTTCCCTGAGGGCACGAGGCCTTCTGAAAAAAAAGAGGTGAATATTCTGGCACAAACAACAATTGAAAAAAATAAAGCTTCGCCTGACTCGGATAATGGAAGGAGCTCCGAAGAGAAGGATTCTTCAATTTATGAACTAGAAATTGAGTCTTCTCTTGAAAGTTTAGAAGAAAGCGAAAAAAGGTTAAAATACTATATAAGGGAGCTTGAATCTTTTCTCGGACTATCCTGATGTGATGAATTTTGCGCTATGCATTTTAAAAACTATATAGACAGCTTTTTAAAAAACTGATAGAAACCTCGTACATAATTTTCTACGTTATTTATCATTCCGCTCGGGTGGTGAAATTGGTAGACACGCATGGTTGAGGGCCATGTGGCCTTTAGGCTGTGCTGGTTCAAGTCCAGTCCCGAGCACCATGATAACAAGCGAAGTTTTTTGTGTTCTCCTACTTATAAATGTTTATAGGTTCAAACGCATCCTAAATTCTATAGCAAAACCCTATTTTACTCACTTTTGTCAGGAAACTCCTTGGTTTTACTTTGGTCTCGCTGTTTTAGAGCTGCTGTTTGTTCCTTTATTGCTTGAATCTGCTCTTGGTTTCTTTTTTCGGCATTATTGTTATTAACAACCATGAAGGCATGAATCATACCTGGAATCCATCCAAGCAATGTTAGGATGAAATTTAAAATTCCAGACATGAGACCTCCGGCTATAAGAGCAGCGAAGAGGTGGAAAAATTATACATAAAATAAACATCTTAAACCCTGTATCCTTTTAGTTAAAAATAAAATAACCTAAGAAAAACCTTTTCGTCAGAACTTAAAATGACTTAAATTTGGTCAATCTTTTTTTGAGGTTTATTTGAAGCCCAAAGTCTATATAGAAACTGAAAGGCTTATTATAAGGCAGTGGTTGAAAGAAGACCTAAATTATTTTTTTAGGATGAACTCTAACCCTGAAGTTATGAAGTATTTTCCAAAATTATTGTCAAGGGAAGAAAGCGATAGTTTTGTTGAAAAAGCTTCGGCTCAAATCGACAAAAAGGGCTACTCTTTTTGGGCACTAGAATTAAAAGAAAACTCTAAGTTCGTGGGAACAATGGGGGTGAATAACGTTAATTTTAAAGAACATTTTACCCCTGCAGTTGAAATAGGTTGGCGGTTAGACAATAATTTTTGGCGTCAGGGGCTAGGGTTTGAAGGGGCTATATCAATTTTAGACTATGCTTTTTACTCCTTAATGCTTAAAGAGGTTGTTTCCTTTACCTCAAAAATAAATGGTCCATCAATAGGATTAATGGAAAAAATTGGTATGCAAAGAGATAAAAATGGAGACTTTGATCACCCTAATGTTGAGAGGAAAAGCCCTTTAAGTAGGCATGTCCTTTATAGAATAAGTTATAGAGAGAATAGAAAAAATTAAGTTAGACTATAATTAACTAGAAACCTTAACCTTTTTTCTTTGAGGCCTTAAGTAACATTTGAACGGTTTTTAAAAACTTCTGATCTCCAACAGGTTTTATAAGCCAAATCCTAACTCCCGCTTGCACACCTTCTTCTCTCAATTTATCATCTGTTTCAGTAGTAACCATCATAATAGGTACTTCAGTAATCCCATCTTTTTTAATGATTTTAGCAAGGTCGAGGCCACTAAGTTTTTCCATATGAAGGTCACTTACAATCAAATTAAAAGAATCACCTTCTTTGGCCAGCTTTTCCAAGGCTTCTTCACCTGAAGAGGCTTCGACTACCTCTAGACCATTTTCTCTTAAAACCCCCCCCATTTTATCTCTATAAGATTTAGTGTCATCAATAAGTAAAACTTTTTCCATTTTAAGGCTCCCTTTATTTATTTGGAAGAGTGATTGTAAATGTAGTTCCTTCTTTAATTTTGGACTTTACAGAAATTTTTCCACCCATGTTGTTTAAACCTGATCTAACTGCGTCCATTCCAACACCTCTGCCACTGACGTCAGTAATATCTTCTTTGGTACTTAATGAGGGGAGAAAGAGAAGGTCTAACTTTTCTTCTTCGCTCATAACTTTGTTTTGTATAGACCCTGTTTCAATGGCTTTGGAAAATAGTTTTTGCCCATCAATTCCTCCACCATCATCTTCAATATTTAAAGTAATTTCTTCATCATGGTTTTGAAAAGATATTTTAAGTGACCCTATTTCTTTTTTGCCATGAGAACTTCTTACTTCCGGAACTTCTATACCATGATCGACAGAATTTCTCACAATATGGATTAAGGACTCTCTAAGACATTTCGCTGTTCCAGGTTTTATCAGTAAATCATTACCTTCCACACCCATTTGAACTTTTTTTCCTAGTTTTTGAGAAGTATCCTGGACCACTTTATCAAAAGATCTAATTAATTTTAAAATGGACTCCCCCTCTTCTACTTTGTTAAAAATATTGTCAATATCCTCAGGTGATATTTTTTTGCTTTGAATAAGATTTAAAATTTCATTTCTCAAACAATGAATATTTTCTGTTGGAATGGAAGATTCTTCTATACTAAAACCACTTTCTTTGAGTTTTTTGAGGCTTTCGATAACGGGATTAGCTTTATTCCTAATAGAGCTAACTTTATCAAGAATATCTGCTTTTACCTTATCACTGTAAAGACTTCCTTCTTCTTTATTTGTCTGAACTCTTTTTATAAGGTCATTAAGTTGGTTTGAAATATTTATTTCATCAACTGAAGAAAAGATGTAAGAAATAGAGGCAAGCTTTTCAATTAGGCGGCTTGATTCCTTAATCTCTTTTTTAAAGTTTAAAATAATACTTTCTAA
>DKQD01000011.1 GCA_002474345.1 Bacteriovoracaceae bacterium UBA7317
AATCTTACGATTTCAGATGTTTCTGAATTAAAGTGGTCTAAAGAATTTAAAAGGAGCACTTCTCTCTCACCAAACCTTGGTCGCTCCAAGTCCACTTTTTGGGCAAGATTCAAGGTTAAAAATCTGGACCCTACAACGAAGTGGATTTTGTCTAACAGCTTTGTTGGGCAGGATTATTTTGATTTTTATCAAAAAAAGAAGGATGGATGGAAACATATTGAGTCAGGAGATATGGTTGAATTTTCTAAACGTGAATTTAAAATGAGGGCCTTTCACTTTACTCTAAGTCAAGAAGAAGAAACCTTTTACTACATAAAATTAAAAGGGTTCTCTAATATGTTGCCTCTAACTATTTCCGCCGATCATAAATTTATAAAAGAAAATATGGAAGCTAATCTTGCTTTTGGAATATATTTCGGACTTGCTATTATGATGCTTATTCATAATCTTTCTTATTATCTAAGACTATGGGAACCAAATTATCTCCGTTACGTTTGTCATGTGTTTATTTACATTATTTTTTCAGGGATAACTTCGGGTTATGGGTATTTAGCTCCGACTGAAAATTTAAGGTGGTTTAATAATGAGGGACATATTTTATTTGCCTCTCTTTCTCCTCTCTCACTAAATATTTTTGCTGCTGGATTTCTTAATTTGAGAGAAAAGAATCCCTATCTTTATAAAATATCTTTATTTTGGTCATTTATTTTTGTCATATTAGCAATTTCAGTTTTTTTTATTCCTTTATTTTATATGCGAAGAATACATAACTTAGCTTTTCTTCTATTTTTCATATCACTTATCTTTATTCTTTCTGTGAAAATGCTAGAAAGATTTATTCCTGCTAAATATTTTTCAGCTGCTATTGTATCAAAGATTATTGGTGCTTTGATTCTCATTATGACTCTTAATGGTATTATCACCAGTAATGTTTTTACTAGAAATGCTTCTATTTTTGGGTCAATTATTGAAATGGCTTTATTTTCTCTAGGTTTAAGTTACATTCAAAAAATTAAGCAAGAAGAAGTCCTTAATACACTTGAAACAAAAGTTGATGAGAGAACATCAGAACTAAAGAAAACAAACATTGACTTGAAAAATAGCAATACTGCCTTAGAAAAAATACAAAATGAAAGGTCTATATTCTTTGCAAGCTTAAGTCATGAATTAAGAACTCCTTTGAACGCGATTTTAGGATTTTCTAAAATTTTATATAGCGGTATAAAAAACAATCAACAAAAGGAGTACATCAATTCAATAAGCACTAGCGGTAGGTCTCTCTTGAGGCTTGTTAACTCGGTTCATGATTTTACAAAAATTGAACTCAATGAACTTAAAATTGAAAATAAAAGATTTAACTTGGAAAAAGTTTTAACGTCATCATCACTTTTCTTCAAAAGTGAAGCAGAGAACAAAGGTATTTCCTTTAGCCTTGAAATGGATGAAAACCTCCCCTCATCTATTGACAGTGATGAATTGGCTTTTAAACAGGTCCTAGACAACCTCCTAAGTAACGCCATTAAGTTTACAAATCAGGGACATATAAAAATAAAAGTAACTGTAAATTATAAAAAAGATAGTGAAGATAAATGCGAATTAATCATTTATGTTGAAGATTCTGGTTATGGACTTCCTACCGAAAAAGTAGAAAGTCTTTTCAAGCCTTTTTCTCAAGTTCACAAACGAAGTAGTTTTAAAGAAAGAGGAAGTGGTCTTGGTCTTTATATTTCGTCAAAGATAATTGAAGATCTAGGAGGAAAGCTAAAAGCTATGTCAACTCCTGGAAAAGGAAGTATTTTTACGATTAACTTATCCGATGTTACTTATTCAAATGAGAAAGTTCACGCTGATAAGTTTTCATACAAATTTTTTGGTGGAACAATTTTAATTGCAGATGATTTTCCAATTAACATTAAGCTCTATAAAGCTTATCTCTCACAATACAACTTAGGTGTTGACACTGCTAAAGATGGAAGTGAACTTTTAGAAAAAGCGAAAAAGTTAAAACCTAATCTAATTTTGACAGACTATGAAATGCCGGGTTTAAAAGGAGATGAGGTATTAAAGAAGTTAAGAGAAGAAAACATAAACACACCTGTTATATTGATTTCTGCAATCAAACTAGAAGACTCTGCAAAAAAGATTTTCCAAGGGTTTCTACAGAAACCAGTTGATGAAGAGACTTTTTTAAAGACTATAGCTATGTTTTTAAAGCACGAAGAAGAAACTCAAGAGGAAGAGGTTAAAAATATATCACATGAATTTAAAATTCCTGATAACCTGGATAAAACTGATATTGAGTTTTTAAAAGTCATTCAAGAAAAGGTTAAATTATGGAAAGAGTCTATGGAAATTTCCGAAATAGAGAATGAGAGTTACCTTTTAAAAGAAAAAATACAAAATACTAAGCTCACATTCCTTCTGCCTTTTTTAAATCAACTGAATATGGCTGCATCTGCTTTTAAAATAAAAGCTATTGAATCTCTTTTAGGGTATGCCATTGAAAATTTCGCGAAAACCTTAAAATAAACATAGTATCAAGAAAAATGACAGCCCATTAAATAACTTTTATTCACTACACATTAGAAAAAGACTCATGGCACAAGATTCCTGTTTACTTATTTGCGCAAATATGCAAACATAAAAGACATGAAAGATTTAGATATACAAGAACAAGCAAACTTTCTAAAAGCGCTCGGAGAATTTAATAGGCTCTCTTTAGTCTACAAATTGTGTCAGTGTAGTACTCCTCAAAATGCCATGTGCCTTTGTGAGTGCTGCAATGTGGATGCCTCCGTTGTATCACGCCACCTCAAAATCCTTGCTCAAGAAGGTGTCGTCAAACTAGAAAAGAAAGGTCGAGAAAGAACTTACACTCTAGATCGGGAAAACGTGGTTAAAACGCTTAGAGAACTTGCCAATCAAATTGAGAATGACCTCTAAAAAGGAGAGAATTATGTATCAAAAAGTTTGTGAATGTGACTGTAACAATAGCCCTTGCTGTAAAGAGAAGTCATGCAAATGCTGCTCTGAAAAGTGCTGTTGCTAGACACTAAGTATTTCTTGGTGCTTGTCCGCAAAAGCTACAGTTCGAGGTAAAGTGTGCTCCAGAGACCACTTGCTGTTGGTTAGGCTTGTCCGGTCTTCTTGGAATTTTAGCGAGCCATTTCTTGCTTCGTTATCGTCAATAAGTTTATCCAAGGGACAAGCACTTCCTAGAAAAAAAATATTTTCACCTTGAAGCTTGCAAGCGATCCTCCTTTCTTCAAGAAATCTTGGAGAAACTATAAAACGACCTAACTCCTCATCCCATTGACCACCATAAAGGGTTATATCTCCTTCAACAAAAGTATGCTCACTTTTTAAAAGTTTTGTACTCAAATCATTAAATCTTCCAGTGCAATCTATCACTAGATCAACCTCTAACTGCTCATTTTCAGTTTTAAGTTCCAGTGAGTTGACCTTATGAGATACAGAAAAAAGCTTTTCAGGAACACACCTAATGAGCTCCTTTGTCTTTTTCCAAATCTCAGTGGATAGTTCAAAAGGGGTTTCTTCATCCCAAAAAAATTCAATGATTCCACCGGAATGACAATACCTTGATTTATTCGCAAAAAAA
Source organism: Bacteriovoracaceae bacterium UBA7317 (assembly GCA_002474345.1). Classification (GTDB taxonomy): domain Bacteria; phylum Bdellovibrionota; class Bacteriovoracia; order Bacteriovoracales; family Bacteriovoracaceae; genus UBA7317. The sequence goes on from DKQD01000011.1 coordinate 3,620, forward strand.
TAGTCTTGAATGTTATTTGCACTTTGACCAACCCAATAGACAAATTTTGGAAAAAAGGGGACCTCTCTGTAAAACCCATAATAATAATTTGGATAAACTAAAGGTAAAAGGTACTCCATTACACAGTTTGCTGTATCTCCAGCACCGACAACAGCAACTTTTTTATCTCTGATATATTCAAAAAAAGATTTATCTTCGTAGCAATGAGAGAGGAAATCGTCACCAGCAATTAGTTTTTGTGAAGATATATCTTTTAGAAAAGAGTTTTTCTTGTTACCTCCCATTCCATTTGAAACGACTACATTTTTAGCGTTAATCGTTTTGTTTTCAAAATTAAGGGAATATTTACCTTCGGCTTTTTTTATATTTTCTACTTCAAAATCAAATAAGATATCAGCGTCAGCGTGAAATAGGGTCATAACTGCTAACTCGTAAAGGTGCTTAGCCGTAGGAAAAGGTTTTTCAAAGAGTTCATCAAAATCACTTACCTGGATAAAATGACCTTGCATAATATTAGAATTGAGACCCACTTTAGAAAAGGTTGGAGAATTTAAAACCAGCGAGTCTCCTAGTTTACAGAACGTAGCGCATATTTCTGAACTTTTCTCAAGAATTAGAACCTTTAAATTTGGATTCTTCTTCTTAACTGTATATAGATAAATTGCGGAGTGAACTCCTGCGCCTACTAGTATGACATCATAATACTCACTGAAAATTAGTTCTTTATTTTTAAGGTAATTTTTGGCCTCAATAACATAATTTTTTCTATTACTTTTTTTATAAATAAAATTTCGAACTTGCTTTGCCAAAGATATTTCAGATATATCTTTTAGTTGATTCTCTTTTTTTAAAAACTCCTCTATAACTTTGGAGCTTTCTCCAAGAATATCTTCTCCAAAATCGTATCTCTTACTCTTTTTGAGGTGGGAAGGAGGTCTCGGATGAGCCTGACCTTCAGGATGATTAAACATTTTTCAAACCCCTTTAACTTTTGCAAAGAACTTGCAGAGCCCACATTTTATGCATAGAGCTATTTACAGGATTAATATCTCAGGTACTACTTTTTAAAAGCTAAGACCCACACAAAGCCTTTTAAACTAGCATTTTTGTACTTTTCATTATAGAAAGCCTGCAGCCAATTACATTTATGCAAACGACTTGCAAAAAAGATTAATATAAATTTATAATGATTTCAAGGTCTTAAATATGCAAAACAATGATAACCTATCTCGTCTTCCCGTTACCGTCCTCTCTGGCTTTTTAGGAGCAGGAAAAACTACACTTCTTAACCATATCTTGAATAATAGAGAAGGAAAGAAGATCGCTGTCATTGTTAATGACATGAGCGAAATTAACATTGATGCTGAAATGGTAAAAAATGCTGAAGCGAGCTTATCGAGAACAGAGGAAAAACTTGTTGAAATGAGTAATGGCTGTATCTGCTGTACATTGCGCGAAGACCTCCTTGAAGAAATTAATGAACTCGCTAAGCAAAAGAAATTTGATTACCTTGTTATAGAATCTACCGGTATTTCAGAGCCTTTACCAGTGGCCGAAACCTTCACCTTTGAAGACGAAAATGGTGTTTCACTTTCAAAAATTGCCAAGCTCGATACCATGGTTACAGTCATCGATGCTTTGAATTTTTTAAAAGATTATGAAAGTGCAGAAGATTTAAAAGACCGGAAAATGGAACTCAGTGAGGAAGACCAAAGATCCATTGCCCACCTTCTAGTTGATCAAGTTGAATTTGCTGACGTCATTTTAATCAACAAAACAGATCTTGTGTCTAAGGATCAATTAAAACATCTATATGGGATTATACGCTCTCTTAATAGAGATGCTAAAGTTATAGAAACTTCAAGGTCTAAAGTCGCTCTTGATGAAATCCTTAACACTAACAGATTTGACTTTGATAAAGCTTCTCAGTCACCGGGTTGGTTAAAAGTCATGAGAGGTGATGAGAGCAAAGAAACAGACGAATACGGGGTTTCATCTTTTTCATTTGATGCAAGAAAACCTTTTCACCCTGAGCGTTTCTTTAAATTTTTGCATACGCCATTTCCTGGGCTTTACAGAGCAAAAGGCTTTTTTTGGATTGCTTCTCAACCTGACTTTATGGCAGAGATGGCCATAGCTGGAACAGTTAGAGAATATCACCCTAAAGGATTTTGGTGGACAAGTATTAATGAAGAGGATTGGCCTAAAGATGAAGAGTCTCTGGCCTATATTAAAGAAAACTGGCATCCACATTTCGGAGACCGGTCGCAAAAACTAGTCTTCATAGGTAAAAATGATATTCTGGATAAAATAAAAGAATCCCTTGAAGAAAGTTTATTCACAGATGAAGAACTTAGTAGAAGTGCTGACTTTATAAAGCAGTTGAAAGACCCTTTTGGAGATTGGAATCAAGTCGTTCAGACAAATGAGTCTGAAAGTGAAGAGTCCAAGCAAAATGCGGAATTACAATAGGGTAGATAAAATTAGTGTCAAAAATGACCACTTAAATAATAAAGCCCAAGGAAATAAGGGAGGAAACTCAAATGGAACATGAACTTTTCCCAAAGCATTACGAATCATGGAAGAATTGTATTACTCAAAAATGTAAAACTCCATTAACAAAAGAGTTCGTCCAAGAAAGAATTAAAGTTCTCTCCCAAAAAAATTCACAAGGTCGCAAGGCCTTTGTTGAAAAATATGGGGATCACTGGACTGATAGAGTCCTTGGATATTTTAAACAAGCCTTGGAAGAGATGTAGTCTAAAAAGTGAGGTAACCTTCCTTTTTAAATAACAATCACTATCAAACTTTATTTAAACCTAGGCATAAGAAACTACGCCTAGGTTTTTTTAAAAAAGAATTAGCTAATATTTACTATCTTGAGAACCACAAAGTGGCATTTCTGATGCGTATGGGTTGTTTACTTTCCCTTCCCTTTTCCTATTTTGAATCCATTTCTTTTTGACCATTGGGCAAGAAAAAGCATTAAAATCTTTGCCAACGTCATATTTTTTTAAAATATGAAGATTCCCGATTTATGGAGCTATATCAAGAAGGTCACGAACAAGCATTTGAACTGATTTACTCAAGAAGTAAAAATAAAGTGTATTCGTATTTAAAAAAACGACTTAATCGCTATTTCAACTTTTGGGCTTTTGAGTAAAGAAATTTATTTTTTGGCCTCACTTTTTTGGTTTTTAGGGGCCTTTTTAGGCGGATTATTTTTATTTAAGGCCAATAAATTCATCAGAATTCAGATTTTTAATTATTAATTATTCTTTTTTTTAAAACAAAAGAAGTTCTGCAATCATTCATGATATTGATAAGCTCAAAATGTCCTTATAGCTTCCTGTAAAAAGAGAATCCCCTTAAATAGGGTTAAACCTTGAATTAGGGCCCATTTTTTGCCTTAAAATTCTGTATTTTTTACATGGTATAAAGATGGGCCCTTGGATTTGAGGGTGTCTTAATTATTATCTCTTAACCTGGTTTAATGTCTTGTTTTTTGGAGATCTAATTGAAAAAAGCAGTTCTAGCCCTTGTTTTTATAGTCAATTCTTTATCAGCTTTTCCTGAAGTTCATTCCGATAGAGTCATCCAACTTTCTTACGATGTTTCAGATTATTTAGAAAGTAACGCCTACTCAATGGATCAAAAAGAACTAAATAGAATAAAATCACTTCTTAATAGAGTCCTTAGAGTAAACGGAGCATCTGGAAATCAATATAGTGCTATTTGCACTCCTGATAAAAATAAGCTCATTTCCCTTAATGAACAAGAAGTATTTGATTACAATTCATCTACTAGCTGTAAAAAAGGCCTTAAACAACTTAATCAATATGGAGCTATTTGTGCTCCTAATAATAACAAACTTTTTTCATCTAACGGCCTAGAGGTTTTCGATTATAGTTCACTTAATAATTGTAAAAAGGGCCTCAAGCAAATTGCTCAATATGGTGCTCTTTGTACACCAAATACTAATAAGCTTATTTCACGTAACGGCAAAGAAATATTTGATTACAGTTCATCT
>DKQD01000204.1 GCA_002474345.1 Bacteriovoracaceae bacterium UBA7317
CATTCTACTTAAATAAGACGAAATTCCCAAAACAAAAGGGTAAAAAAATTTAATCGACTTCAATCAGAAGAACTAAAATTGATCAGAATATTCAGCATCAAAACAGTCATCGTATTCGTTTTGATATTCAAATTCGTGGGACTCATCAAAATCCCCACTTTCTTTTTGAGGTGACCCTCTTGAAGGATTTTCTGTTCCCAATCTTTCTTCTTTAATCCCCAAACAATTCATTATTTTTTGAATTATTTTTTGTTCGAGAATGACCGCTACAATTTTCATTGTGTGGTTACATTTTTTGCATGAAAGAGAGTCGACTTCGAAGGTTCTTTTGAGCAGTTCCGCCCAGGGAATCCAGTAGACGTTTTTACCTGTTTTTTTTTGGATCTTTTTTTTGGGAACGATGGATGATCGCCATGAATTGTTAGGTGCTAAAACACCATGAAATCTAATGAGGTGGTGGCGGGGTGGTGGAATGAGGCACATTATTTTTTCCATAAATTCTAGCTGGGAAAACTTCACGTGGGTCGTTCCATCTTTATAAGGTTTTTTGAGTTCATATAAAATTGAACCTTCGGAGTCTTTTGTTAAACGAGATTCTGCGATTGCTGGTCTGGTGGTGTAACGACAAAGCCTTTCTAAGCCTTCCCTATTCTTTTTTCCAATTGCTACGTTGGCGTGGAGAGAGAAACCATCGATGTAGGAACTTCTTTTTCCTGAAAATTCTTCCCAGGGGAGATCGTAGAGTTTTCCTACAAGGAGAACTTTTTTTCCTTTTCTTTTTCCCCAAGCAATTTTTCTTTGAATGGAAGAGGCGTGTCCCTTTTCAAGGATGGGGCTGAATTCAGGGAAAATAAATTGGGTGTTTCCTTCTTCGTAATCTTCGATGAGTTCTTTTTTTCTGAGGGCGCGAATAAATCTTTTTTTTATTTTTAAATTTGTTTCTCTTACTTCGTTTATTGATGGTGGTTTTATTTTTTTGAAAGCAATGGATTCTTTATTTAATTTTTTATTTTTGAAATAGACCCCATCTAAAAATAGGGTATGAAAATGAATGTTTAAATTTAAGCTCCCTCCAAATCTTTGAATAAAAGTGATAGCGCCAGTTTTTGGATTTCTGATTCCTTGTTTCTTTGCTTTTAATTTATAAAACGAAGACACCGCCCGAACATAAATTCTAAGTAAGATGCTTAGAGTTTTATTGTCGAAAGAAAGGAGATAACGGAGGGGAAAAGGTAGGGACAAAACCCATTGACGGACGCCAATTTGAGGAAAAACAAAATCTCTGAGGTGAGCTGCTGTTTGTGGCATCCTACGTCCGCCGCATGAAGAGCAAATTCCTCTCTTTTTACAAGAAAATGGGAGAAGGAAGTTGTTGTTGCAATTTGAGCAGTGGAATTTTAAAAATCCCAGGGAGTAGAGTCCGCAGTTTAAGAATGAGGTGAATTCATTTTTGATGTAATGGGGAAGAACTTTTTGCTCTAGAGCAAAATATTTTTCAAATTTTACCAAGTTTTCAGCGACAACTTTTTTGACTATGGAGCTGTTTTGGTCTTTTTTTTTGTATGAAATAAGGGACTGCAAATAGGTCTTGGACACAAAAAAGGTGAAGCAAAACCACCACATCTTAATAGAAGAATAAACCCTTGAATACAAAGCATTATTATTCAAACTAGATTAGAAAAGGGTTGTGGAAATCAAAGGCTAAATAGAAAGAATAGGAAATGGTGCTGATGGGCAGAGTCGAACTGCCGACCTTCGGGATATGAATCCGATGCTCTAACCAACTGAGCTACATCAGCATATTTTGTAACGAACTTTTAATTCCTCACGAGTCTATTGTCAAACTTTCTTTTAAGGCCAAACTTGGCGAGAAAGCCTTTAATATCAAGCTCTTAACCGTCGGATAAAACTAAGCCGACTCTTTCTAATTAGAATTCATAGGAGCCTAATAAAAACAACACTTTGGTATATTTGTTGGTTAAATTTGGAATAATATAAATATGCCGTTCTAACCAACTAAAGTGTACAACCCTATACCCTGAGAACAAGTCTTGGAAATTTAATAGACTACCCTCTTTTTGTCCAGATAAATTCGTTTATTTTTTAAACAAAATTTTTTTAATGGGCTCTTTTTTTTCCCTCAAAAGCGCCCATTTCTTTAAAAAAATTCAATCACAGCTTTATCAATGGCCTCTTTGGCCCGATGATAGCATTGAATAGCAAGAGGAAAGAGAGATAAAGCGATCATGACGTCAAGCGGTAAAATTATTTTTTCTAAAGAAAAGTCTTCAAAACCTGAAGACTTGCTTAAATTTACCATCCACGAACAATTGGCCATGGAGACTAGTCAACATGAAGAAGTTGAAGAAAAAACTGAGGAAGTCCCAAAAGAAAAAATGCTGCCCTCTGGTCTTCAAAGAGAAATGGAAGAAAAGTTTATCCGCCAACTAAAAACTGAAAAGGCCAGATTAAAAGAAAGCCTTCAGATTGATTTTGCACGACGCTCTAGCATTATGGAAAAAGAAGTTAAAAAGGTGTTATTGGCCCTTCTAAAAACAGACCCAAATTTAAAAAAATATCTTTTAAAAATTCAAAAAGTTCTTAGTGAGTTTACCAAAAAAACAACAGAAGACTAAAGTAACTTTGAGCAAAGATCTCTGGCGGCTTTAAATGAAAAGGTGTAGCCATTTTTATAGAGTGATAAAATCCCGTAAATATTATCCTTTTCTTTTCCCAATGGACCCCAAAAAGGCATTCTCTTTATGCCTTTTTGCCTAAGACCAACATGCCTTTTTCCCTTTTCAAAGGGAGGAAGAGGAAGCTTCAATTCGGTTTTTCCTACATCATACATTTCTTTTAATTTTACAACTTGAGGCGCCTTCAAAGCTCCCTCATCATTACTGTCAGTTGTGCCTCCAATAAGAAAACACTTATTCCAATGTTGATAAATAAAGTTATGGCCTTTGTAGGCTATACAAAAGCTTTCTTCATACTTGAAGTCAGAACCGGTATTTTCAAAGACTAAATAACTTCCAGACACAACTTTGGCCTTTTCAAGTTGTTCATATTGACCTGGTAAAAAACCTTTCATCAACTTTGAGTAAGCTCCCGTCGCTAATATTAGCTGATCGGCTTTAAAAAAGGCCTCCGAATGAGTCTCAAGAATAATACCCTCATCAGGGTCATAAGTTATATCAGTAACGAAATCATAAAACTCAAGGTAATTAATTCCTCGGTCCTTCGCCTTCTTCTTTACTCTTTTTGAAAACCACTTTAGATAAACCGCAGGGTCAATGAAGTAAGCGTCCCAAACCTTTCCCTTTTGAGGGGTTAAAGGGTTCTTAAAGGGTCCTAAAGCCTTAAGGTCATCAACACTCTTAAACCTTCTCTCATACTCAATAACAGAGTTTTTTCCATCAGGCTCACACTGGTTATATTGCTTTCCCTTAACAACACCTTCAGGATGCTCTTTTTCAAAAAAAGAACTCGCCAGAGTGTAAGATTCAACTAAAAGGTCTCCCAAAGGACTCACGCCTTTTTGAGTTCCTTGTAAACAACAAACAGCAGTAGAGTTTAAAGAGCAGCTTGGGGCCATATCCTGACCTTTTATGTGAACAACCCTATGCCCCTTTGGGACTTTTTCTAGAAAAGAATCCAAAAAAACGTAGGTGCTGATTCCACCACCGATGATGACCCACACTTTTGTCACCACTTTCTCCTTTTTTTTCTTTTCAAACGCTGACGGAGCTTAATTGTTTGGCTAAAATGAAATGATCTTTTTACTCACTGCTAAATTTACAGGAGAACTAGGAAAATGGCCATTGATTCCTTAGGGGTTAAGCACGCAGCATTAGAAACAGAAATTTCCCTCAATCAGTGCTTAAGTGTCCTCACTTTAATTTTTGACGAAGATTGCACAATCCCATTTGTTACGCGTTATAGGAAAGAAAGAACCGGGGGATTAGACGAAGTTCAAATTAGAGATATCAAGGATGCCTACGAGGAGTACCTTGAAACTGAAAAAAGAAGGTCCTACATCCTAGAGGCCATTAAAAAACTAGAAAAATTAACACCAGAGCTTGAAAAGAAAATTAAAGCCGCTCCCAACCTAACTGTGCTTGAGGACCT
>DKQD01000172.1 GCA_002474345.1 Bacteriovoracaceae bacterium UBA7317
TCATCAACACTTTTTGATTATAGACTTTCTTTTGATATTCACCCTATAAATGAAACTTTGGAGTTTATGAGGAGGTTCCATATTGGTCTCAACATTGGGGTTCCTCTCGTAGATGTTATGTTTGGATGGAATGGAGGCTACCTAAGTTACGGATTGTCCGCGAATGCTCTCATAGGTAAAGTTACTATTGGTTTATATGGAATTGAGACGGGAACTTCATATAGACAACTTGAAGCCAGTAGATTTATTGCTTATTGGAGTTTTATAGACTTTAAATTTGGAAATTAAGGAGTCAGTCTTTGGAAAAAATTTTTATTCTCGATACTAATGTTCTTCTTTTTGACCCCAGATCAATCTTTTCTTTTCAATCAAATGTTGTTTTCATTCCCCTTGTCGTTATAGAAGAGCTAGATAGATTTAAAAAGGACCAGAGTGAGAATGGGAGGAACGCAAGAAGTTTTTCAAGAATCGTCGATAAGATAAGAGAGCAAGGTACTTTGTCTAGTGGAGTTAAACTAGAAAATGGTGGAACTCTCATCATATCTGTTGATAAACGAACCGAAGACACGCAGAAATATGCTTTTGATTTAAATCACAATGATAACCTAATTCTTTCAACGGCCCTTAATTTAAAAGATGAGGGAAAAAATGTTGTCCTTGTTTCTAAGGATATAAATCTTAGGTTAAAGGCAGACGTTTTAGGTGTTGGGTCTGAAGATTTTGGTACTCAAAAAGGTAACATAGATGAATTGTATAGTGGAAGAAAGTCTATTCCCGTCAAAGCGGCTACCTTAAAAGTATTTGAAAAAGAGCGCTATATCGATTTGGGTGAAATAGGGGAAGAGCCTTACCCCAACGAATATTTAACTTTAATTGATGAGTTAAATCCTAATCACAGGTCATATGGAAGGTATAGTAAACAAAAAAGAGGTGTTGTTCCCTTGATCAATCTCAGAGAGGGAATTTGGGGAATCCATCCAAAAAACTTAGAACAAAAATTTGCGATAGATGCTCTTTTAAATGACGAAGTTAAGCTTGTGTCGTTAGTTGGTAAAGCAGGAACAGGAAAAACAATATTGGCATTAGCTGCAGGCCTGGAAATGACGATTTCAAAAGAAAAGTACTCAAGACTTCTCGTCTCGAGGCCAATTCAGCCTATGGGAAATGATTTAGGTTTTTTACCCGGAGACCTGGGAGAGAAGCTGGCCCCATGGATGCAGCCCATTTTTGATAATATGGACCTACTCTTTGGAAGGAAGAAAGGAGATAACTCATCTTCGTATGATGAGCTAATTAATCAAGGCCTCCTCCATGTGGAACCTTTGACCTATATTAGAGGGAGGTCTATTCCAGACCAGTATATGATTGTTGATGAGGCCCAGAACCTTTCTCCTCATGAGGTCAAGACGATTATTACAAGGGCCGGTGAATCGACAAAAATTGTTTTAACTGGGGATTGCGAGCAGATTGATAGTCCCTATCTTGACTCTGTTAATAATGGCTTGGCTTACTGTGTGGAAAGGCTTAAAGGGGAATCCTTGATTTCTCATGCGACCCTTGTGTCTGGAGAGAGGTCGCCTCTCTCAGAAATTGCTTCAGAGCTTTTATGAACCAGAAAACATATAAGAGGGCCCATTTAAGGGCGCCACTTAAATCTAAAATCATTTGTGCACTAGATGACCAGGTTCTTTTGGGACAGACGATGAATATCTCCGAAGGAGGGATCCTTTTTTCAAAAGGACCCAAATTAAGTCAAGGTGATGAGTTTCATCTAATGGTCGATTTACCCGATTACCCTAATTTTTCAAATTTTGATAAGGAGGAGATTCTTGACCTAGAATGGTACTCCTTTGAAAGAGAGGTGATGAGGGCCAAAGCAAAAGTGATGAGGGTTTATGAGACAGATTTCAATGATGAGAGAGTGGAGTGTTATGGGTGCTCTTTTTTGGAAGCCGATAAAAACTCAATTCTTTTTATAAAAAACTATGTTGAGAGTTATTCCAAGAATATTGTTTATCTTTTAGGTCTTTTTGAATCGTTAGGTCGTGGACGTTTAAAGCTACCCATTCTTAGAAAGGTTGGCTTCCTTATGGGTTATAATAGTGATGATAAAATTCATATTTTAAGAAGTAGAGTACTTCACGATTACAGAAGCTTGGAAAAGCTATAGGCTAATGGGGTAGATTTTTTCTAAAGGCTCACTCTTCTTCTTAGCTCTGTAACAAGGCTTTTTGTTTTCAGCCGCACTGGTTGTGTCACTTCGCCACACGTAATTGTCTTCATAAGCTCTTGAGCTTCATCTAAAAGTTGGCAGAAACTAAAATTTCTATAATCCGCTTTTTTCAAAAATGAGAACTTTCTTTTCGCCGCTCTAAAATCGAGGCGTATAACTTGTCCGGCATTTTCGGATTTTGCTACTTGGATTGCTTTTGTTTCCTGTGGCATTTGATATGTTCCTTTTTTTAACTAAACTAACAAACCTTAAAAGGCCCTGCCTGAAAAAATCCTCGTTCATTTGAAGTGAAGGCTTTATCTAACAGCCTTTATGTCATTTCAAGAATTAAGTGTTTAGGTATAGCTCAGTTGAAATATTTACTTACCGGATTCTGGCAAACCGCATTGAATGAGAGGTTATAAAAAACAATAACTTTTATTGATTTCTACTCAGACTTTTTTTTCTTTTTTGCAAAAAAATAATAAAGTACAAAAAGTGCTGCAGCAGAGAATAGGATAATGTTCCCTTGCTTGATAACTCCAGTGATTTCCTTCCCAAATTTGTAATAAAGGCTAAAAAATGCGGAGCAAGAGATTGTGCAGGCCAAAAGGTCTGAAAGGGCAAATTTTGTAAAATTCATTTTTCCAAGGCCAGCTGTCAGGAATAAGCCATTTCTAACGCCAAAGGGAATAAACCTTCCTAAAATGAGCGTAATAATCCCATGTTTTTCATAAAAGTGATTTATTTTATCCATTCTTTTTTTAGACATCATGGATTTGAAAAATGAAATATTAAAAAGCTTGGGGCCTAAGGTTCTGCCAAGAGTGTAACAAATGATGTCACTGAAATAAGCGCCCATATAGACACCAAAAAATAGAGGAATAGCGTGGTCAGGGTTGTTAAAGGCAAGTATAGCAGTTAGTAATAGCATTCCATCTTCAGAGACAGGGATGTTTAGGCCGGCGAGTAAGAGAACGCCAAAAATAAGCCAAGGGGCCAGGCTTATATTTTGAGAAGCAAATTGTTGCGCTTGTAATAGAATTTCTTCCAACTCTTGCTCCCTCACAAAAGGTTTAAAAAAAATTTTTTTATAAATTAATTTAGGAGCAATGCCCAAAGTGAAGGGCATTGCTCATTAAATTTAGCTAAGCGGATTAGCCATTTTTTTGAAAATACTCTTTTGATTTTTCTGCGTCAGGCTTGATTGTATCAGAACCTTTTGTCCAACCAGCTGGGCAAACTTCACCATTCTTTTCGTGGTACTGGAAAGCCTCAACAAGTCTTAGTACCTCTTCAACATTTCTACCAACACCAAGGTTGTTAATTGTAGAGTGTTGCACTGTGTTGCTTTCATCAATAATGAAAAGCCCTCTGAGGCTGATACCACCCTCTAGAAGAACTCCATAGTCTTTTGAGATTGTTTTTGTAAGGTCAGAGAGAAGTGGGTAATCGATCTTTCCTAAGCCACCTTCTTTTCTATCTTGTTTCGTCCACGCAAGATGACTAAATTTAGAATCAACAGATACACCAAGAACAGTTGCATTCAGCTCTTTGAACTTACTTATTGCATCAGAAAAAGCTGTGATTTCTGTTGGGCAAACAAAAGTAAAGTCTAGCGGGTAAAAGAAAAGGACTTTCCATCCTTGAACTTCACTTAAAGTAATGTTCTTGAATTCCCCATTTACTACTGCATCAGCATTAAAGTCAGGAGCTCTTTTTCCAACAAGTTGAAGGGGAGATTTTTTTTCTTCCATTTTGTTTTATCCTTTTTTTATTTATTTGACTCTTGTGATTTAGTAATTTAGGCTTTTCTATTAGGTTTTTCAAGAATTTTTGAGATTGGAACAATGTTGTAATTTCTTTTTATTACCATTGGCTTCCTAAACAAAGAATATGTCTTACTAAACTTGTTTTTCTGATCTTCAGCTTTTATTCTTATGAACTAAAGATTTTTGGTCCATTAGTCGAAAATGAAGAACGGCACCAAAAAGAATTCCTGGTTTTTTAGCTTAAAGATCTTGCTCGAGGAGATTTAATTTATGCGAAATGTTGAAGCCCACATACCTAACCCTATCGTTATTGAACAAACTGCTAGAGGAGAAAGGCAGTATGACATATACTCTCGTTTACTCCTAGATAGAATTATCTTTCTTGGGACCCAGGTGAATGATGTTGTCTCAAACCTCCTTATCGCCCAGATGCTTTTCCTAGAGCAATCTGATCCTGAAGCACCTGTGCATTTTTATATTAATAGTCCTGGAGGGTCTGTTTATGCGGGGCTAGGGATTTATGATATTATGCAGCATATATCTTGTCCTGTGCATACCTATTGTGTTGGGTTAGCTGCTTCCATGGGGTCTCTTCTTCTTTCTGCTGGGGCAGCTGGATGTAGGCACTCGCTACCTCACAGTAGAATTATGATCCACCAGCCATTGGGAGGCGCTCAAGGTCAATGTTCTGACATCCAGATTCAGGCCAATGAAATTCAAGACCTAAAAAATCAACTTAATGGCATTTACATTAAACATTCATCGAAAAAAGAAATGACGATAGAAAAAATAGAGCAGGAAACAGACAGGGATAATTACTTATCGCCTCAGCAAGCTATTGACATGGGACTAATTGATAACATTATTGATAAATCGAGCCCTTCAAAGGAATAGTTTTAGAGTTATGAAAAGGGTTTCTTCTTTATGGAGAATGCAAGAGGTTAAAAAATGGATAAAGAAAAAACAGACTTTAACAACACTTCTCTTCATTGCAACTTTTGTGGCAAGTCACAAAAGGAAGTTAAAAAACTCATTGCTGGCCCTGGTTGTTATATTTGCGATGAATGTATAGAACTCTGCAATGACATCATTTATGAAGACACAGTTAAATCTAATACGAAATTCCATGTTGATAATGTTCCAAAGCCCCATGAGATTAAAGAGCACCTCGATACTTATGTCATAGGGCAGGATCGAGCTAAGAAAATTATTTCTGTTGCTGTTCACAACCACTATAAAAGAATCTCTCATGGGAATCAAAGTCGGAAGGATGATGGAGTAGAGCTTCAGAAGTCAAATATTCTCCTTGCTGGTCCTACTGGGAGTGGAAAAACTCTTATTGCTCAATCGTTGGCTAAGTTTTTAAATGTTCCTTTTGCGATTGCGGATGCTACATCTTTGACAGAGGCAGGTTATGTTGGCGAGGACGTAGAAAATATTATTCTTAACCTTCTTCAAAACTGTGATTATGACATCGAAAGAGCAGAGAGAGGAATCGTCTACATTGATGAAATCGATAAAATTGCTAGAAAGTCAGAAAACCCTTCCATTACGAGGGATGTATCTGGAGAGGGCGTCCAGCAGGCGCTCTTGAAACTTATTGAGGGGACAGTTGCCTCAGTTCCTCCTAAAGGAGGGAGGAAACATCCTCAGCAAGAGTTCCTTCAAGTGAATACAAAAAATATTCTCTTCGTTGTGGCCGGAGCTTTTGTTGGTCTTGATAAAATTATTGAAAAAAGAGTTACGAAAAGACCTATGGGTCTTGTTGCAGAATCTGAAAAACAAGAGCGTTCTAACATAGAAAAGCTTGGTGGGATAGAAGTTGAAGACCTCTCGAAGTTTGGACTTATTCCTGAGTTTATCGGTCGTCTTCCGGTCAATGCAATGTTAGAAGAATTGGACGAGGAAGCCCTTGTTAGGATCTTATCTGAGCCAAAAAATGCGATTACAAAGCAATATTCAAAATTATTTGAATATGACGGTATCGAGCTGGAGTTTGAGTCTGAAGCTCTCAAGGAAGTTGCAAAAATAGCTCTTCAAAAAAAGACAGGTGCCAGGGGTTTGAGGGCCATTTTGGAACAATCGATGCTTGATGTAATGTATGAAATTCCTTCCAATGACAAAGTCAATAAAGTTGTTATTACTCTCGGTTCAATAAAGGGTGGTGGTTCGCCAAAGTTGCTGGAGGGGCCAAGGGCCATGCCTTCTACAAAAAGGGAGAGCCTGAAGGCCAAAGCAGGCATCAACACTGCCTCTTGAGAAATTCTTTCCATAAAAAAATAGAGCTTAAGAATAGCTTAAGTTGAGTAAAACTATCAGTTTTACAGGGCCTTATGTGCTCTTGGAATAAAGATGGAAATTTTATCCAGACATTTAATTTTGACCTGATTACTGAATTAAGACAAAATAATTTATGATGCTAATCAATTTGGATACAATAAATTTTGTTTCCAAAGGTAATGGGTAGTGCAGGAGGTACTATGCCGAACGATGGCGAAAAAAATCTCAAACGATATCCTCTCTTACCACTTAGGGATGTCATAATTTTTCCTCATATGGTTGTTCCTCTTTTCGTGGGACGAGAAAAGTCAATATCAGCCCTAGAAGCAGCCTCTAAGCAAGATAATGAGCTTTTTCTGGTAACTCAAAAAGATGCGAGTGTACTAAACCCAGACAGAGGAGATATTTATGATATAGGAACAGTCGTAAATATTATCCAGATGCTTAGACTTCCGGACAATACTGTAAAAGTATTGATTGAAGGAAAGTATAGAGCGCGGCTAGAGAGCTTGGAAAATGATAACGACGGAAACTATGCCACTGTTTCTCCTTTTGAGGATGTTATTGAGTCAAAGGTAAACTTAGAAGCTGTTATACGAAGCATAAAGAGTATTTTTGAACAGTATGTAAAACTCAATAAAAGAATTCCACCTGAACTTCTAATGAGTATTTCTTCAATTACAGACCCAAGTAGGCTTGCAGATATAATTGTTGCCCACTTGAGTATGAAGATACCTGAAAAACAAGAGATTTTAGAAGCTGTCAATGTTGAAAGAAGACTTCATCTACTCCTTGAGAAAATGCAAGGTGAAATTGAAATTATTAATGTTGAAAAAAGAATAAGAACTCGTGTTAAATCACAAATGGAGAAATCGCAAAAAGAGTACTATCTTAATGAGCAGATGAATGCGATTCAACGCGAACTTGGGCAAAAGGATGATGGTAAAACCGACATCCAGGAACTTGAGGAAAAGCTCGAAACGAAGAAAATGCCCGATGAAGCCAAAGAAAAAACACAAAAAGAAATTAAAAAGCTAAAGTCGATGTCCCCAATGTCGGCTGAAGCAGCTGTTGTCAGGAATTATATTGACTGGATGGTAAACCTACCTTGGTATGAGTACACAGAAGATGACAATAGTGTTGACAAGGCCATGGATGTTCTTGAAAGAGACCATTATGGGCTTAAGGATGTAAAAGAAAGAATTGTAGAATACTTAGCCGTTAAGTCACTTCTTAAAGAAGGGGAAGGGAAGGGAACGATTCTTTGCCTAGTTGG
>DKQD01000095.1 GCA_002474345.1 Bacteriovoracaceae bacterium UBA7317
TGCATTACTAAGATTAAAGGAATCGAGTAATCTACCCTGCATTATTATTGCATTACCTAGGTGCCCCATCCTTATATCCATCAATTCTTTGTAAGTATCTAGGTCAGACTCTGAAATTTTTTCTTCACAAGACATGAGTATAAAAAATAAACACAGGATTAATTTTTTCACATTACTCAACATACTTTTAATCTAACATATCAGAAATCGAGTATAAACCTGGATTTTTTTTAATAATCCACTTAGCCGCACTAATTGCTCCTAGTGAAAAAATCTTTCTTGAATGAGCTTTATGAGAAATTTCAATTCTTTCTCCATCTAAAAAGAAAAAAACTGTATGATCGCCCACAACATCTCCACCTCTTATGGCTGAAAAACCAATTTCATTTTTTTTTCTTACTCTGTTGACCGTTTTTTCTCTAAACGCAAATTTTTTATTCTTTCCTGCTCCCTCATTTACTGAATCACCCAAGCTTTTTGCTGTTCCCGAAGGTAGGTCAATTTTATTGTTGTGATGGGACTCAAAAATTTCGATATCTGACTTATGTGAAATTTGCCTAGAGGCAATTTTTGTTAGACCTTTTACTAAATTCACTCCTATACTCATATTAAACGACCTTAAAACCTTTAGACCCTTGGAAAGTTCTAAAAATTTTTTTTCCTGAGCCTTACTATATCCAGTGGTTCCAGTAATCAAGGCAGTTTTTGTTTTCGTTTTTTTCATTTGTTTTATTAATTTAATGGTCGCTTCGGGTATACTGAAATCAATAATAACGTCAACACTGGAAATTAGTGTTGGGATGTCACTTTCTATTTGAATTCCATTTAACTTTTGTCCAACAGATTTATGGCCCTCTTTCTCACAAAGATTTGCTAGTACAAATTCTTTTTTATTTTCTAAGTTTTTTATGATGTCTCTTCCCATTCTTCCACTAGGGCCAAAGATACCAATACTTATTTTATTCATTAATAGACTCTACGTTAAGCCATCCCAAAAGTCTTTAACTTTAGAGAAAAACCCTGATCTCTCGGGATTATTATTTTGTGTAAGTTCTTCATTAAAATCTCTTAAGAGTTTTTTTTGATTTTCTGTAAGATTTTTTGGAATTTCAATATTTAACGAAATAATCATATCTCCGAAAGATGTGGATCTAATTGTCGGCATACCTTTGCCAGCAAGTTTGAATTGGTCACTATTCTGGGATCCAGGCGGAATTTTAACCTTAACTTTTCCACCTGAAACAGTTGGTACATCAACAGACCCACCCAGTGAGGCGTCAACAATTGATATTGGAACATTACAAAAAATATCAGTTCCATCCCTCTCAAAAATTGGGTGCTGAAGCATACTAACAAAAAGATATAGATCTCCAGAAACTGATCCATTTGGACCTACAGCACCCTCCCCTGAAAGTCTAATTCTACTTCCTTCTTCAACTCCAGCAGGAATATTAACTTCAATTTTTCTATTTTTTCTTCTTCGACCTTCACCATTACAGCTAGAGCATGGGTCTGTAATTACTTGCCCTGCCCCTGAACAAGCGGAACAGGTTCTCTCGACTGTAAAAAAACCTTGCGAAGCTCTTGTTCGTCCCGAGCCTCCGCAGGCACCGCAGTCTTTCAAGCCACTCCTTTTTTCTGACCCAGATCCTTCACAATTGTCACACCTTACCAAGGTATCGAATGAAATCTCTTTTTTTATACCCGTGTAAGCCTCTCTTAAATCCACATCAATTTCGTATTTAAGATCTTGTCCTCTTTGCTCTCGTCTTCTTGAACCCTGGCCTCCCATATCCCCAAAAAAATCCTCAAAGATGTCTGAGAAGCTTCCAAACCCACCAAAACCTTCGGAAAAACCTCCAGATTGTCCAGCTTGTGAGAAGGCATCGTGTCCGTAGGTATCATAGGCTTGTCGTTTCTCATTATTCGATAGTACTTCATAAGCTTCGGATACCTCTTTAAAATTTTTCTCGGCATCATGGTCACCTGGGTTCTTATCGGGATGATATTGCATTGCAAGTTTCCTATATGCGGTTTTAAGAGAACTGGAATCAGCATCTCTGGAAACTCCTAATACTTCGTAGTAATCTTTTTTTGACATAAGTTAAACTAAAAAGTTATGCAGATTTTTTATCGTCTTTTTTGCTATCTGCCTTTTTATTTTCTGTTACATCCTCAAAGTCGGCGTCCACCACTTTGGAATCTTTTTTTCCTTTTTTGTCTTTAGTTTTTTCTCCTGCTTTTTTTTCGTTAGAAGCCTTATCTTTTTCAGCTTTTTCTTGAGCTTCCTTATACATTATTTCCCCAAGCTTCATTGAGCTTTGAATAAGTGCCTCCGTTTGCTCTTTTAACTTGCTCGATTCTGCTTTTTCATCTTTTAAAGTCTCTTGTAAGGCTTTAAGCGAAACTTCTATTTTTTCTTTATCTTCTTTAGGTATTTTTGATCCATGTTCTTTCAAGCTTTTCTCTGTACTATGGACAATGGAATCCGCATTGTTTCTGGCTTCAATTGCTTCAATCTTCTTTTTGTCTGAGTCCGCATTTGCTTCCGCATCCTTGACCATCTTTTCAATTTCATCATCAGAAAGTCCACCCGAAGCTTTAATTTGAATTTGATGTTCTTTACCTGTAGCTTTGTCTTTTGCAGAAACTTTAACGATACCGTTAGCATCTATATCAAATGTCACCTCAATTTGTGGCGTGCCTCGTGGAGCCGGTGGGATTCCAACTAAA
>DKQD01000102.1 GCA_002474345.1 Bacteriovoracaceae bacterium UBA7317
TAATCTTCATGCCTTTGGTTAAATAAAGTAAGGTGATAAAGACCCATGATTATAAAAATACCTATGAGAAAAAACTGAATCGTTTCTTCATTTCTAATTAACGACCCTATATCTTCCTCCAAACCTAAAAACATTCCGTCTCTAAGTCCACCTCCCCTATGGCGGTAATTACTAGAATTGATGAGAATATAAAAACTATCCTTTCCGTTTGAAGGAGAGATAAAATGATTTTTCCAAGTCCCATGCTTGGCAACGGATGACTTTTTTGTCATCCCAACTTTACCCATTCCGCCCATACTTTGAATACTTTTACCACTGATAGCAAAAACTTCGTAACTAGAAAAAAACCTCTTTATGGCCATGCCCATTTTACTTTTATTAGGGACCCCTTTAACTTTTAAGAGAAAACTTCCATACCCTTTAGGACCTAATTTTTTTTGAGGATTACGAGGATCTTCAATTTCATTCCAGACGCCTGGAAACTTTATAGTGGTTTTTGTTTTAAAAAGATTATCTAGGTTATCCTTTGAAGGGTTTATAATCTTATTGGGGAAAAACTTCCATTCGCCGCGGACTTCAATTTTTCCATTTTTATTTAAATCCCATGAAGATAAATCAAGGACGCCTTTTTTGGCGGTTGGTAATTGAACTCCAAACACTTTTATAGAACAAAATACAAAAAGAAGAACAAAATATTTTTTCAATTTTTTAGCTCGCTCCACCCTATTGGAAAAACACCTATTCACTTTTTTAGATTCTTATAAATATAGATATTTATCGGACTTTTTTTATCCAGTTATTAGCACCTTTTTCGTTATATTTTGATACTCCCCTTGTCTTTCTTAGCCATAAAAGGGCGTTTTAAATAAAAGTTAATTGAAATAAAATAAATTTATAAAAGGCTAAAATTTAATTTCAAAAAAAACGAAGGTAAGGTGGCGATAAAATATGAAAAAAACGGCGCGAGAGAAACTTGAAGTTGATAATGACCTCCCTAAAATTAAAAAGGCCCCTCCCAACTGGGGAGGAGGTAAAATGGTTATCGCCCACCCAACAGAATTCGATGCCCTCTTAAAAAAGGTTAGAAAAGGAAAACTCATCACCCTCGACCAAGTAAGAGATTTTATGGCCAAAAAACATAAGGCGGACATCTGTTGCCCTATGACGGCGGGTATTTTCATCAATATCTCGGCCCACGCGGCTGAAGAAGACCTTTTAGAGGGGAAAAAGAGGATCACTCCCTATTGGCGCTATTTAAAAAGCAAGGGGGAGCTCAATGAAAAGTTTCCTGGTGGAATTAAGGCCCATAAAAAAAAGCTTGAAGAAGAAGGCCACAAGGTCGTCCAAAAAGGGAAGCGTTTTTTTGTTTTTGAATTTGAAAAAAGGCTTGTGAAAGAAACATCACTCAAATAAAAACGCACCGCAGTGTCCTTGCCCCAAAAGTATAGGACTTCCTTAGGTAAAAGAATTGTAAAAGGAATCAAAACCCCCTTATCTACTCATTTCCGTAGGGTTAAGTTTTTTAAAGTAGAACTTTATTTTATTACCCTGCTCATTAACTTTGGATGATTCAATGGAAGCCACAACGACTCTTGTACCGGAAGACAAGTCCAAGATAGACCTACAGGAAAAGAGAATGGCCATGGCCTATTTTTTGGTCATGACCTCATTCCACTTGGCATGCTTACTTGCTTTTTATACCGGTTTTAGCTGGACGGCCTTTACAATCTTCATTCTCAGTTACTCCATGAAAGCTTTAGGAATAACGACTGGTTTTCACCGCTACTTTTCCCATCGTTCCTTCAAAACAAACAGAGTCTTTCAATTCATATTAGGGCTCTTAGGGACGACAGCGGTTCAAGGAGGCGTTTTATGGTGGTCTTCCCATCATAGGTCTCATCACAGACACTCTGATAAAGAAAAAGATATTCATTCCCCTGTTACCCACAGCTTTTTTCACTCTCACTTAGGGTGGATGTGGTCAAAAGAATGTTTTCAAAAAGCTGAAATTCCTTGCAAGGACTTTGCTAAATTTAAAGAAATAAAATTTTTAAATAAGTTTTACGGGCCACTTATCATTTTGCAAGCATTGGGGTTTTACTCTCTCGGTGAAGTTCTCAATCTCTTTTACCCACAACTTGGTACCTCTGGGTTTCAGATCCTAATTTGGGGCTTTTTTATGGCCACCGTATGGACCTGGCATGTAACCTTCTCTATCAACTCCATTTGCCATAGGTTTGGAACAAAAAGATACGACTCAAACGATGAATCCCGCAATAATTGGCTTTTTGGAATTTTGGCCTTCGGTGAAGGGTGGCACAATAATCATCATAAATATGGATGGTCAGCAAGAAATGGCATGAAGTGGTGGCAAATCGATGTGACTTACTACATTCTTGTCACCTTATCATTTTTGGGGGTTGTCTCTGACTTGAAAGTTCCAACAAAAGAACAGCTTCAAGCAGACTAAAAGACTAAAATCCCACCCCCAACCCCATATAAGACCTTAACTCACTTTATCTTTACTAAATCATTTAATAATTTCCTTGAAATTGCTCCAGGGCTTCAAAGGTTTTTTGAAGCCTATCTTTATAAAACTGATCCTCTTCCTCCTCAAATTGTATTGAAGCGGGAAGGCGACCTTTTGTTACTTCTTTAGGAAACAAAGGATCTTCTTTTTCATATTGAAAAGGAGGCATGAGGTCTTGAAGCTTTAAAACGCGGTTATTTAAAGTGATGTCCCGCTTTCCTTTACCATAGGCTTTACTTAAAGACAGGGAAGACGAGCCCACTAGGAGGACGAAAGTAAACAAAAGAAAAACTGTTGATAAGAAACCACCTTTCATAACACCATTATATAAAAGGGAGGTCTTATTTTTAGTTTTTTTTCTCTTTTTTTTATAAGCCTAAAGAATCGCAATAAATCCTTCAGCTTTCAAAGCTTTAATCGTATTCCCTAAATCAATTTTGTAAAATGCTTTAAACTTTTCAGGGTTGTTGTAATAAACCTTATTTAAGCATGTATCAAGAGTCCCACGATCAACAGCTGCGGCGGCTTCACATTTAATTTTATTTAAAAAGTTTTCGCCCGTTTTCATTTTTCTCATAACACCTAAGGCCGCTACTTTTTCTTTTTCCCCGTTAATATGAATCTCTCCCGCTATAATTTGTTCAAAAATTGAGAGTCTGAAGTTTTCATAGGGATCTTTTTTTTCAAAAGTGAATCCAGTATTTCCAAAACATAAAAAAATAAAACAAATAACACCAAGACATCTTTTCATAACACTCCTCCTTAACTTCCCCAAATCACCCAGGCAACGCTCTTTCACCAGACTTCTTTTTGGGTAACAATATTATCTGTCAATTGAAAAGAACCTTCATAAGCTCCTGCCTTCATCATAAAAGCCGTACAAAACAAGACAGCAACCCAAACTATGGTCATTTTCAAACTCCCCCCCACAACTTTCAGAGGAAGAAAATCAATGGCCTTCTTAATGAATGGATTGTTGAATAATGGCTCAAAATGAAAACTTAACTTCTTTTTCACAATCGGGTACCTTTCAACTAAGAGGGCCCATCCCTCTTATTCCTTTTTTTGGTGGACCTAATTTTTATTGACCTAATGTTTCTTTGGTCCCTCAAAATTCTTTTTTACACCTTTCTCCTTAAACAAAGGTTATTGCGTTAAATCCCAATTATGAATAATTCTTTAAAGTTTAAGAGAAATTTAGTTTAAATTAAAAAATTTTATTTAATTTCTTTGTTTAAATCACAATTTTGGGGCCTTAAAAGATTTTATTGAAAAGGAAGTCTTAAGGTTACTCAATAAAAGCTGTTGAATTTGACCTAATTTTAGGGCAGTACTTTAGAATTTCCTACTTAATAACGAGGAACCTTTTCATCAATTTGTAAGGACCAAGCATCAATCCCGCCCTCAAGATTAAGTAAGTTATTAAAGCCTTTCTCTTGTAAAAACATACAAGCATGAAAACTTCGAACTCCATGGTGGCAATAGACAATGATGGCTTTATCCTCCTTTCCCTCTAATTCAAGATAACGTTTCTCTATCTCCTGAAGGGGAAGAAGCTTTCCTCCTATATCTGAATATTTTTTTTCTTCACTAGTTCTTACATCCAATAGATAAAAATCTTTTCCTTCCTCTTTTTCTTTCTGGAGTTTTTTTAGTTGGTGAACATTTAAACTTTTAATATTACCGTAATCCTGATTGTTCATAGTCTTGATTATTCCTTAATGGGTTGTTAAAAAGGTCTTTTTTTCTTCCTTATCAAAAAAGGAAAGAAAACCCTAATAAAAAAACTTTAAAAGATATCAAAAATGGTAATATGCAAACCTTTAAAAATTAGAAATATTCTAACCTTCCTCTTATTTTACCTTATTTCCACCCCATTATGGTGTCACAAAAAGATAAGCACAGAAAATTGGATGAAAAACCTTTACCACAAGCTCCCTGAAACAAGACTTAGAGACATCCTTATTCCTGGAACTAATAATTCAGATTCCTACAAAATTACCAACTCCTCCCCCCTCGCTCCAAAAACAAATAAGTTTTTCCTCCTTAAAAAAGGAGCGGTCTCAAATTGGACAAGAACACAAAACTTAACAATTCTAGAGCAACTTAAAAAAGGCATCCGATACGTTGAGTTGAATCTAATGAAATACAAAGGTGAATTTTTTTCGGTCAATGGCCTCATCAGTGTTAATTTAAACGTTGTTTTGAAGGAGCTTCACATGTGGGCGGCAAAACACCCCTATGAAATCGTCCTTATTAATGCCAATTTAAACCTTCAAACCTTAAGCGAGGCCAAAGGTTTACACCGGGCCATTTCAAAGCATATAGGCCAATTTTTGGCCTTTCCTCTTCTTCCTCCTGGCCTACTAACTTTTAAAGATCTATGGACTAAAGAAAAGGGGAGACCACTTATTTTTTTGGCCCCACCATCTTTTAAAAAAATTTCTCCCCGATACTGGAACAAAAAGAAAGTCATTCAGCTTAATAAGACAAACAGCCGAAATAAAAAGGACCTTTTAGAACAAACGCTCTATGGTGGGTCTGGACTGTTCAATCAGGGTTGGTCCAAATTTTATATTAGTGAGCTAATTTTTAAACCTAATGCCAAAACAATTATCAAAAGCTTCTTTGAAAACGGAGCCCCTAAAAGCCTTTTTCAATTGTCCAAGCCTCTAAATAATGTACCTGGGAAATCAATAAGTTATTGGCTAGAAAAAGATTTATCAGTCAATATTATTAAAATGAACTTTTTTGAAAAAACAAACCTAATTGCCACTTGCCTTGAAGCGAATAAAAAGTCTCTTATTGAAGGGGGTAAGAACTGGCATTAAAATCACCTATAATGCCAGTTCTTTTTTACAGGGGAAGTGTTTAAAAACCTATAAGACCTCCAAATAAGGCTTCTTATAAACTCCTATTAGAAATCTTAATTACCTATTTTTCTTAAATGAAGCGATAACTTTCTCAATTACAAAGTAATATTTAAGAGGAATACCTATGTTTGAGTCCATCGAATTACCTAAGCTTAATGATCATATTAAAAGCCTTCATCATTTTTTCGAAGATAATATGGAGAGCTTTCTTGGTTACCCATGCAATGGAAAATTCGATTACCGCCCTCTCTATCAATTTCTAGATTACCCTCTTAATAATGTTGGCGACCCTTTCGTCTCCTCAAACTTTACTTTGAACACTCATGCCGTTGAAAGAGAAGTTATAAATATTTTTCAAAACTTAACTGGTGCCGACCCCAAAGACACCTGGGGTTACTGTACAAATGGTGGGACTGAAGGAAATATGTACGGACTCTTTCTTGCAAGAGAAATTTACCCAAAAGGGATTGTCTACTTTTCTGAAGAAACTCATTACTCAGTTAATAAAATAATTAAATGCCTCAATATCGATTGTGTTCAAGTTAAAGCGACTTCAAAAGGAGAAATGGATATAAACCATCTTAATAACCTCCTTATAGAAAATAAAGGTAGACCTGCTATTATGGTTTGTAATGTTGGTACGACTATGACTGGCGCTATTGATGACCTGGATGAAATCAAAAAATCTCTTAAAAGAAATGGTATTAATCAATTCTACATTCATGCTGATGCTGCTCTCTCGGGAATGATCCTCCCTTTCGTCAAGAATCCTCAGGCCTGGTCATTCCGTTCTGGAGTTGACAGTATCTCTGTCAGTGGTCACAAGATGATAGGTTCGCCAATACCTTGTGGAATTGTTCTTGCTAAAAGCAAAAATATTGGACACATTTCTCAAGATGTTGAATACGTTGGCAGTAAAGATACAACGATTCCTGGGTCTAGAAATGCCATTAGTCCTGTTTTCTTATGGTACCAATTAAAAAAGCTTGGATTCAAAGGTTTTCAAAGCATGATTAAAGACTGCTTTGACGTTTCTGATTTCGCAATAAAAATGTTTAAGGCCTATGGATTCGAAGCCTGGAGGCATAATAATTCTGTCACTGTTGTATTTAAAAGACCAAGTCATGCTCTTATTAAAAAATGGCAGCTGGCCGTTAAAGGTGAAACAGCTCACATTATTACCATGCCTCATGTAACAAAAAAGAAGATCGTCCAATTTGTAAAAGAGATTGCCGAAGACAAAGAAAGACAAAAGGCAAAAAAGCCTGCTAAAAAAAATCATTTACGGGCCTTAAAGTCAGTTTCTTCTAAACAGGTTTCGTCACTTTAAGGTTTTTATCAGCTAAACTTTCAACTGCCAAAGTTTTTGAACCTACGGTCGAATGCCCTTTTCCAGCATTTATAGGTCTATATTTAGACTTCGGGGTTCTCTTTAAATCCCAGGCGAGCCCTATTTTAGACCATCCATAAATGACCCATTTGGAAATATCAGCGTGGTGTAGAGATGTTCCACAACGATAATCATTTGGAAAAGTATGATGAAAGTTATGATAGCCCTCTCCAAAAGTTAAGATAGCACAATAAAAACTATCCTTAGCTGTATGCTCCTCTGAGTGAGGCGTATC
>DKQD01000129.1 GCA_002474345.1 Bacteriovoracaceae bacterium UBA7317
AAAAATTTAATAAAAGAGGAAAAAAAGAAAGGTCTATTCTTGGACTTAGCTAAATATAAAATTTATAACCCCGACTTTATTACTACGTCTTTAAAGTTAAGGAAGAAATATTCTGGAGATGGATCGTCAGTAGTTAGAGGAGTCCCCTTTCGTTACAATTTCTTAGCAGATAAGTCTGATAGGGCAGGGTTTTCCGATCATTTTCCAGTCTTTGTAAAATTGAAAGTTAAAAATTGAGCCTCTTCAAGAAAGCTGACCTTTTTATTTTTACCTGTCTTGAATGATTTCTTTTTTAAGAAATATAATTGAAAAACTTCTAGAGAGAATCTCCAGTATATGATCTACGTCTTCTTGGAAGTCTAAACTTCCCTTTATATCAATATCTCTAAAAAGTTGTCCTTTTTCATGATCTAAAGTCGAGTAAAAGCACAGGCCTTCATTTGATTCAAGAGTGAAATAAGTGAAAGATGACTGCTCTTTTGGAACTCTTATTATATAATGGAAGAGGTCCAGGTCTTTCTGTTGGCCTAACATGTTTACTCCAGGCTTCCTTAAGATTGACTTGAGAGGGACCTAGACTACAATAAAAGACGGACCCTCATTAGATACTTTTGGGGGATCTTATAGGTCATGGAGGACGAAATGGGAAAGAAATTTTGCATCGTGTTTTTCCTTTTTTCCAAAATCCTCCATAAATTAAAGGTTTAATCATGAAAACAAAGTCCCTTTTGATGACCATTATTCTGAGTTTGAGCCTTTTTTCGAGCTGTTCTTGGATTAAAAAGAGAAGAAGTTTCTTTTGGGAGGATCCTAAAAAAAGCATTTTAGAAGAGAACCCAGATAAGGTTTCTAGAACCCAATATCAAAAACTGATGAAGAAGTATGAAGAACTTTTAAAGCGTCACCGAGAAAGCCAATGGTTTGGAAAAAAGCCTGGAGAACATGGAAGAAAATCGGAGAAAATTGTCAACGACTTGGGAAGGATAAAACCAAAAATTGAGCTTGCTGAAACTATTGATCTGTTTGGAAAGCCAGTTATTGAAGAAAAAGAAAAGGAAGAGAGCTTAGAACTTGTTAAAATAAGAGAGATGCCAACTTTTGTCGGGATAGAAGGGCCAACGAGAAGTCTTCAAGAAGAAATTGAAAACCTTATTAGAGCAAGGGCCTACGTACAAAGAAAGAAACTAAATAAAGCTATGGATCTTTTGAAAAATTTGGATAAATCGAAAGACCTGCAAATAAGGGTGAGGGCCAAATATTATATTGGAGAAATTCTTTTTATCCAGGAAGAATACGACTTGGCGATGCAGGTTTTTGAAGAAGTTATTAGTAAACATGCCTTTTCTGCGATGACCATAAGAAGTCTGGATCGGTTGGTTGCATGTTCAAAAAAATTGGAATTAAGTAAAAAGGAAAGGAGATATTATTCAATTTTGAAAGATATCTTTAAATCATAAATTCATTTTTAGACCATGGATGGTTTTCAATGAAAAAGTACTCACGTTCTTTTACGCCTATCATATTTTTTTTCTTGATTTTTTTCACTCTTTTTTCTTTATCACAAAGTCATTCCCAGGAATTGGATGAATTAGAGGTCGGAGGAGAGGGTGATCTAGAGACAGTTTTAGAGGAAGGTCCCGAAAACACAAAAAAAGAAGAGCAAAATAAACCAAAAGCTGAAGATATTTCATTATCTGAAAGGGAAGCAAAGGATGATCTTGAGTCATTAAAAGAGGACCTTGGAGATATAATTTTAGAAGATCCTTTAGAAGACGCAGTAAAAACAAAGGTTTCACCATCAAAGTCACAAAAAAAAGGGGTTGTAAGAGAAAAAGACTTATTTCCAAAGGAGGAAGTAGGTCCCCAAAAAAAGGACAAGGAAGTAACTGACCAGAAAAAGAAAAGAGATATAAAGGCAAATATTGGAACGAATCTTTTTGAAGCTGGTGAAGACGAAAAAAAATTATTAGAACTTGCTAAATTTGTTCAAGCAAAAATACCTTATAAGGAATGGAAGGATATTTCAGGCCGGTCGCAAAGTGAAAAATACACAGTTCAAAAAGGTGATTACCTTTGGAAAATATCTCAAAAGCTTTTTGGAACAGGTTTTTACTACTCAAAAATTTGGTCATTAAACCCATATATTAAAAATCCCCATGAAATAGAACCGGGAATGGTTCTTGTCTTTGATACGGGAGATAGCGACTCATTACCTTCTATTCAGGTTGGAAGTTTTGAAGAAAACCTAACTCAAGTAAGCTCTAGGGAAATGTCCAAAGGTGGAGCTTTTGCTTTTAATCAGTTTGGTGAAGAAATTGAACCCAAATGGATTAGAGAAAGGGAGCAACTTTTAGGAAAAGGTGTTTATTTTCAATATACAACTCCAGAAACTTATAAGGACTTATCAGAAATCGGAAAGGCATCCTTAAGAAATGAATATGAAAAGTATGAACCTCCACTGACTGAAATTATTGTTCCAACCTCTGATAACGTGGATTATGGTGAAGCCGGGTTTGATGAGAATTCCAAAATTTCCTACAATGTTAAGGAAGGTTTTTATTTAAATTCATTCGTAACCACAAACATCGTTCAAGATGTGGGCCATATTGTCGGAGTTGCTAAAGAAAGTGTTTTTATCAATAAGTACGACACAATCTATATTAGATTGGATGAAAGCATTAAGGGAAAGCCGGGCGATAAATACTCTATTTATAAAGCTGAGGGAAAGGTTTTTCATCCTATTTCTGATAGAAAGGGCTACAGATATACAATTACAGCCCAGATTCAATTAATTAAAAAGATTAATAAAGTTTGGGAGGCCAAAGTCTTTGAAATTTCGGGAGTTGTTCAGCGAAAAGATCGACTGACCCTTTATACTCCAAAAGTTAAAAAAATATACCGTACTTTTGCTGATAGAACCATTGAAGCTGCTATTGTTAGTTCCTATCATGAAAGTGCTAATGGGCTTTCTTTTGGAAACGTAACCTATTTAGATAGAGGTCGAATTGATGGAGTCGAGTTAGGAACAATATTTGAAATTTATGACTTTAAAGATAAGGCCACTGGAAGGCGGATCACGCCTGACCCAACTTATAAAATTGGGGAATTAACTGTCATAACGATGACGGATAATTTTGCTACGGCTCTAGTAACTAATAGCTCAGATGCAATTCACTTAGGTGCTTTGGCAATAAGTAAATCAAAAGAGTCGGCAGCGTTTGCTAAAAGGTTAAAGAGTAGTAATAAATTGAAAATAGATAGAAAAGCTAATTTAGAGGCGCTTGATGAGTTGGATGTTGAGCTTAATATTGATGATATTGGTGAAAGTTTACTCGATAAAGTGGATCAAATACAGATGACAGAAGATGAGTTAGAAGAACTTGAAAAAGAAGAGAGAGAAAAATCAATCATTAAAGATCATGAAAAAGACCTACA
>DKQD01000117.1 GCA_002474345.1 Bacteriovoracaceae bacterium UBA7317
CAAAACCTTCAGCCCCCAGACGGGAACGAACTTGCCCCTCATTAATCAATTCAACTTCAATGCCTAATGAGCTCATAAGGTTTGCAGTCTTTTGAAGCTCATTAAACTCTCCTCTTTCACTTGCTAAAGAAAAGCTTCCCTTTTCCTCAAAATGAATTGAGTTAGGGTCACCCTTGATAATATGTTCTTTTAAAAGTTGAAGGTTCCTTTCGCTAAAACTCCAAATTTCTTTGGCCTTATCCACTCCATGGGTATCTACTAAACGGTTAAAGTGTTCTACTGAGCCACAAGTTATAAAACCAGCATTCCTTCCCGTCGCCCCATCACCCAGATGATGTTTCTCAACAATAGCAATCCGTAAACTGGGATCTTCTTTTTGGAGCCAATAGGCTGCAGAGTGACCTGCTATACCACCACCAATAATAACAACATCAACTTCTATTTTTTCTTTAGACTGGATGACTCGATCATTCCAATAAGAAACACTCATTAAGCTCCACTCCCTTTTTTATTAATCTAAAAGCTTTATCATTTCACCAGCGGTACAAACGCAACGAGAAGGTCCACAGCGGGTACAAAAATAATCAATCTCGTACCAGAATTTAGGGTGTTCCTTAATTTTCTGAAAACCCATTTTTAACAGGTACCTTTGTGAACTATTCTCAGGTGACTCCATCCAGGAATGGCAAAGAACAGCTTCCGCCCCCATATCTTTTAAAATTGATAAGGCTTTATTTGAAAGAACTTTACCTAGTCCATTTCCTTGGAAGTCCTCGTGAATAAAAAGGCTTTTAAAATACCCCATTTTAAGAGGAGGAACTTTCCACTCTTTTGTGGAAAGTCCTTTTTTGAATACTTCAGTTGAGGACTCAATCCAGGTTCCTGGAGCATAAGTTAGCCTAATACCTACGACATCACCGCCTGAAAGAGCTACAAAAGAGGCGTTTAAAGATCCTTGATTCCCTTTTTTGAAAACGTCATACAGTTCAGAATAACTATAATAATCTTGACCAATCCAGCGATCCGTAAATAGCTGAACATTTTTGAGGTCTGATTCCTCAAGAGGTCGGATTACAACCTCCTCTTCCTTTTTATTTAAATTCATAGCCTACTAATTATAACTTATTACTCATTATCTTTTCATATTTTCCATCTGAAGCTCCATTTTCACCTCTTTATGATCCTTGAGCATTGAAAAAATGGCCTGAAGTTCATCTATCTTTTTACCAGTGATTCTAATCTTTTCATCCACATAGGCTGAAGTCACCTTATGACCGGAAGTCTTTATGAGTTTGTTAATCTGCTTCCCTTTTTCCTTATCTATCCCCTGCTTGACCTGTAGGATTTGCTTTAGCATATTTCTACCTGAGGGGATCGGCTCTTCAGGCTCCAAAGCATTCATTCCAATATTTCTTTTCACCATATTTGTCCGCAAAATATCGAGAACTGCATTTAATTTGTATTCGTCAGGTGCCCACAACTCAACGAAAGCTTCTTTTAACTCAACTCTTACATCTGCACCTTTAAAGTCATAACGCCCAGCAATTTGTCTAATGGTTTGGTTAATGACGTTTTTCAACTCACCCATATCAAGCTTAGAAACAAGATCAAAGGAAGGCATAAGGTCTCTCCTATTTTCTATTTTGTTAGTGCATACCACCTTTTTTTTACAGTGTTGCGACAAAGATAGCAAGAACCTTTCTCTTTCCAACACCTATTGAGTATGGCAAAAGCAGGACTATGAAAAAAACCATTTCGAAAGAAGAAATTAACGCCTTGCCACTAGCCTCATTTCAAGGGGATATAATCACTGTCAGTAAACCAAGTGAATGTAAAGATGCAATAGATGAGCTTAAAAAAGAGCCTTATATTGGTTTTGATACAGAAACGAGACCTAGTTTTACAAAAAATAAATCCTATAAAGTAAGTCTTCTTCAATTGTCTACGCCTAATAAAGTTTTCCTCTTCCGATTAAAAACTCTTGGACTGCCAAAACCACTGGCGCAGCTCCTAAATGACCCAACCCATTTTAAAATAGGTTTGGCCCTTAACCAAGATATAAAGGGCCTTCAAGAACTTGCTCCATTCAAAGCCAGGAGCTTCATCGACCTTCAGACGCTAGCAAAAAATAGCGAAATTGAAGTTTTAAGCCTTAGAGGCTTATGTGGCCTTTTCCTAGGGATGCGGCTCTCTAAAAAAGCAAAACTTACCAATTGGGAGAATAAGTTTTTAAGCAAGGCCCAAATACGTTATGCGGCTCTAGATGCTTGGGTCAGTAGAGAAATTTTCTTTGAAATGGAAAAGAATCAACTCTTTGATTTAAAGGCCATTACTTCTCTGGCCAAAAAAGAAGAACAAAGTTAGTTTAGCAGTCAGAAAATCTAGGTTCTTATTTAACTATTACTATCAGTTCATATTCTAGGAGTCCCTCATGAGCATTCGATTGGAACATCCGAGCCATAAACAACTCGACACTCTTAAACCAATTAGCCTTAAGCAAAAGTTAGCAGGCACTCCTCCTAATAACCCGCGCTTCACTGTTAACATCAAAAACCAAAAAGGTGATGATATTAAAGTAGCCGATCC
>DKQD01000010.1 GCA_002474345.1 Bacteriovoracaceae bacterium UBA7317
AAGAAAACAACTAAGAAGAAGGCCTCTCTTTCAAAAGCTGAGAGAAAAAAATTACTTCAAAGCCTTTTTAGAAAACATGAAAAAGTTGCCAATAAAAGCCATGAAGTCTTTCAAAAATACTTTTTTGTTGATGCAATAGCTGAAAAATTGGGTGTCCTTCCTGAAGAAATTAAAAAATGCTTTAGCCTGGTCATGGAAAGTGAAGACGAATTTATGAAGAACTTGGGTGACGCAAAATCCTCATATCGTCAAATTAATTGGTTTGGTGAATTTGATTTAGATGGAGAGGTCACAGCGGCTAAAATTACGGATATTAAGCAGCGGGCGAAAAGTTTTTATGGTAATCACGGGACAGAAGGAAAATTCGCTGGCTATATAGATATCGAGGATGATGAAGATCAAAAAGGCCCTTTTTGGAGGGTTGAGGCGAAAATGATTCGATCTACTCTAGGCAATGAAAAAATCGAAGGTCCGCATAAAGAAGATCTTATTCAGGAAGTTGTCGCTTTTGCGGAAACATTAACCTTTATCTTAACAGGCATTAAAAATAGCAGGTTTCAAAATTTAAGTGGCCTTGACCAAGGTGAGAGTGAAGCGCTTACTAGAAGCGAAGATAATCTTTCGAAACCTTTCAAACCTCTAAAAAAGAAGTAAATTTCCAAAACCGGGGTCTACCATGGACCCTGGTCTCTTCTTTCATCATCTAAATTAAACAAGACTCATCTCAAAACCTGGAGGAACTTCGCCAACAATGGGCATCGCACTATCCTTTCCAGCTTCTTTTCTTCTTTGAACAAGAAACAAAGACAATAACGTGTCATGTTTTATATAACCTTTTAAATCATCAATAGGAGTTCCTTCAAAAGCACAGTAGGAAAGGGCATGATAGTCTTTTGATATCGGGAGACCATAAATATACTCGATCATGGAAGTGAACAGCATGGATTTCTGATCTTTTGGTAAGGATCCTTTAAGCTCCAAGAAATTAAGGTATAAAACCTCAAGCTCACCACCCTCTTTAGGTGACTTTTTAAAAACTTTCTGGAGTTGAAAATATAATTTTAGAAAAGGCTGAAGCCTATCTATTTTAATTTTTTTTGAAGGAGAAGGAGTCCATAAGAGAGTGAGACCGACTATTTTATTTTTTGAATCTCGTGCCAAAATAAAATTTTCTAAAAGGAGGTTATTCCACCTTTCAATTCTAAAGTTCAATTCGTCAAATTTTTCCTCAAAGCAAAACCCGAAGGACCTCTCTCTATTTTGATTCCTCAAAAATTCTGTTATTGCATCCTTATCCTCCATAGAACCTCTAGAAAATTTGACTCCCTCGATCCTTTTTTTAAAAATATTAGTTAAGTAATGACCAGGGTGTCGAAGCAAAATATTAACCATCTTATATTGAACAAGTGGAAAGTACTGAAAAGGATTTTTTTTATTATAAACAAGAGCATTCATTGCCTTTTGATTTTCTCTTAAAATACTCGTATAAAAAAACTCACACCCCCCAAACTCCTCTATCAAGTGGGCATGTTCTACAAGATCACCATAAAATTTTCTCCATATGACGCTAGCGCGTGGTCCAGGTTGAATTCTTAGATCACCCAAATAGCCAACCCACTTTTTCTCCCCTTTTATAAAACCTGGCCTTAAAACCAATGTTCCTACGCCGCAAATCCCAGCCTCTTTTTTAAGCCTCACAAGAAAAACAAAAAAAAGTGGCCCACAAAAAGATAAAAATTTAAAGAAATCAGGTTTCCGATCATAACTTATCGCTGTTTTAGTGCCTTCCATTGGTAAAGTGGAAAAAAAAGAAAGAATTTCTTTATTGTCTTCTTCTGTGGCCAAGGATACTCTAGGATGCTTTAAAAAAAGATCATTTAATTTCATTAAGTTGGCCTCCCGGACCTCTTTCTAAATCCAAAAGGAGATTTCTTTTTTACCCTCGTAACTCATTAACTTAGAATCTCCCTTAACCCCATAATGACGAAGCCTTTCAATTTCTTTATGAACCTCATCAGCTTCCGTGGAACGGAAAGTTGTCCTAAAATCAGACCTTAAACAATCTCCCTGATTTTTCATAATAACTGTATCCTGCTCAATCACTTTTCTTGTATAAAAAGAAATAATTGGTTTAAAAAGCATTCCAAAAAGAGGGATCTTATAGGCAATATAAGTGTAAACCCGACTTTTTAAAGTACTTACAGGAGATATCTGGGAGTTAATGATAAAACCATTTTTTGAACCAAAATTATAATCAACTCTAGTCAAATTAGGCATAATAAATTGATCTGTATGAGTCATAGGATGTCCACCTGGGTTTAAAAGCATCTTGGCACCCCAGCTAAACTCATCTTCCTCTTGAAAATATGTAACCGTTACAGCACCATTTTTAGTTTCAACAACTGTAGGAACTTTCTTTGGTACGGCTTTTTCATCTCTAAACCAGCCTCTATGGACAAAAATAGTATGGGGGACATCAACAAAGTTTTCGGCAAGATTTGTGACTTCATTTTCAAAATCAGTAATCATAAAATAGCTAATCCAATCGGGGTTTAAAGCCTCTGGAAACCTCCAGGGAGGTGTAGCAGGACATGGAACATCAGTATTATTATCACTCGGGCCCATCCAAACCCAAATAACACCATCTTGTTCTACGCATGGAAATGATTTCAACTTTAAATTTTGGGAAGGCTTACTTTCTGGTCCCTCAGAGGGAACACAACTTACCTGCCCCGTATGATCGTACAGCCAGCCATGGTAGGGGCATACTAACTCACCTTTAAAGACCTCACCCTTTGATAAGAATGCATGCCTATGAAGACATCTATCGTTAAGACAAGAGACCTTGCCATCATTATTTCTAAAAAGAACGAGGGCCGTATCATATAAGGTCCTCTGTATAGGTTTTTTACCAACTTCCCTGCTTAAAGCAGCTATATACCAATTTTTTAAGAGCAGGCCATCCCTTTCCGTCAAAGATTTCATTGAGCTAACCCTTTAAAGGTTGTTAACTTTTGTCAAAAGATCAATCTTTATGTCCCCTTCGACCATTCCGGATTTTTTTTTCAGGTCTAAATAATAATCTGTAGCAGCTGGGAAAACTTTGACCCTCAGATGACCTAATTGGTTCAGCTCTCGAGCTAGTTTGTAATGAAAATGGTTCAGTAAGGCTTCTTCACCTCTTTCCTCCAAACTTTTTATTTCATCCTTTTCTAACTCCTCTCCTTGAAATAGTGCAAGGTAAAAAGGTCTCTCTTGACCATTTTGAACCCCCAAAAGAGAAACAGGCTTTTTCTTATCAACACCTAGAGACTCGAGTAGATTCCTGGCCACCTCCTCACCCATTTTTTCACCAACCATGTCCAGTCCCTCAACCCGTCCCTGGAAAACCAAAGATAAAGGTGATGAGACACCCTTTTCAACCCTCAATTCGTCTTTCAAATGATACCTTAAAAGTCCATTTCCTGCGCTTATCAAAGGCGAAACCCTCATTCCCACCTCAAGCTCCCATGCAGGAATGACTTTTCCCGAATCTAGAGAAAGAAATTCATAAAAGTGACTACGATATGCAAGTGTATAATCCCCGCGAAAAGGGATTGTCACAACTCCTTCTGTTGCGAAAAGTCCCTTCCCCTGAATATAGGTGCGTGGGAAAAGATCTTGCAGCTTTTTTGCATAAACTGAAGAAGTCCCTGTGTCCCAACAACTAATAAGCGATAAACGTGGCCAAAGCTTCAATAAATCTTCTGAATTAAGCTTGTCCTTAAAGCTCTTCAAAAGAAAAGCAGACTCTTTATCTTTTATCGGCTTAACCGACTCCAGATCAGAACTGAACTCTTCCCAAGAACCCTTTTCAAGCATTGAAATAATCAATTCCCGATTGGACATCATAAACTCAATAAGTTCGAGAAAAAATGTAGGCCCCCAAATAAAAATAAAGGTTAAATTCCTAGCAGTAACCAAATAAACGCATGTAGCCAATCTGGACGCTTCCACTGTGTTTGCCAAAGTCACAGAAGGTGGAACACACAAACATTTTCCGATGAGCCAACGATGGAGAGTAGGAAAATAAGAAAGGTCATCATTGGTCCGCCCTTTTCCCCTCATATTAGTTGGCAACCAAGAAAGTGACCAATAATGATCTCCTTTACCAATCTCAGGAAAATTCTGAAAAAGGTCAAAAAGCCATGGGAAAATAGCACTTTTAAACTCATCCATCATAGATTGAGTATAAGGAATCCATTTTTCTTTATGAGAGCTCCCGCTTGTAGGCTGATAAAGGAAAGGCTTTTCTGCAAAAACACGCTCACCACTTTTTTCCCTCTCAATGAAATCTAGCCAATCATTGTATTGACTTGGCCCAAACGCCTTGACGAAAAAAGAGTAGCCTACTTGACCCTTAGAGTTAAATTTTCCTGCGAACTCTGTTTGTTTTAGTCCGTCACACAGTTTATTTAATTTTTTTTCTTGGACTTTTTTAAGGCGCTTAAAATTGCTTCGAAAAAGAAAGTAAGAGGGAAAAATGGCCAACTTCAAGAGCGGCACAATAAAAAACCTCAAAAAAGCTTGCCGGAAAAATCGTTTCATAGATTTATCCTAATTTTACAAAAAAAAAGCCCCATCCATGGGGCTATTGTACAACAGAAAACAATTAAAAAGGGTTTTCTATTATTTAAAGCATTTCTTTCCAGGCCTTCCCTGGACGGAATTTTGGAACATTCTTGGCCTTTATTTTAATTTTCTCACCAGTTGCTGGATTAACACCAGTTCTAGCTTTTCTTTTAACTTTACTAAAGCTACCAAAACCTACCAAAGAAACATCTTCACCTTTCTTTACTGTTTTTTTAATAACGTCGATGGTCGTTGCAAGAAAGATATCTGCATCCTTTTTCGTGATTTCAATATCAGCTTCTTGTATGATCTTTTCGATTAACTCTTGTCTGTTCATAAAGCCTCCAACCTTCTTAATTTAAAATGTTATTAATTCAAGAACAATTATAGTCAGCTAAATTTCTTAAAGACAATCATTTTTTTAAGAAAAAACTAAGATTTTGAGCCAATAAAAGCATAATTGAGATATAAAAATAAAAGGAT
>DKQD01000007.1 GCA_002474345.1 Bacteriovoracaceae bacterium UBA7317
AGAGAGACTATAGAGCGACCTAATCCGCATGTTGGGCAAAAGATCTCAAAAAAATGAAGGAGAGGGCATTTTAAAAAAATAAAGCTTGAAATAATTTCTTCATTTTTAATATTTGAGGGAAGAAGCTTTGCTAAAAAAAATGGGACCGTAAGAAGGAAAAGGGCCCCTAAACCAAATAGAGTTCTAAATTCTTTTTTTTTATGATTAAGGTAAGTTTTCACCATAAAACCGGTTTATATGGGATTGTTGAATGGCATCTGCAATGATGCTTAAACCACATATAGTAAGGATGAGACATATGATACCTGTATTTCCACTTGCTCCTATACATTTATCAATATCCTCACCTTTAACATACTCATGATAAATATGATATAAACCAAATGTGAGAATACTAAAGAAGAGCCATTTTAAAAACGAATAGCGGTCTTCATTGAGCATATTGTTTATTGCTAGAATCTGACAATATTGAACGTAAAGGTTAAAGAGGCCACAGGTAATAAGAGTAAAAAAAATATCCCAGAAAATATTTCTAACCATATCGGGGTTTCTCTTATTCTGCTGTAAGGTTGAATTTATTTGATTCATATTTAGCGTCTTTAAATTTAGTTATTAATCGTTTGCTTATATATTTTTTATCTTTAAATAAGAAAAGTAAAGCTGTTCAATTTAATTGAAAAGACATAATAAAATTTAATTATCTATTTTAAATTGTATCAAAACAGTAAGCCTAGATAATGGATGGTTAGTGTAGGTTATTCCGGGTGTTAGCCGGTCTTATGAAAGGAAAGGTAAAAGGCTCTTTCCATTTTATTTTAGCTTTAATGACCATTTCTTATAAAGTTCCTTAGGAATACCTTTTTCATTCGCTGATTGGATACTAGACCATATTTTTTCAGAGAGGTCTTTATGGTTTTTTACCATATTGTGAGAAAGCATTAGAAAGTATCTTTTTGACTTTACAGGAGGAAGAAATTTTTCAATTTTTTCTTTGAGTTCGGGCTTATCATCTAAAACCATGTCACCCATGGCCTCCAATGTAACCATTCCACTCATCTTACCTCTTTGAAGCATTTTGAAACCACTAAGTGCCCTTGATACCTGGAATGTTTTAAATCCCATTTGCTCAATATCATCTTTTATTGAAAAACCTCTTTCCACAAGGATGGGGGAATCGATATTTTCGAAACCTTTCCCATTCCATCTGATATTTTTTCCAATTGATCTGTAAAGGACATAATTGCTTGAATGTGTTCCTCTTATTTCACTGAGTTTGCCCCCTACGAATGGGTAGGCACCCATTTTTTGCCTTTTTTCTTTAAAGCTGGCATTAAATACACCATCGACTTGGTTTTTTCTCATTTTTGATAAGCACCTTTTCCAAGGCATCACTTGAAAGCTAAACTTAATATTTAGGTCTTTTTCAAATGACTTTAATAGCTCTACTAAAGCACCTTGCCCTTTGAATTTACTTTTTTTTCCAAAAGTCCAGGGAGCAAAGTCATTATCTTCAATCGCAATTGTTACCTTTTCTTTTGCTAATGAATTTATATTTATAAGGATGATTAAACTAAAAAAAATGCCCAAGGTCTTTTTCATTTAAACTCCGATGTAGAAAAATCTTTAATTCTTGATTCCTCTAAATATTCGGTTTTAATGGAAAAAATTATTAAACAAAAAAATCAATAATTCGATTTTTAACTTTAATTAATTAAAATATTTAAACAAATTTTATATTCTTTATTTAAAAAAGTCAGAAAAAAAATGGAAGGTCAATCTACCTATATGAGTTTATTAGAAGTTCTATAAAACTAAAAAGATAAAACGTTTATATATCAAAGCGGCCCATAGATGGGCCGCTTATTTTTTAAAAGAGAAAGTGTTTAATTTTAAACCTAATATTAAAGTTAATAGTAAACATTGACTTTAAATATTAAGGGTTTTGTCTTTTCCATCTTTTCAATGTGTTAAACATATAGCTGTTAATAATGACACCGCCATTTTTAGAGCTTGTTGAGCTGGCCCAAAGAGATCCTGTTCCACTTGTGTGAACGGCCCTTATACTTCTGTAGTTAGGCTTTTTGTAAACCCACATAGCAGACCCACTCTGACCTCTCCATGTGTCACACTGATGGGAAACTCTTTTGGAAATATAGTTGAAAGGAGTTTTCGCACAGTAAGTATGCCACATAGTGCTACTTGCTTTATCACTTGGGTAACCAGCTGTGTTAAGGTTAAGTTTTAGTTGAGAATAATTATAACCGTAACCGAACCAGCCAACTGTATTTCCTATTGGTTGACTTAGGATAATAATCGCCCAGTCATAGTTTGAGCTGTGATTTCTTGTGTAACCAGTTTTTGCAATGACTTTTTTCCACGCGATCGTTCCGTAAGGTTTACCGTTGGTCCCATTCCTTCCAGGAGTGAAATTAAGATTGCTATACCATGAGTTCGTCTTGATGTTATAAACACAATGAGCAGCTGTTAACACATGACGAGGACCTATAAGAGTACCGCTACAGTGACTTCCAACTTGCCCAACGGCACGCCATGGGTAAGCACTGGTCCCAGCTATTTGAACTCTTGAATCAGAATTAGGAATGATACTTTTTGTTGTTCCCTCGAAGTCCATTGAATCTGTATCGTAATGATCAATATTGTCTAGACCATTAGGGTTTACAATAGGTCTTCTTGGAATAGGTCTTCTTGGGATAGGTCTTGTAGGTGTACCTCTATCAGGTCTTCTGTAGGTCACTTCAGAAACTTCTGCTCCACTTGTTGGTTTCGCTGGAATTCTTCCTATTTTAGGAGAAAATCCACCATCGAAGCCTAATTTAACCTTACCAATTTTTTTCAGTTCTCTAAGGGAAAGCTTCTTTGTCATATTGTGGCCGCTTCTTGTAGCCATTTGGAATTCGTGAAAAGAAACAAGTTCCTTATCATTCCTTGGTTTAAGGCTTTTGGTGGCCTTGACAAGCTTACTAGAGGGCTTTCCAAAACGTAGCTTACCTTTGTACTTATAACCAAGCTTTGCTACTTTTTTAAGTTCCGGAATATTTGGAACAGGTAAATCTCTGACCATCCCAGGATTAATTCCAGGAATTGGTCTGGTCGGGATTGTTCTCGATTGGGCATTAAGAACCATAGGCATTAACGCTATGGAAAGCGTCATTAACTTTTTCATTTAAATCCTCCAAAGTTGAATTTTATAAAAATGATCATAAACAGGAAGTAAAGTAAAGTGATAGGTGGGATGCTTAAAGCTAAAAGTGTTGCACGATAAGGACTCAGGAAAAAATTAATGCAAATTAATGCGATTTAGCCCAATTTAATGCAGTGTTTTACAAAGAAATGGCTTTGTTTTTTAAGTGATGAGTCAAAGTGGAAGACTATCAGGATAAAAATATGAGGCCCTCTCCGTGGACCTTTTTTTTTTGGTTATTCTGAACTTATTAGTGATTTAGTAATTTAATGATGACAGCAATAAAAAGCAACATCGTTCACCGCAGTATCATCTGCCATACCTTGAGGCTCTTCTGACTTTAAAGAGAACCCACAAATTGAAGAATAACCTGGGCAATAAGCGTTACTACCAAAGCTTCCAAATCTTTGGCCATTTGTAGAGCCGACCTCTTCGTAGTTGTTTCCGCAAAATACTTTCATATCGTTAACAGCTGTGTCATCGTGCCCTAGAGGCTGATCTTTTTCAACTTTGAGTGCAAAGCCTTTAATAAAGCTGTTATTAGGACAGTAAGAATTTTGTCCATAGGATCCCCAACTTGATCTTGAGTCACCTTCAAATTCAAAAATGGAATAATCACCACAAACTAATTTAATATTATTAACGGCCGTATCATCATCTTCAGATTGATGTCCTTCCACCTTTAGACTAAAGCCTATTGCGAAGGTACTCGCTGGACAAAAGCGAGCTTCACCCCATTTTCCCCAAGGAGTCCCATTATTCGTTTGGAGTACCACTCCACCCATGACGTCATTTCTTTGGGACGTAAAAGCAGCTCCTGATTCAAAAGCAAATAAAATAAATAAGAAAATAAAACCTTTCATTAAAGACCCCTCAACTAAAATTTGGGCGAAAAATAATGAAAAGAAATTTATTTGTAAAAGGTCCTCTATTATTTTGTGTTGATAGTTTGAGAATTAAACACATTTTTTTAATAAAAACTTGGCAATTTTAGACTAAGAAGTTGACCCCTCAGTTTTTCTATTAATGGAACGATAAGCAGTTATTATTAATTTAAAAAAGTGGTTATTTACCTCAAAAAATTTAGTTTATTATAAATTTAAGGAAAAGTTTCATGAAGGTTTATAAAATAAATTTAACTTCTATAATTTTTTACACATTTCTTTTTTTTATTTCGGTCAATGGAAATGCAAAGGTAGAGAATTGTTTTGCTGTTGATCAAAAAGGCAAAAGTCAGAAGTATGAAAATGGAAATTATTTTGGTTCAATTAAAAATTACGATTCTGACTTAATCAAAACAGCAATGTCAGCCATGACCCATTCATGTATGGTTACGCAAAAAGAAAGTCGTGAAACTCTAAAGCTTCTTTCTGAAAAGGGTTGGGCACCTATTAGTGAAAGCGGATTATATGCAAAGACTGCTAAAGAGGGGATTATTGAACCAAGTGCCGGTAGGGCCTATGTTGCCTATAATAAAAAAATCAATACTTTGGTCGTTGTCTTTCGTGGGACAGGTGTAAAGGGAATGGGGAAAGGTTATAAGTTAAAATTGATAAAAAATGCACTAACAGATTCGAATTTACTTTTAAAAAAGATAATGTGGCTACCATCTTCCGGCCCAGCTGGCATCAAAAAATGGAAAGGTCTAACGGAATCTAATTTTAGAGAGTGGAAAAATCTAAAGGTCCATAATGGTTTTAATAAGGAATACAATCGATTTAAAAAAACAATCAGTAAGCGAATTGAATCCTTTCAAGAAAAAAATAAAAAGAATCCAAATATATATTGCATTGGTTTTAGTTTGGGTGCTGCTTTGGCCACTCACTGTGGTGCTCATTTAAGTCTTCGATTTGGAATTAAACCCAATGTCTTGGTTGGAGCTTCGCCAAGGGTCGGGGGGAGAGCTTTCCAAAAAGCTTATGACAAATTAATAAAAAATAGTGCTCGAATCATGTTAGAGAAAGATCCGGTACCTCAAATTCCAGGAAATCTTATAAAGAAAAGCTATAAGCATGTAGGCCATAGACTGCTTCCTTTGTATCATGATAAAAAATTGGGCCAGAGACTTAGAGAAAAGGCCTTAAAGCTCATTACCCATTCATGGAAAAATGCCAGAGTCGGCAAGGACATTTTCGCCTTTATAAAATATCACAATTATATACAGTATAAGGTTGCTTTGAGGAAGCACCTGAGCTTGTGTGAAACTGACTGTAAAAAAGGGACTTTAGAAAAACTTGCTGAAGCAGAGAGGGGCTTTGGTGATAAATAAGGTATTTGATATGAATTTTATGATGACCCTTAATTTTTATCGAATCATATTTTTAAAGTAGAAAATTATTTATTTTAATTTTGCGAAGATGAAAAAAATTAATTTTTTGGCTGAAGTGTAAGAGTGATATTTTCTTCCTCCTCCCTATAATCGCATTCGAAGTTTTGAAGAACCATATATTCTATAAATTTGAGAAGACCCTCTTTTCTGGACTCCTTTGCGACTAATTGATCCCATAAATCGATATCTAGAGCGTTAATATGGCCCGTAATTGTTGGAGAAGCTAATATTGTTCCCTTTTTTGAAATATAAAGAAACAGTACTTTAGAAAGGTATATTTTTTCAAGTAACTCCTCACTAAAGGGGTGGTCTTTTTTCAATTGATAGGTTCCTTTGCTAAAGAATAAAACTGTTGAATCGGATATTTTGAAGGTTTTATTTAGACTTTAAAACTGTTTTTATTCATAACAAATAATTGAAATTATTTTATTTTCAATCTTTACAGTCGATAAGTTATGAATAAATTATGAAGCCAAGAAACTACTTATATTTACTATTAACTATTTTTCTTTTTAGTTCCTTTTTAGAATTAAATGCTTCTGTTTTTGAAGCAAAAAAAAATTTTCAATTTAGTTCAGGTTTTTCGAGAAATATAAAGTTTCAGAAAATAGGGTTTAATAACAACTCTTACCTTACTCTCTTGTCTGGCTTTTTTATTTTATTTTTAAATAATCTGGTCCTTTACTTTTACATAAGGTCAAAAAGTTATTTAATTTACATAGGTGTTATAATATTTTGGACTTTTAGCAGTTTCTTTTGGTTTAGTGAAATTAATATTAATTTATCAAAAGTAGTATTTTCTCTATCAATATTAATAACTTCAATTTTATATTTTTACTTCATTAAAGATCTTTTTGACTTTAGAGAAAAGAGTCTGAGTTTAAATAATTTTTCAAATTATTTAATTTACAGTTTAGGTAGCTTCCTTTTAATTTCGCCTTTTTTGACTAAATACTCGATACATATGCTTTACTTGTGCATCTTTTTTATATGTTTTTTTATATCTTTAATATTTTTTCAAAAGAAAAAATTTAATAACTTAAAAATATTAATTCATGCTTTTTCTTTTTTAATTATAGGACTTTTTTCTAGTTTTTTATTTGACGTCGAATTAATTTTTGCAGGGGTGACAATTCATTTTTTAATCCTGGGAATGGCTCCTCTTAATAAAATAAAAATAGGAATGGAACATGAGTTAAAGGAAGAGAAAGATCTATCCAATCTTTTGGAAGATGTTCGCTACGGATTGGAAAAAGTATTGAAAAAAGAACAAAAGAGATTAAAGACCTATTAGATAATATGAATTCAGGTGTTTTTGCTATAGGAAAAAACTTCAAAGTTCTTTATCCAGTTTCTGAGAAATCAAAAAATGTTTTTGGGTTCGATATTACTGGTTATAATATATATGATTTTCTTTTTTATAATATAAGAAAAGGAACTAAAGTCTACAGTGATCTTAGCTCTTGTCTATCTATGGTTTTTGATCAGGATGAGATTCAGTTTTTTGCCCTTTCAGGAGGTCTTCCTAAAAAAATTCATTTGCCCTCTAAAGATAAAAAAAGTGTTATGACACTAAAGCTTTCCTACTCACCGATTTTGAATAAAAATAACCTTGTTGATAAAGTTCTTTGTATCGTTGAGGATGTGAGCGATTCGGAGGGATATTATATCAAGTCTTCAGATAGCGTTTTAAATTTTGATTTTTTAAAAGAAGTTGGAAATATAGATAATAAAAAAGAACTCGCAAGAGGTTTGCAAAATACCACAGACCAGGCTTTTTCTATTCTTGAAGACTTTGTTTCACCTCTTTCAGATACATACAAGGCAAAATACTTTGAGGAAAAATTAATTAAATTTATTAATGAAGTAAAGAATGACTTGAAGGAACTTCATTTGTTAGTCGGTATATTTAAAAAAAGATGTTGGGAAATTATTGATATTGAGGAAAGAAATATAAAAATTGACCCTCAAATTGAAGCCACAAATATTATATGTGATATTTTGGATACTCTTTTCCAATATAAAACTACAGGATCTCTGTTCTTTAAAATTAAATTTAAAGCAAATTTTAAATCTGTTGATTTCATTATGGAAAAAATAAAGCATCTTGAAACTCAATTTAATAACTTATTTGAATATGTTTTTTGGGTGCGCAATGTAAAAAGTATTAACCAGGAAAAAATAGGGAAGGTTCTTCATCTTGCTAAGCTTTACCCGGACTTTGAGAGGTCCATATATCTAATCCAACAGAGATCGAGGCTTATATTTTTTCTTTTGAAAGGAATAGGTGAGGATAAAATAGCTCAATATTATGGTAGGCTTTCAAATTTAGTAAAATTAATGCCAGAAAGAGAAAAACTTGATGAATCAATTATCAAGCATAACTTAATAGAACCCTATAAAAATATTTTAGAAAAAAAAGCTGAAATTGAAAGTCGTGTTTTTAAATTTGGTGTTTCAATTGAACATCATTTCATAATCAGTAATAAAGATTACTTTAATAACATAATAAAAGTATTAAAGCGCCTTTTAGATAGAAGTGGAAATAAGTTAGATGACGATTCACATATTGTTCCTAATCTTGATCCAATTT
Organism: Bacteriovoracaceae bacterium UBA7317; assembly: GCA_002474345.1. Lineage (GTDB taxonomy): Bacteria > Bdellovibrionota > Bacteriovoracia > Bacteriovoracales > Bacteriovoracaceae > UBA7317. The sequence goes on from DKQD01000007.1 coordinate 8,125, forward strand.
TATTAGACTTTGTGAAAAGTATTGTTACAAGCCTTGCGTATTTTGAAATAAATAATGATGACTCTAATAAAGAATTTGAAAGTTTAATTGGCACCCTCGAAAGGCTTATCGAGGAAATTTTTTATAACGAGCTTAAACAAGAAGATGCATTACCAGTGGGCAAGGATAATATCAAATTTATAAAGTTCTTACAAAAAATTGTTCCATACGCTTTTTCTGATAAAAAGGCATCCTAATTATAAAAAAGAAAGAGCGGCCATCTTTACAGCAAAAATAATAAGTAAAAAACCTGAGGCTTTTGAAATTTTCTCTAAAAAGTCGGGCCTTAATCTAAGTAAATTTAATTGGCTTGAAAGATAAGATAGGCCAAAAAACCATAGGCAGGAAAGTAAAGATGCCCCCAGCCAAAATGATATTTTTGAGTTTATATGTTCTATTCTTGCCCCTGTGCCTCCTATTAAAAAAACCGTATCTACATACACAAGAGGATTTAGGAGGCTAAAGGCCAGGGTTTTTAATACCGTATTCAATTTGGGTGATTTTAGCGGAGTTCTATTAACTTTAGTTTGACCTATATTTTGTTTGGAAAAAATTTTATTCAAACCTGTTACTGTTAGAAAAATAGTTCCCAATGCTCCAAAAATGAATTTGACTTCTGGGTATTGATCGAACAAAAAACTAAACCCCAAGAGGCCAATTAGTATTAAAAGAAAGTCACAAAGTGTACAAACAAACGCAACGATAAATTGGTTGTCTTTTTTTAAGCCAGATTCAAGAACGAAAAGGTTTTGGGCCCCGAAGGCCAAAATAAGACTTCCTTGTAAAATGAATCCTTCCCAAAAAGATAATAACATTAAAGTATTATAGTATAAAAAAAAGGACTTAACACTATATAGTTATAGGAGCATTTTTAAAAATTTGGTGTTTTATACCCAATAATAAACCAGTATGTCCTCAATGCATTCTTTTGTTTTGTCTTTATCAAAAGGCTTTCCAATAGGATGGTTATGAATATTGTCATCATAAAAGCTAGTTAATTTTTCATGGTCTCCGACTTTTTCTGCAGAAAATAAAAGGAAAGGGAGGTTCTTATATCCCTTATTAAACAAATATAAATCTCCACCATCTCGGTCTTCATTATTTTTTCCCATATTATAATCTGAAATAATTAAAACAATATTTGGATCTTTTACTAATCTTTCTTGAGCTTCTGAAATTGTTGTTGCTTTTACCACTTCAATTTCAAAGTTTTCATTTACATAATCCTCCATAACATCCACAGCATTACTCTCATCATCGACAACTAGAAATTTGATTTTATGTTGAATGAGGTAGCAATATTTTATGAAAAATGCTGCTGAGCTTATGAACCCTAATACAAATAAAATCATTCCTACATCATGAATACTATTTGGATTAAAGTCTTTAATAAAAAAACCTGAATAAATTGCGCTGAAAAAAGTGATAAAAACAAGGGTCAAGAAAAAATATCTTTCGGAAGCAGGTCTAATCGTCTTATGCTCAGGCTGTGCAACTAAAAAAGCATAATGAATTTTATGGGAAAGTAATTTATCTAAACCTAAAATGGCTCCAGTATTGGATAATAAAAGAACTATTTGAATAACCACATAAAAAGCTGAAGGATTTGGTGCCCCAGCAAGTATGAAATTTAGATTCATTATGATTCCCATCATAAGGGCAATATTTGAGAACGCACCAAGCAAAATGCCTACGCCACATAAAATCTGACCTACAATAATAATCCAAGCCAAAATGAAAGCATTTGGTAAGAATAAATTATTAATTAAAAATTCATAATGAGGAAATATGATATCACCTTTGTCTATGTGGTCCGTTAGAAACTTTTGTAAAGCTTCACCGTTATACCATGCTGGCTTAGTCAATTTGGCCATACCGGCTCTTAACCAACCAAGGCCTAAAAATAATCTTAAAGGAAGAAGAAAACTACCTTTTGTTTTTAGTTCGTTTAAAAGGTTTTTCCATGTCAAGTATTTCAACATCTTTTATTACCTTATTAAGTTAATTTAACTAAATTTGTATTGAATTATCGGCTTCTTTGAAAGGCTTGTTACGAGAAAAAAATTTAAATTAAAGCGAATGTTTTTTTAAAAAAATATTAAAGTTCCCTTTTAATACTCCCTTATTGTCCTTTTTGAAATCAACAATAACCTTTTTCCTTTCTTCTAAAGTTAAACTGTTTAAGATACCATCTTCACGGTTAAATTTTTCACCTGAAAAGTAGAGTTGCGTGACTAGGCTTTGATAACCTCTCAAACTTACTTTGTAATGAATATGAGGAGGCCTCATCCAATTTGGACTTGCCTTATAAGCACCGGGGACTATAGTTTTGAAAGAGTACTTTCCTTTAGAATCTGTTTTCATCATCGCATAATATTGAAAATGTGGGTCTAAAGCTTCTTCTGAAGTATCAGAGGGGTGATTGTATCTACCAGAATAACAGGCCTGCCAAACTTCAACGATAGCATTTACAATTGGTTTGCAAAATTCGTCTTGAACATTTCCTGAAATATGGACCAATCGACCTTTTGCTTTTTGTTTGTGACCTCTTAATTGAGTTAAATCGGCATCTTTTTCTAATTTGAATTTTTCTGGATAAAAAGGGCCAAGTGATTGTTTAGGGGTTAATTTATTTTTACATGTATTTGCGGCTTCCAATAAGTGGGAAGAAGTAAAACCTGTAAGAGTTAACAAACTAAAATTTTTTAAAAAAAAACGACGGTTATTCATATAAATTCCTTCTGCGATTTAAAAATTACAGGAATTAAGTTGTATTTTTAAAATGAAGAATTGTTTTTCTAATAAAAAAATAAAACATTAAAACAAAAACGGTGGAAAAAACATAAAGGCCTATTCGCTCAGAAGTTGGTATTTCATTTAGAAAAGGATAGGGGAAGCCGCAAACAGTTTTGGCCTTGTTGCATGGATGTCCACTCAAAGGGAATATGACAAACTCTATCCAACTTATATATGCTGCATTCATAACGTTAATCATAATGAGGTCTTTTTTTAATTCTTTAAAACATCCAGTCAACTTAAAGGCTTCAAAGTAGCATAAAATGCCAGACAAAAGATGGACGTGGTACTCGATATACCAAGGAAGGTACCGACCCGGGACCCGAACTAAATGAGGGTCAATTGCTACTAGACTCCAATAAAGAATTATGACAACTGTTGAGTGAATGACGGCGTGTGTGCAAAACCAAGTAGGAAACTTTACTAACTTAAATTCAGAAAGTAATGCACCTCCTGTCATGATCAGGTTTATACTTAGGCCCCAAAAGGTAAGAAAGCGCCAACGACCACCCCATGATTCAGGATGTGGGTCAAGTCCAAGACTGTGGGGACCATCGCTGAAAAACCAACACCATATTAGTAAATTGAGGGCGAAAGAAAAAATTCGAAATGTTGTTGTTATAGAAAAACTCCTTAGGGATTTTAACTTTTTATAGGTTAACACTTTTTAGGTTTTGTTTCCAATTTGAATACTTTTGATAAAAAAAGGTAGCTCTTTATCCTCTCTCATTATATGAATTTTTTCTCCACCAAAATAAGCAAATTTAAATGATGCTTAACCAAATAATTGGTAAGCCACTTACCTCCACTTTTTCCTAATTTTTTATTAAGTTACTTGATTTCTTTTTTGACTGCTAAGCCTAAGGTTAATCTTTTAAATAACCTTTATTGAAAATTTTATTTGCACCAACCTTGCACTAAAAATAGGCCTATTACACCAATAATTCACCACTTTTTATGGTGCAAAATCTCATATAATCAAAATAACAATGGGGTTTTTATTGTTTAAAAATATGATCCTCGGTAAGTAAATAAATTTTAATTATAAAAGACACTAGAGCAATTAGGATTTTTTGGAGGGACCTTGAAAGCTTTATTTTTTAACTTACTTTTTTTTATTATCTTTTTAGGCCTTAAGTGGTTTATTGGAGATGCTGAGGCATTTAATTCTATGTTTATTGGAAGCTCCTCTCATAGCCATATAGTTTATGAGTACAGGTTTGATCCTAATAGACCAAGCCTAGATGGAAAGTTTGTCTTAATTAGGAAAGAATTAAGACAAAAATGACCTGATTTATAAAAATTAATTACCAAAAAAAATAAAACACCTTAATTCTTGCAATTATTATTCTGACTAAAACACTAACCTACCTTAAATACTTTTTTTATTAATACCGAATGATAAGGTATGCATGATACTAAAACGATTGATCGACCGTCTCTTTTTGACCCAATGAGAAAAAATTTTCAAAGGAATTTTCTTTTAATCAGTTTTGTTTTAATCATATTTCAATGCCTCTTTTTATTTTTAACGATTAGAGAAAATTTAAAGAAACCAACAAGACAAGATTTGGCAAAAGTTGGGCTCACAAAATTTGGAATGGCAAAAAGTTCAGAAGATAGAAAGTCTATTTTTAATAGGTATCAAAAAGATAGAATTTTTCTTTGGCCAATGGATGGTATTTCACTAAATACGAGTGGAAAAGTTACTGAAAAAATTGATGATGTTTTAATGAGGGACTTTGGTGATGAGTATAGAAACCTTAATCCTTATGAGAAAAAGTATATAAAAGAGAAAACGTTACCATTTATTGAAAGAAATATTAAGCTTCATGAAAGAAAAAGGGGATTTTTTGAAAATGATTTTAAGGGTTCTTTTGAGGAAGAACTTTTTATGGCCAATAATTTAGTTGGACTTACCCGGTATAAATGGAATAGTTATAAAAAAAATATGCTCTTTATAAGGTTAAATAATCACCTTTACTTTGCTTCTATTTCTGATGCTATAGAAAAAACAAGTTTTTTGATTTCCATATTATTTCCTTTAGTTCTTCTTATTACCTCCAGCTTTTTACTGATTTATTTAAACTATTTTTTCAATATGAAAAAGCAGAATATAATTAATGACAAAATTAAGGCACTTTTAGAGGATACTAAAAGGAAAAATAACCAATTAGATGCCCAAAGAAAGGACCTTAAAAACCTTCTTGAAAATTTAGGCCAGGGATTTATGATCTTTAATGAAGAGGGTTTAATTCAGGATGGTGCCACTCTGGCATCTAAAAATATTTTTCAATGTGAGCCGGAAGGAAAAAGTATTGATGATGTTTTACGCCTTAATGAAGAGGAGAAGGAAAATTTTAAAAACTGGCGTAAAAATGTTTGGAAAGGTGTTATTTCTTTTAAAGACCTTTTGGCACTTGCCCCAAGTCATTTTAACAAAATAGAAAAACAAATTGTGCAACTTGAATTCCGAGCTATATATGAAAATAAAAGAGTTAATAAAGTTATTTGTGTTGCTAGTGATAAAACGAAAGAAGCAGAGTTATTAAAGAAAATTGAAATCGACAGGGAGGATGTTCAATTTATTAAACTTTGCCTTTCTAGGCCTCTTGAATTTATCGACTTGATGAACGATACAACAGAGCTTTTCACAGACTTTCCCTTTAAGGGAGAACTAGAAACGGAAAAGGAAGAAATTTTTAGAACTTTTCATACTTTGAAAGCGCGTTATGGCCAATTCGGACAAAAGAACTTGACCTATACGATAAATAAAATGGAAACAATTATTTCAAAAAGCTTATGGTCACAATTTAGAGAAGAGTTTGAAAAAATTGATAATATATTAAAAGATTTTTTTAAAAAGCATAGGAACGTTATTGAAGCGGCTAATAAGCTTATCATTGATGAGGTCCAAACTATCGATGCTATAGAATTAAATCATAAAATGTATGAGGTGGAATCAATTGAGGAACTAAAGACCTTTGTCCTCGAAAATTATATCTTGAAAGATTTTAAATCCCTATTTTACCGCTATGAGAGGATTTTAGAGGATCTTGCTGAGGAACAAGGGAAAGAAGTAGACGTAAAGATTAGCGGAGATAAAATTCTTGTAGATCCCAAAGAATACTATTCACTTGTTAATATTTCGATTCATCTTTTTAGAAATATTATAGATCATGGAGTTGAATCCAAAGAAGAAAGGATTGAAAGGGCCAAACCTGAAAAGGCCACGATCCACTTATCTTTTAAGAGAGAAAACGAGAGGGTAAGGATTATTTTAGAAGATGATGGAAGGGGGATTGATCCTGACCTTATTAAAGTGAAAGCGATAGAAAGGAAAATAAAAACAGAGGAACAAATAAATAAATTAGATGATAAAGAGTTAATTAATTTAATTTTTGTATCTGGTTTTTCAACTAAAACAAGTGTTACTGATATTTCTGGTCGCGGAGTAGGCATGAACGCCGTAAAAAGTACTGTTATGGGTCTTAGAGGAACTATTATCGTAACAAGTATTGTTGGACAGAAGACAAGCTATATTATTGATCTGCCCTATTTAATTAACTTAAAGACCTAAATGGAGCCACTGCTAAATTTATGAAAAGCATTTTAAATTTACTTTCTCATCATGTCGTAGATGTCTTGGAAAGTGAAAGGTTTGTGGATATATCCCCTTATATTCATTTCATCTAAAGACCTTTGGGCATTTTCGTCTATATTCCCTGATACTACATAAATTTCGGCCTGTTCGTTTTCGGGTTTACTTATTGTCCTTCTAATGAGTTCTATCCCATCGACGAGAGGTAATTGTAAATCAAAGACCATACAGTCAAATCCTCCAAAATTGATTTCTTGAAGGGCCTTTCCACCATCATAGCAGCAAGCGACCTGAATATCGTCAAAAATATTGACTACGTGGCCTGCTAAAACCTCGCAGAGGTCTCTGTCATCGTCCACAATAAGAATTTTTTTTAGTTCCATTGTTGCGCCTTATGGGTGCAAACATTTTTGAGAGTGAAAAGAGAATTGTCTTTTACTTTTCCCTCTTTAATTTTTTGTTGTAAATAATGATAAGAAAATGATTTTTTTCTAAAAGTTGAATAATAGGTCCACCTTTTTCTTAGTGCTTTAAAAGTGCTTTCATTGCAGTATCCTGCAAGATTTTTTTTAACTTTTTTCCAAAAAGACTTTCTAAAAGCACTGGGGTAATAAGTTTCATCTAATTCAGGAGTGATATAAGGTGTGATATCGACTAAGCTTCGAAGGTGCCATTTTCCTTTAACCTTAATGACGTAAGGGTTATCACTTCCACAAATATTGTGAAAAAGGCGTAGGCCCTGATAGTTTGCCTCCATATCTCCAAAAGAAAAAAGCCCTGAAATAAGGCGGCTTCTTCCGGTGAATGTTTTTTCTTGGAGGATTCCAAAATTAATCGCTTTAATAACTGCTTTTTTTGTTGCGACTTCTTTTGAATACTTTTTCTTATATCGCTTTAAAAAGAAGCTAAAAGTCTTGTAATAATTTAGGCCAATAAAAGTAATATGGGAGATCTTATCACCACCTAATCTCACCCCATTAACTTCAAGAGTGGGTGAGAGGAAGCGGTTGTCACCAATTCCAATATCCCACCTTTTAAGGCCATAAAAAATGGAATCTTCGTAAAAAAGTTCTCTATTAGAAGTGTGGCGGGGTATTTGATCAATCGCTTCATTTTTTCTTATGGGAACATCTCTTAAACTGTTTTTCCCAGACCCTACTTCTTTTGCAAAATGCTTGGTTAACTTATAGCAGGAATAGCCCTTTCGATTGGCCTTATTTATGGCCTTAGTTAGGTTTTTATTAATTATTTCGTTGATAGGAATCGTCGAATCTTCAATATACTTATTGAGGGCAAAATACTGGTCTGTTTCAGCTGAAAAAGCACTGAGTAAAAAAAAGGGTATAAGAAAAAGGAAAAACTTTATTGATTTTGGTTTATTCATTTTTACCGCCTTTTAAAGATTCTTAAATCTTATATCAAATCTAAAGCACAAATCAAAAATTGTTAGAACATTGAACTAGATGAATTGTTTTTAGAATTGAAAAATATAGTCAGATAATGTACAGCTCCTTTCAATTGATTTTTCCTCTCAATTAACCTAGAATAAAAACTGTATATTTCCTTCAATTAAAAAGCTACTCCCTATGAAAACCCTTTGCGTCATTTTCTTTCTGTCCCTCTCTCTTCCGGTGATCTCAAAAGAGACTTACAATATTCTTTTTTTGGGAGACTCTCTAACGGAGGGTTATGGTGTACCAGCTGAAAAAGCCTACCCAGAGCTCGTTAAAAAAAGGCTTTTTACCAATCTTGGAAAAAAAGTAGAAATTTTTAATTTAGGGGTGAGTGGCTCGACCACTTCCAGTGGCCTCACGAGGTTAAAGTGGATTACGGGTCAAAAAAAGATAAAGCTTATGATTCTGGCATTAGGGGCCAATGATGGCTTAAGAGGAATACCCCTTGAAAAAAGCCGACAGAATCTGGTGGACATTATTCGTTTCGCCAAGGAGAAGCAAATAAAGGTCATCCTCGCTGGAATGAAGATTCCTCCCAATTATGGAGAGGATTATAGGTCTGGGTTTGAGAAAATCTTTAAGGATTTGGCCAATACTCATAAGGTAGCGTTCCTTCCTTTTCTCCTCAAAGATGTAGCAGGTATTAAAGCTTTAAACCTTCCTGATGGAATTCACCCCAATGAAAAAGGTCACGAGATTATGGCCCAAACCGTTTTTAATGTTTTAAAGGATTTTGTAAAGTGATTCTAAAAGTTGAAAAATTGAAAAAATCCTATTCTATTGGTGGACGAAGAAAGCTCTCCATTGACGTTTTAAAAGACGTTAATTTTGAAATCCAAAAGGGCGAAACGATAGCTATCTTGGGAGACTCTGGGAGTGGGAAGTCGACTCTTCTTTCTATAATTGGAGGACTTGACCGAGCAGATAGTGGGAGCGTGATTTTTTTAGATAAAGAGCTGGGAAGCTTAAGTGAAAAAGAACTCACCCAACTAAGGGCGGACTCCTTAAGTATTGTCTTCCAGGAATACCACCTCCTTCCTCATTTAACTGCTTTAGAAAATGTAGAAATTGTCCTGGAACTTCATGAAACCCATGAAGTTCGTAAAACGGCTTTAAGGCTTTTAAATCAAGTAGGTCTTCAGGAAAGGGCCAGCCATTTTCCAAGCGAACTTAGTGGTGGTGAGCAGCAAAGAGTCGCGATTGCCAGAAGCCTTGCTAATAACCCGGAACTTCTTTTGGCCGATGAACCCAGCGGGAGCTTGGACCAAAAAACAGGAAATAAGGTGATCGACCTCTTTTTTGACTTAGTTAAAGAGCGGAAAATGACACTCATTCTTGTGACACATGGAAGAGAATTAGCAAAAAGGTGCGACCGAGTTTTTAACCTTGAAGAAGGTGTTTTAGTTCAGGGTGACCAATTATAGGTAGAAAGAAGAATTTAATAATTAAAGATAAGAAATATAAAAATATAAAAAATGAGACCTCATGCTTTTTAAGATGGCGTTACGGGAAATAAAGAAGATTTCCCGCTTTCACTTTTTTTTTCTTATTAGCCTGTCCTTAGGAATGACAGGCATTATAATTGTTAAGAACTTTAAATTCTCCATTGAAAAAACAATCAACCAAAAATCAAAAAAGTTTTTAGGTGCAGACCTTGCTCTTTCTCTCATTACTCCTTTTAATGAGGACGATTTAAAAAAGGTTAAGTCCCTTTTTAAAGAAGAAATACAGGTTTCAGAATCCATTGAACTTTTAACGATGATCAAGGCCGGGGAAAAAGCTAGGCTTGTGCAGGTCAAAGGGATTGACTCACTTTATCCTTTCTATGGAAGCATGACACTTCAAAAGACGGGTACCTATAAAGCCGGAAAAAGCATTGGAGAGGATGGGATCATTATCCAGAGTGAACTAAAAGAACAGCTTAAATTGAAAAAACTGGACTTTTTGGGTATCGGAAAAAGCCGCTTTAAAGTTAAGGATCTTTTAATTGATGATATAGGCCAGAATTTTATGGGGGGGTCCTTCGTCCCACGGGTCTATCTATCTTTAGAATCTTTAAAAAAGACGAAACTTATTCAATTTGGAAGCACCATCCGCTACTTCTATCTTCTAAAAATAAAAGAAGATTTTTCCCTACCCGATTTGAATACATTTTTAAAAGAAAATTTTCCCGATAAAAACATCAGAGTCGTGACTCCTCAAAGGAAAGGCCAGAGGATGGGAAGGGGAGTGAACTACCTTTCTGACTTTTTAGGACTGACGGCCCTTATTTCTCTCCTTTTAGCGGTTTCGGCTAACTTTTATCTCTATAGAAATTACCTCTCCAATCGAAAAAAAGACATGGCGGTTTTAAAGGCCATGGGGTTTGGGAAATTAAAGATTTTTACGATCTACTTTTATCACCTGCTTATACTTGGTCTTATGGCAGGGGTTCTATCCTTTTTGGTGGCGGCCCCCCTCGTCCTTTTTGTGAACTTTATTGTTCAAAACTATACTCCGCTTCAAATCATTATCCAGATCTCCTGGAAAAGCTTTTTCTATGGAAGCTTTATTTGCATGATTAGTAATGCCCTTTGCGCACTTCCCCTTATTATTCCAAAGCTTGACTCTTCCATTACGTCCCTTCACTCCTCAAAGTTTAGGGAAAGATATTCTCAAAAAAAGGGGATGATTCTTTTTATCCCTTGGGCCCTCTTTTTCGTTTTTATTTCAATTGACCTCTCTTCGTCTTATCGAAATGGGCCCTTGTTTTGTCTTTTTATTTTCATCTCTCTTCTTATTACTGACAGGCTCGGCATTTGGATTTTAAACCTTTTAGGGAAGGCAAGGCTTAGAGGTCATATTATTTTCAAGATCGCTTTTAAAAATATGACGCGCTTTAAAACGGAGACATTGATTTCTCTTATGGTTCTTGTCCTTCTTTCCTCCATGCTGACTTTGATCCCTCAACTAAACCATGTCATGGTTAACGAACTTACCTATTTTACAAAGGGGCGGACCCCTCATTTTTTTCTTATCGATATTCAAAAAGATCAAATTGAAGAGTTGAGAAAGTTTTGTGAGGAAAATAATGTTGAGCTAGCCGGTCCATCACCGATGGTCAAAGCAAAGCTTCAAAGTTTAAATGGGAAACCCTTTGAACAGTACTCAAAAAAGAAGAAGTCTCGGACAAGAGAAGGGGAAATGAACTCCTTTTTAAGGAACAGGCCCATTAACCTTTCTTATAAAGAAAAGCTTTATAAAGATGAAGTTATTGTGAAAGGGCAGGCCTTTGGGGAAAAGGATGAAAAGGGAAGTTTGCCTGGAGTCAGCTTAGAAGAAAGGTATGCGAAAAGGCTTAAGATTAAAATAGGTGATGAAATAGGGATGACCGTTTTAGGGCTTCCCCTAAAAGCAAAAGTAGAGAGCTTTAGAAAGGTCAATTGGGCCAATCTAAAACCCAATTTTTTCTTTGTTTTCAAACCAGGTGTTTTAGAAAATTACCCCCAAACCTTTTTAGGGACGACTTTTCACGATAAAGATAAAAGGCCCTATGGTTTTCAAATGAAGCTTCTTGATAAGTTCCCCAATATTTCATCAATTAATCTTAAAAGAAATATTGAAAAAACCCGAACGATTTTTAATGATATTGTCCTTAGTTTTAGAACCATGACCTTTGTCAGTCTCTTTGTGGGCGTCTTTGTCATCTGGACTATTTTTCAAAATCAAATTGAGCAAAGAATCCCCGATTATAACCTTTTAAAGACTTTAGGTTTTTCACCAGACCATCTAAAGAAAATCGGAATGGCCGAATTGGGTCTCCTCATTTCTTTTGCCGGTCTTTTTGGGATTTTGGTTGGGTATCTTCTCTCTTACTCTCTGGTCGCCATCTTTTTTCGAAATATGAACGAAGGGTGGTCTTTTTACCCTTGGGCCTTTTTACCGGCCATTCTTTCAAAGGCGCTGATTTCCTTTTTAGTTTACCGTTTTGTCTTTAAAAAAGTGATTGAAGAAAAAGCACCGAATGAACTTTTAAAAGGATACTAGAAATGGAGAATGGCCCTCTTAATTTTTATAGTGGAGGGGTTTCTTTAATTACAGGTGGGGCATCAGGTATAGGCCTTGCTTTTGGTAAAGAGCTTGCTAGAAGAGGATGCCACGTTATTCTTGCCGACCTTCAAAAAGAGGTTGCTGAAAAAGAAGCTAAGCTTATAGAGGCCGAAGGTGGAAAGGCAAGCTCCGCCTTTTTAGATGTTCGGGACTCTAGGGCCTTTGAAAAGCTTATTTTAGAATTAAAAGAAACTCATGGAAGGATTGACACCCTTTTTAATAATGCGGGCGTCGTTTCAGGTTGGGAGGTGAAGGATGACCCCATCGAAGATTGGAACTATATAGTCGACGTCAATATTAAAGGGGTTATGAACGGAACCCTTGCCTGTTACAAAGTTATGGTGGAGCAGGGCTTTGGGCATATCATTAATACGGCTTCAGTTGCCGGAATTCTTCCTGCCCCCTTTGTGGTTAGCTATGGGATGACGAAGCATGCGGTGGTTGGCCTTTCAGTTTCTTTGAGGGCCCAGGCCTCCAGATATGGAGTACGAGTGAGTGCTCTCTGCCCAGGTTTTATTGAGACTCCTATTCTTGAAGGAGGAAAGTACGGTAGAGTTGGGCCTAAGATTGTTGAAAAATTAAAAAAAAGGCCCCTTCCTCTAATGGCCCTCGCCCCTGAAGCTTTGGTTAAAAAAGCCCTTCCCCAAATTGAAAAAAATAAAGGCCTTATTGTGGAGCCTCTTCAAATGAAAATATTGTGGTGGCTTTATAGACTTTCGCCATCTTTTGTTTTGTGGCTAGTTGGAAAGCTTTGGAAGCTGATCAATAAGAAGATGAATCTTAAGCCCTAGGCCTAAAGTAATCTGGTTCTTGATCGTCTGCACAACTTAACCCATCAGTGTAAGACAAAAACTACTTGTTTAATTATTCAAACAAAAGTATTAATTATTAAACTATGTTTATCAACATTTTTAGGCGAGGCCCTTATGTTTAAATTTAGACATCTTTTATTCCCTCTCATTCTTCTTCTCACCTTGACCGAGGTCATGGCCCTGGTTGAATTAAAAATGGTGGGAAATACAAGGGCCAAAAGAATGGACCCCGTTTTAAAAATCTTTAATGAAACGATTGGAAAAGAAAATGGTTTTAAAGTTCTTTACCAATACGACAAATTGGCAGTCTCTAAGGCCATAAAAGAAGGAAAGGGAAAAGACCTTAAGTTTGATTTAATTCAGATTCCTGACGCCTCTTTATTGGGGAGTGCTGCTTCTCAAAATTTCCTTTTACCATTAGAAAGTTCGGTCTTAAGAGAAAATGTTCCGGAGTATTTGAGGTCAAAAGAAGGAACTTGGTATGGTTTTACAAAAAAGGCACGGGTTCTTTTTTATAATAGTGATTTAGTAAAACCTTATGAACTTGATGAGCTTTTAACTTATGAAGACTTAGGTCATCCAACTTGGAAGGGGAGGCTTTGCCTTAGAACTTCAGATAGCCTTTACAATATTTCTTTAATCGCCTTTTTTGTAGATGTTAAAGGGAAAGAATCAACAGAATCTATGCTTAAAGAATGGATCAACAATAAACCTCTTATCAAAAAGTCAGATATGAGTGGCGTGCTTCAGGCCCTTCATGAGGGAGAGTGTCATATTGGAGTGGCGAATACTTATTATCTTGGTCACTTCAGAAAGAAGTACGAAAAGACTCCTATAAAAATGGTGTTTCCTAACCAAAACTCTTATGGGGCCCATATTAATTTGAGATCTTTTGGAGTTCATAAACTAACTAACTACCCTCATTTTTCAAAACGAGTTCTTGAGTTTTTAACAAGTGAAAGGGCCCAGGATATAATAACCCAAGGGAATTCTGAGTTTGGTGGTAGCTTTGAATACCCCGTTAACCCAAAAGTGAAGCTAAGAGGGTTTGTTAAAGAAGTGAGTCAGTTTAAGGAAAATAAAAAGTTTAACCTTGAGATAAAGGCCCTTCAAAATGAAAAGGCCAAGGAAATCGCTAGAGAGCTTGGTTGGAAGTAGAGTCTTCGGTACCAGATTAAACTAGACGGTTTTTCTTCTTAAAAGCCCTTAAGGAAAAAAAGGAAGAGAAAAAAAAAGTGTCACTTTAAGGCCCCCGACCTTACAATAGTCCTTTATGCTCTAACGAATTCTATGGACAGAATAAGATACTGAAGGAGTCAGCGTGAGGGTTTTGATAGGGGTCATTTTTTTAAGTCTAATTTCTTTTAACCTTCATTCAAAAGAATATTTTCCAAAAGAGATTAAACATTTTCGTCTTGTCTGGCATGAAGACCCGGCCACTGAAGCGACCCTTGCTTGGAATACAAAAAGGGAAATTTATAAAGAAAACTACTGCTATATGAGTAAGACCCCCAAAAAGGGAAACCTTAAGGCCTATGAATTAGTCCAAAGGGCCCCCTATAACCGCTATCTTTCTACCACTAACAAGGCTGACATTGGTTTACGGTACTTTTATCACGCCTGTGTCTTTAAAAATTTAAGTCCTTCGACAAAATATTATTTTGTCGTTAGATCGGGAAGTCACGTTTCAAAAGAACTCCATTTTATAACCGCACCTAAAGATCCTAAGAGATCATTTAAGCTTATTTTTGGTGGTGACTCAAGGGATAACCTTCCCAATATTAGAAGACCTAGAAGACCTGGGATCAATAAGCTTTTGGCAAAAATGGTTGAAAAAGATCCGAGCATTCTGGCCCTCGTTCACGGTGGGGATTATGTCTTTTTTGGCATGATTTTTAGGGATTTCAGGCAGTGGTTTAGAGATCATCTTTTAACGATTACAAAAGATGGGCGTTTCCTCCCCGTTGTTCCAACCAGAGGAAACCACGAAAAGAATGTTGAACTCTTTAATGACCTTTTTATCATGCATAGAAAGAGCCTTAAAAATAGTTATTACATAACTAAAATTAATAACCTCTATATTTTTAACTTAAATACTTCAATCGCTATGGGTGGGCTCCAAAAGATTTGGCTTGAGACTCACCTTCGAAAGTATGCCAAAAAGGGGAATTGGGTTTTCCCAAATTACCATGAGCCTGCTTGGCCTGCTGTTAAAAAGCCAAGTGACGCTTTAAAACACTTTGTTCCTCTTTTTGATAAATATCAGGTCGATCTTGTCTTCGAGTCAGACGGTCATAGCCTTAAAAAAACTGTTCCTATTTATAAAAATAAAAAGGATCTGAAAAAGGGAATTATTTACCTTGGTGAAGGAGGTCTTGGTGTAGGCCAGAGGAAGCCTAAGAATAAAAACTCATGGTTTTTGAAAAAGCCAGGCTTTGCTATGGCGGCAGACCATTTCTTTTTGGCCAGTATGAAAAAAGACAGTGCTGAAATTAAGGTAATAAGCCCTCAATGTAAATACGAATTAATTACAAGGTGGAATTGTTTAAAGACAAAAGTTATCGATAAGTTTAAGCTAAAGCATAGAGCAAGATAATTGGAAAGAAATATTCACATTCTTTTAATTTCAACTCTTCTCTTACTAGGAATAGGGCAGGGTGGGGAAATCTTCCTCTACCCAAGTCCCATCGGCAACTTTCTTCTCTTTGAAAGAAATATTGACCAAGGTATAACGGATTGGATTGACCGCCTTTCCTCGGTCATTCTCTTAGTGTCTCCCTTTTTATATTTAGCGACTAAGAGGAAGGCCTTTTTAATAAGTTTAGGAAGCGTCTTATTTTTAATTGCTCTTTGCACCCTTCTTAGAGGTTCGAAAAGAAATTATGAAATAGCCCTCTTTACCCAAATGGCTAGATATATTTATCCTTTTGCTCTAATGATGTACCTTTCAAAAAATGAGAAGGGAGAGTTCTGGGGGCTTACTCTTTTTCGGCTTTCTTTAGGCTCAACATTTATTTTTCACGGCTATGAAGCTTATATTGGAGAACCCCAATTTGTAGACTACACCCTTTATTTTTTTAAAACACTCATGCAAGAAAAGGATGCCCTTCTTTTTTTAAAGGTTATTGGGGTCATTGATATTATCTTAGGGGTATTGTGTTTTAGAATTAAAAGCCCTTGGGTCTTTTTTTATATGGCCTTTTGGGGGCTTTTTACAGCTTTTTTAAGGCCATACTACCACGGTCTTGAACTTGGTCTTTTACCGATGCTCTTAAGGGCCCCTCATTGGGGAGTGCCGCTTTTATTGGCCCTTAAGTTTTATAAAGCGGACTTAAAAAACTTAAAGGCCTAAAAAAATTATTTACCAGCTTTACCGGTTTTAACCGTTTTAAGAATATCCTTAAATCTTTTCTTTGCTTTTCCAATAAGCCTTACTTTTTTGAAAGCGTCATAATTTTTTGCGTTTCCAACGACAACGGCACCAACCATTCCCATGGCAAGATGAGGACGACACTTGATTCCGTGGATTCCCTCTTCATCAAACTTTTGAATGTGAACCTTAGACGTTTTTCCCTTCCACTTTTTTGAGCCTGTAGGGACGCCACCTTTTTTTGTCATACTCATTACGTTATGAGATTTATCCGTAGGGATAAACTTAACGCTGTCACCTTTTTTAATAAAAAGAACCATAGGTTCAAAAACCATTTTTTGACCGTCTGTGCCTTTGTTTAAAAGCTTAACTTCATGAATCTTAGAAAAAGAGCTGAAGCTTCCTAAAACGAAAAATAAGGCAATTAATAACTTCATAAACTGTCTCCTTAAAAAAGTTTTCTATTTTTAAATATTCATAAAAAAAAGGGATACTTTTCTCTACTTATGTGATGTTTTTAATCAATAAAATTAGGCTTTTACAAGGAAAACCTGCATGTGAAAAAGAATTGTCAATGGCCTACCGCGTTTCTTAATCTTTACCTGAAGTCCATGCTTTTAAAAAAGAAACAAATTTTCTGTTAGTTTTGCTTACTGGAATTGCGTTTTTTTCATTTAATTCTTTTTTTAAGATACGGGTGAGCATGAACTCTGTGGTCGTGATTTGTCTATTCAGAGACTCTTGGCTGAGTTCCTTGTGATCCCCGCTACTATGTTCTCTTTGTTTTTCAAAATTATTAAGACAAATTTCAGTAGTATTAATAAAAGGTGCTAAATCAACACCATCATGAGATTTTACTTCTGGAAGAGGAGGAAGGTTCTGGTCAGGCCCCTCTTTCTTCTCTTTTAAAAAACGCTTTAATAATTCATTTAGGAGTTTTAAGTAGTCGAAGTCACTTAAAATTTCTTTTTTTCTTTCTTCAATTCTTTCTGGTAGTTCTTCTTCAATATTTTTAGTTTTTTCTACAACCTCTTTATAGGGTTCAATAAGGTTTTTCTTAATCATAAATTCAGAAAGCTTTGACCTTTCTGGCATCTGCCTAACGAGGTAAGAAAGGTCGTTATAAGATTTTGAAATTTCTTCTTCCCCTGTTCCTAAACATAAAAATGACAGGAGTCTTGATCTTTGTTGGATAAGATCCATGGTTCTATCAAAATCGGGATAGAGTTTGGCGACTTGAATTGCCTTTTGAAATTGCTTATCTGAAATTTGATCAACTTCTCTTACTAAAAAAATGTATTCAAAAAGGTTTTTAAAGACTTTATCTATATCTTTAACCTTTTCTAAAATAATTTTTTCAAAACTCCTGTTAAGACTTAAATTGATTGGAATAAAGCGTTTAAAGACTTTTATGTATTGTAAAAAAGTTTCAATCATATCACAAACAATACTCGCAGCTTCTACTTGGGGGTTCAGAAGTTGTTGATTGTTATTCTGTCGCCTTAATAATAAACTTTCAAAATCTTCAATTTTCGATATGTGGTTAATTATACGGTTATCTAATTCTTTAAGATGTTTATACTTTTCGTATAGAACTCCAAAATGATTTTTTAATTTATCATGGAAGTAATCAGGTAAATATGTGTCAGAAAGAGGAGAGGTAAAATCTTCTAGAAGATCAAAAAGTTCACTCAAAGAAAATTCTAGTTCTTTAGAAAGTTCTTCTTTGTTTTCAGTATCTAAAATTTCATTCATAAAATTGAAGTTTACTTGGTCTTCTTCGGCTTTTTTTAAATACTCCTCGGAGTCTGTAATATCTTCGACTGTACACATAAGCTTTTCTAAGAGCTGGTCTTTGTTAAAAAAAGGGGAATAAGAAAGCTTTAAGGTTTTTCCTCTATTCTTATTTTCATCTGGTAGGGTAACTTTCTTAGGAAGATTCTCTGATACCCCAAAGTACTGAATCTCATCGCCACTAAAGATGATAGAGAAAACTGTCAATAAATCACGGTATTCTTTAGTCCCCTTTTTTATATTAGAAAATAAAAAATCTGACACCTTTTTTCCAACAATGTCGATTCCAAAAATTTTATCAGAGTATTTTGAAACTGGTGGGACTACTTTAAAGTCTTTTTCAATAGCAAAAATTGAAACTTTAATATTATTTATAAGGGTTTTCGTCTCATTTAGGGAATTATCTAACTTAAGGGCCTTTTCATGCAGTTCTTTTCTTTTTTTTGAAAGGCCCTTTTTAAATCTAATGGTACTTTCATTAAGAAATGCGATAACTATGGTTGTTAATGAAAATATAATGGTAATAATATATTCGTCATTATTAAAGCCTTTTCCCAAAAGTATAGTGTAAGTGCAATAAAGAACGTAATAAAATAGAGAGGAAGCCAATGTTCCTTTTAAGCCTAAACTGCCATTGAAAAAGACAGGCCCTATGATAAAAATAAATAAAGCGACAAAACTATTATACTGAGGATCTTGTGATGCAGCGATATATGTACCATAAAATCCATGAAAATTTACAAAAGTTATATGGGTTAGAATTTTTAATTTATTTTTAGGGAAAATAAATTTTAAGATCCCATATTGGATGAATAGGAAACCGATAACTGTTATTAAAAAGGGAACTAAAATGTATTTGATGATAGAAAAATCAAATGGTTTATTATAAAGATTGTGAAAAGAGTATATTGTTAAGGTAATAAAAACCCAGGCGAAAAAACCGCTTAAGGTTATATAAAGACTCTTCTTACTTTCGTTAAAGAATAATTTTAATTTCTGGGTCATAGTTCAATAAAGAAAAATATTTTTTAAAAAAAAAGCTACTTTATACATTTTTGTTAATGATAGCTTTATCGGTTTTTTTTTTGAAATATACGTAATATTGAAGTCTGCTTTAAAAAAAGTTTTACTTTATTAGGGAAAAATTAGAAATAGTTTTTATTTTGATCAAAATTTTTTATCGATGTTCTCATCATTTTACATATAATCATACTCCAAAAATATTTTTAAAAAAATATGGATCCTCTAGAGAAAAAATATTAAGTAAATTTATTTATTTTTATTTGAAATAAGGTTTTTAATGAATTTGATAAAATTTTGATTATTTCGACTTGGCGGGAAGGCATTTTTCTTTTTTAAATCATTCAATAAACTTCTTATTATAAAAACTTCTATATGATTAATTTGTCTTTCAATACTCAAATTAAAATCCTTTTTAAAAAGTTTATTGCCTTTACTTATTGAATCATAGTTTTTTAATACTACTTCCATTGTTCTCACAAAAGAAACTAAACCTTTGGAGTGCTCTGCAGAAATTAATGGCAGTGGCGGTAAATTTGGATTAGTTTCTCCTCTTTTTTCGACCTCAAACCTTTTTAATAACTTATATAAAAGTTGATAGTAACCGAAGTCACTAAGGCCCTCCTTTTTTCTTATCTCATCTCTTTTTATAATCTCTTTTTCAATATTTCTCGTTTTTTCTAAAACTATTTTATAGGGATCAATGAGGTTTTTCTTAATCATATAATCTGAAAGATTTGACCGATTAGGCATCTGTCCAACAAGATACGAAAGATCATCATAAGTTTTTGAAAGTTCATCTTCTCCGGTTCCAAGGCAAAAAAAGGACAGTAGTCTTGATCTTTGGCAAATTAGGTCAATAGTCCGATCAAATTCAGGATAGAGTTTTGATGCTTGTATGGCCTTTTTATATTGAGCATCCGAAATTTGACTAATTTCTCGGACTAAAAAAATATACTCAAAAAGATTTTGAAAAACTTTATCAAGATCCCTGACCTTTTCTATGATTATCTTTGTAAAATTACGATTTAAGTTTAAATTGACAGGGAAAAAGCGGTTAAATACCGTTGCATATTTTAAAAAAAAGTCTAAAGAGTCGCAAATAATATTTGTTGCCTCAATTTGTGGATTAATTTCGTCTTGAATATTTTTAAAAAATTCAAAATGCTCAATGTTGGCAATATGACCAAATATCATAGTTTTGATTTCTTTTTGATGTTCAAACTTTTTGTGTAATTGATCGAATTGATTTTCTAATTTTGTCTGAAAGTAAGAAAGAGGGTATGTGTCAGAAAGTGGTGAGGTGAAGTCCTCTAAAAGATCAAAAAGTTTATTTAAGGAAATTTCTAAATCTTTGGCAACATTATCTTTGTTCTCAGTTTCTAAAATTTCATCCATAAATTTGAAGTTCTTTTGATCTTCTTCAACAGTTTTTAAGTAAACCTCAGACTCCGTTATATCCTCAACAGTAAACATTAGCTTTTCTAAGAGGTCATTTTGATCAAAAATTGGATGATAACTGATTTTAAATGTTTTTCCTCTTTTCTTAAACTCACAGGGAATCGTTACTTTTTTGGGAAGGTGACCAGAGATTCCGTCGTATTGGATATCATTTTCACCAAAAATGAGGTGGAAAACTGACATTAAATCACGATGGTTTTTAGTTCCACTTCTTATGCTAAGAAACAAAAAACTAGTAACTTTTTTTCCAATTATATTCATTCCAAAGATCTCATTAGAGCTTTTTGAAACCGGGTGGATAACCTCTAAGTTTTTTCCAATAGTAAAAACAGAAGTATTGATAGGATCAAGTAGGTCTTTTGTCTCTTTCAAAGAGTCATCCAATTCTTTAGTTTTGATTGAAAGAGTTTTCTTAAACCTTGCTGCACTTTCGTTATTTATTGAAAAAACTAAAGAGCTTACGGTAAAAGTAATACTCATAATAATTTCGTCTTTTCCGAACTCTATCCCTAAAATTTGTAAAAAAAGATAAAAGATAAAGTAAAAAAATAAACAAACAACCAAAGTTTCTTTAAAGCCAAAAGTGCCTCCCCAAAAGGCATAACTTATAATAAAAATCATTAAAACCAAAAGACCATTTATTGCAGGGTTTTGAGTGACACTAAAATAGATTCCATAAAAGGCATGAAGACCTACAAAGATGATATAGGTTGAATTTCTTAATTTATTTTCCGTAAAAATGAATTTTAAAATTTCATATTGAATGCATATAGAACCAAAAATTGTAATTACAAAAGGAATTAAGATAGATTCAATAGGAGAAAAATGAAAAGGAATTTTATAAACAAAAGAAAATAGAAATATAGACAATATAATTAAAAGCCACGCAAAAAAAATGGCCCCCGTCATTAAAATGCCTCTTTTGTTTTGATTATAAAAGTCTATAATTCTTAGTTTCATCTAAAAAAATTATTGTTTCCAAAATACTCTTAAATAAGTTCCTAAATATCGGTAGAATAGATTGAAAATTGACAAGTTTTCTCTTTTTTTAAAAAGATATTTCAAACTTCATACAATAATCCAAAACTATATCAATTTTAAACATGAGTTTCGTTTAATCCTAACTTGACGTTATTGAGTTATGAGGGGCAAAATATGGGCCAAAAAAAAATTTAGGGAGATTCTCAAATGACCAAGGTAAAAGTCCTTCTTTTATTAGGTATCATTATGCAAAGTGTTTACGCTCACAGGGGCCATGACTACGGTGGTACTGAAAAAGCGTTTGGTAAAAAGGGCACGGTAGAGGTGCAGGTCATTGACAAAAGAACCAAAAAATTTACCCCTTCTAGAATCACCGTCATCAACCCTAAAGGAAAATTGGTCAGGCTTACCCGTGCCACAAAAAAAAGAACCGCCGTTAGAAAGGGGATCTTTTACTTTGATGGTGAGAAAGGTCAGTTTAATCTAAGACCTGGCCGCTACCAAGTTTTTGCTGGAAAAGGATTTGAGTGGTCTCTCTCTAAAAAAGAGATAGAGATTAAAAAAGGTGAACTTTTAAAGTTAAAATTTGAAATTGAAAGGGTTGTTGATACGACAGGCTATGTAGCTTCAGACACTCATGTACACGTTTTAAAATATAGTAAGCATGGCGACATCCGCTTGGATGAAAGAATGGTCACTATTGCAGGGGAGGGGATCGAGCTTCCGATAGCAACGGATCATAACCATAATACAGATTACACTCCTATACAAAAAGAGCTCGAGTTTGATGAGCATTTCACGCCTATTGTTGGGAATGAGGTAACAACGAGAATTGGTCATATCAATGCTTTTCCCATGGATCCTTTGGATAAAAGACCTTCACCTTATCTTCGAACCTGGGAAGCTTTTAATGAAAAAATCAGAGAAAAAGGGGCCGAAGTTCTGATTTTAAACCATCCTCGATGGAGGAAAAAAAATGGAAACCCCGAAGGGCCTTTTGGAAAGTTTGGTCTGAATAGGGTGACAGGTTCATTCAAGGAAATTAAAGGGTTTCCTTTTAATGCTTTAGAATTAGAAAACTCGATGACGCCCGTTTCAAAAAATGAGCCCCTTCCTTTTTTCATTTTAAAAGACTGGATGGGTCTTTTAAATCAGGGTTATAGAGTGACTGTCGTAGGGGGAAGTGATTCCCATACGGTTAAAGGAATTGTGGGGCAGGCGAGGAGCTATGTTAAAAGTTCGACCGACAACCCCGCCGAAATTAATGAAGAGGAAGTTGTTGAAAGCTTTAAAAAGGGGCGTGTCCTCGTTAGCAAAGGTATTTTTTCGGATTTATCACTTTTTAATAAATACAAAGTTGGAGACACAGTCTCTTTAAAGGATGAAAACGAAATTAAAGGGACGATTACGGTAAGAGCGCCAGGTTGGGTTAAACCTAAAGAAGTCTTTGTCTTTGTTAACGGTGATATTGTTTGGAAAAAGAAAATTACCAAAGAGGAAGGAAAACCAATAGATATTAAGCTTAATTTCAAAGTCCCACGTCCTAAAATTGATGCCTACCTTTTTGTATATGTATTGGGTGATGGAATTAGTGAGCATTATTGGAAAACAAAAGACCCCTTCACGATGGCCGCTACAAATCCTATTTTTATTGATGCTGATGGTGATGGCCGTTATCTTGCTCCTAAAAAACTGGCCCTTGAGTGGATTAAAGAAAATGAAGTCAGCTTAATTTCTCTTGAAGACCAAATTAAGGATTTAGAGCCCTTAGTTGGGGTCCAGGTAATGGATATCCTCTTTCAAAAACCCAAAATAACTACTAAAGACCTTTTAGATAAAACTCTAAAGAACCTTGCGCTCAAATCAAAGCTTTTTAAACTTTATAGAGAAGAAAGGTTAAAAGACTAGTTCTAGGCTCTAACTTCCAAAGAAAAATAGAAACTTTATTTTATTAAAATAAAAAAAGAAAGGCCTTTTTAAGGCCTTTCTTTTTTAGTGATGACAATGGTGTATGTTTTAGAGCTTTGGTCTGTATGAAGGTATAGTATCTGGGAATCCTCGTCCCACTTCTTCTTAACCTTTTTCATCCCTCTGTCACCATAAATTTTAAGGTCATACCCATGAGGGTAATGTCTTTTAGGAATAAAGATTTCAGTTGGGCCCTCTACATTGGCCTTTGTCTCATATTTTAAGAGAAATTTTCCTGAGTTTATATCAAAGGAGTGTCCTAGTGGATAACCTGCAACGGCCCTCGGATAGGTTCTTACTAAATAATGGAGTTTCCAGTTTTCGTTGCCGTTTCTATCAACAAGGCCCCAACTCCCTTTAGTAGGGCTATTACTCCACCACATCCAGCTGGCCCCCATATAATCAAACATATTAAGGGCCTCTTCTAAGTATTGATCAAAGCCAGGAATATCTTCGTTTCCACCAAATTCTCCTACCCAAAGAGGAGTTTGATGCAATTCAACTTCTTTTGTTCTGGCGTGTGACCACATGGAGACATTCTTTCTATCAAGAGAGTTATAAGAGATATTTTCATGAAGAAGAATGGGATATATATGAGGAGCATAGGCGAGTCTTTGCTCACCTCTTCTTGCGTCATGAACCTTTTTAAGGTGCGACTTGAAACCAAAATTAACGCCAAAAGACCTAGGCTCAAAGAAAACCCACTTGTCTTGATCGACTTCTCTTATGCCCTTAATAAGCCTTTTATACATCGGTCCCAAAGATTTTTTTTCAAAGCTTCTCGTAAAGTTACTAGCATGAGGCTCGTTCATAAGGTCGTAGCCTAAGACACCTGGGTGGTCTTTAAACCTCGAGGCCACTTTTTTCCAAGCTCCAATATAGTGGTCTTGTAGGTAAGGATATTTTTTGTAGTTCCAAAACCTTTTGAAGGCTTCAGTCACGGCTGGGTTAAGATAGTTGAGCCACCAAAGGTGCTTTAATTTATCAGGAAGGAATTTTGTGATTCTTGTGTTTTTATATTTAGTAAAGCGCCCAACATCGGTCGCCCAGCCAGGGGCACCATTCCCACCAACGGCGTATCCATAAACGTCCTGGTGCATATCCAAAACAACCCAAGCGCCGTTATCAGTATACCACTTGACTCGTTTAGCAACTTTATCAAGATAGGCCTCATCGTAGACTCCTCTTTGAGGCTCTACAGCGGCCCAAAAAATAAGAAGTCTAACAGCATTCATCCCAAAAACTTTGGTTTCTTGAATGACGTCTTTTTCTTTAACCCAGGACATAAACTCTGGGTCAGACTTTGAAGAATTTGACGAGTTAACACCGTGAAGAATGAGGGACCTTCCCTTAGAGTCTGTGAGGTATTTAATTTTTTTGGGTCTTGCTATGCCTTTATAGATTGGAGCTTCAGTTCTTCTTATGATTTTCTTTTTAAAATATTTTGTTGCCTTGGATTTACAAAAAAGCCCAAGCTTCACCTCGTTTTTCCCACATTGTTCATAGCAAGTTTTGCCAAAACCTTTATAATCTTCTCGGCATTTTTCATAACAAAGGCCTGCGACTTTTTTCATGCCTTCAGGGCAAGCCTTCTTAAATTTAAAACTTCTTTCCCTTTTATAGGATTTCTTTTTTCTAAAGCTTCCTTTTTTGTAACAACCTAAACCTAAATCTTTAAATCCTTTTTTACAGCCCTTGTAGCAAGCTGTTCCAACGCCTTTTGTTCCTTTTGGGCAAGCCCTATGACAAAGCCCAAGTTGATATTCAAATCCCTTTTGGCATTTTGGGAGAATGCCTTTGGAACTAAATTTATAGTCCTCTTCGGGGTCTAAAGCTTGACTTCTATCAAGCATATTCACCATTTTTTCTCTAACCCTTTCGACCCTTATCTCTTGTGACGGATTCAATAAAGAACCCCATAAAGGTTGGGACAGAGTTAAAAAAGTAGTAAAAATTGCTAAAAACGGAAAAATAGAAGCTTGCATATAAATTTATCCTATTTAATTTTAAGTCGAGGAGGATATATTTTTACCTCAAAGTTGTAAATCTTTAGTGCCTCTAATGAGAAAAAATAAGGTTTTAACGCCATTTCAGAGTTGGAAAATAAAAAAGTTGGCATTTAAATAATTTTTATTGTTAATTTCTCATCATGAGGATCTTAGCTTATAAAGCTTCTTAATAGAATCTATTGAAATTAAACAACGATTAGACGTTTCGCATAATTAACCGGAATTTCTAACGATAAACCCCTTTATAGAGTTAAAATTATAACGATAGGGTATTAATGATAAGCCTAAATTTTTAGGCCCGAGGTTATTTTACCTTAAAAATAGATCCGGAGGGGATCCATGAAAAGCGAAGTAAGTGCTCCTGATAAGTCTAATAGTACAAAAATTCTATTGATAGAGGATTCTGAAGATTTTAGAGGTAAGATGAGGTCACTTCTTGAAACACTTGATTATGAAATTTTGGAAGCGTCAGATGGTTTGGAAGGCTTAGATGTTATGAAGAGTCAGGAGGAGATTAGTTTGGTTATATCTGACCTTCACATGCCAAACTTAGACGGTTTATCAATGTGTGAAAAGTTAAAAGAAGAAAATGTAGAAACTGATGCTCTGATATTAATGGTAACAACTGAAGCAAATCCTAAATTGAAAAGAAAAGGGACTGACGCAGGTATTTACAAATGGCTGTTGAAGCCTATCTCGGATAAAAAGTTTTTATCAATGATCAAAAAGATCATCTCTAATATCCCTAACATCAAAGAGCAGGCGGCTTAATTTAACTCTTAAATTTATGTTTTCATCATTGAGAGGCCTAGACTTCAAGCCAAGGTCTCCCAATTTTTTTAGTAAGTTAGAAATATTCATTTTGAAAATAAGTGAACCATAAATTGATTTTCTAAGCTATAAGTACCTTCTTAAGAGGTGAGGGATTTTTACTTTAAAGCGCTTTCCTTTTTTAAAATGAGAGCGGATATCAGAAAATTTAATAAGCTTTGTCTGTTGAGGGTAATCCAATTTCAACTTACCGCAGGTTATCTTTCTTTTTCTAGGTTGTTTATCAGATACAGCTTTGTAAAAAATACTTTTAATATTTTTTGTAAAGGCCCTGTCTTCAATCAATGCCGTTATTTCTGAATTATATTTTTCACTTCTTAGATTAAAATTGTGGGAGCTCACCATTGAGACCTGGTCATCAAAAATGGCCAACTTACTGTGGATAGTACTGCCAGGCCAAAATGAGTCAGGAATTTTACAATTATGTACTCTTTCTAGGTCTTTAAGGCCTTCATGACCCTGCCATTCATAAATTTGAGCGCCATTTTGTAATAACTTTTTGTAGGAATAAATCATTGCGTTATGCATAAATTCTGGAAAGTAATCCATGCTTTTAATTGAATTGGTTAAGACCTTAATTTGAACTCCCCGCTTTTGGGCCTTCAACAAGATATTTTGAAAATTCTTTGTGAGAGTGAAATAAGGAATTATAAAGATGGCCTCATTTTTAGAGTGTTTTAAAATGAATTCAACAGTGTCAATTGTCTTATTAAACTTTTGTAGCTTATTTTTATTATCAAGTTTGTAATTTATAAGAGGATTATCATAAATCAGTCGAACAGGTGTCTTTCCCTCCTCCTCTTTGATTAGAGTGTCTTCATCTAGGTACTCTAATTCTTTTAAAGAATCCCTTACAGCTTTTTCAAGTCTTCCTCTTTTATGACTAATCTTATAATGCTTTGAAGGATAGTAAATTTTTTCAGAACCAGGAAACATCGATTTTTGGAAAAGCCATATTCTTTTTTTTCTGGATATAGGAACTTTATTTTTATAGTCCTTTAGATAATTTCCGAGAGCGTTTACTTTGGAAAAGATTTTTGCTCCCTTTAAAGCCGCCGGTCCCTCTATGTAGAGGTCTGTATCGTGCCACGATTCAGGTCCTTGACCATAATAGGATGTTCCATTATTCATACCGCCAATGATGAGACTTTTTCCGTCTACAATAAGCATTTTTTCATGCACATGATTTTCAGCAATTTTTAAAGACCACTGTCTTAGCCAATTGGGGTGATTCCACCTTAAAACATTACCCCTAAAAACCTTATTGATTCTGTTATAAATTTTTTTACCAAGGGGATCTGAAGCTGTGATGTTTGAAGACCAATCCATAATAAGTTTTAAATCAATATCTGGGTTTTGTTCTTTTTTCTTAAAAAAGGCCTTATAAATCTCATTGCCTTTTTCGTCGTTATGCCAATAGGGAACTGTATGATAAATAAAGTTTTCCGCTTCATTTATGAGCTTAATTCTTTTTTGAAAGCTTTTCTTTCCTAAATGAAGGAGTTCAACTTTATTAAATGTCTTCTCTGTCTGAGAAATGAAGTTTAATTTTTCTTTATTTGCAGGTGAATTAAGTTTTTCAATAAGGTTTGAGGTTTTTGTAAAACCGTTTAGACACAAAAATACTGCGGTTGAGAAGGCCATTTTTTTTAAAGCTTTCATAATTCCTCTGTTGTTTTTTTTTTTTAATAGCTTAGAGGTTAGGATGTGAATAGAAATAAGTTAAGCTATTGAATAAAAGTGTAGGTTTTATACAAAAATAAAAAATTATTAAGACAAGCTAAAATAAATTTTATTTAAATGCTTTAAATAAATAGACTTTACTTCTCTTTCATTTGAAGGGCTCCATCCCAAGTATTTGGAATACCGGCTTCTAAAACCTTTTTACACTCCTCAATGTATTTAAGGCTAGCGACGTTACCAGGATGAACCTCAAGGAT
Source organism: Bacteriovoracaceae bacterium UBA7317 (assembly GCA_002474345.1). GTDB lineage: Bacteria > Bdellovibrionota > Bacteriovoracia > Bacteriovoracales > Bacteriovoracaceae > UBA7317. Next base: position 36,290 of record DKQD01000007.1, read on the forward strand.
TTGTTTAAAGACTTCAGAAGACTCAATTAATTTTGGAAACAAAAATTAAAACGTTGTTGGAGGAGTGTTGTGTCAAATGGATTAAGACGATTTATTTTTTTAACTTTCTTTATAAAAAAGAGCTTAACACTTTAAAGTGTTTTGCTTTGAATAAAACTCTGAAATCACCACTCAAAATAGAAGGGACAGAGTCCTATTAAGGATAAAATGAAGAAAATAGTTTTTCATTTTTTTCGTTTTTCATAAATAATGATCTACTTTATCTTAAAGTTTAAACAAGTATCATCCATGGTGTACCCACTTGGTGTGCAGCTAAAGTTTAGGCAAATAACTCTTTTTCCCTTTCTTCTGCCTTTTTGGGCGATCTGTGAATAAAAGGAGCACGAATGAATTCCTGAATCAGGAATTTCTTCAAGTTGGCGTAATGATAAACAAACTTCCTGGGCCATTCTCCGAACGAGGGTTCCTTTAACTTGTAAGACTTGAGAGCTTAATGACCTTAAAGGTGAGTCCACAAGTCCTGCGCTACCATAGTGGCATTTTTCTAAAACTTTATAGGTTTTGTTCGTTTTAACAATAAACTTTTTAGAGGTTACTTTAGTCCTCGCTTTTTTATTGCTCCCTCTTTTTTTAGGTTCTTCTTTGATGGCATAATTTTCACAAGGTTCATCCATTTCATATTTTGTTCCAGGACAAGCGTGGTTCACACAAATAATCCTCTTTCCTTTATGGCGACCTTTTGAGGCAATTTGTGAATAAAATAAACAAAGGCTTACTCCATTATCTGGGTACCTATTTGTAATGGTAAGGCCCATGCATTTTTCTTGGGCACTTCTTCTGACAATTTGAAGCTTAGGAGTTAATTCCCCTTTGGGGGTATTGTAGAGTTTGTCTTTTACATAGACGTCTTTACTGTAAACACAGGTGTCATGCTTTTTATAGGTTTTACCAATAAGAGTTAGAGGATAAAGAAAAACCAGAAAAAGAGTTAGAGTGAATAGGGGTTTCATAAGGCCTTATCCTCAGTTAGTATGTTTTTTTATTTAATGACCTCTTCAAATCTAGACCATATTTTATCATTAGATCTTCATTTCAAAGTTGAGAAAAGTTCAAATCAATAAAATTTATTTAATTAAGTTAAAAAAGATAATTTTAGCTTGGATTTTTGCTTTTTGGTCGAAGTTAAAGCTGAAGGTGTGAAAGGAAAATTAAACCTATAATATATCAACAGGTTACAGGTTTAACACCCTTGTAAATTCTTCCAGCTCAATTGACTCTGTTCAGCATTTTAGGCATAAAGAGGATAAAAAAAATTGTATTATTTCTAAGGAGCCTACTTTGAGTCGTTACCAGTCTTTCAGTATTTTAAGTATTCTAATAGGATTTTTATTTACCTTCACTTCAGATGCCTTTTCTAAGATTCCAGGAACGGACCTCTATTTAAAGGAAATGAAAAAATTAAAATTTGATACTTCTAAGGTCACTTTTAAAGAAGAGAAGTTACCTGGAATGTACCATCTTCCTTCGGCCGGTCCTAGTACTTATGCCAATAAGTTTCTTATTTGGGCAAAGGATAGTAGAGGCAGAAAATTAATGGCCTTTAGACCTATTAATACAACAACTGGTTGTAACTCAGGTTGTACGCCTATTATTTTCCACCTATCTTTAGATTTAGAAGGAAAGACAAAGTCAATCCTTGAAGAAAAGGGACAGCCTTTAAGAAAGATTTACCACCAAAAAATGACCGATACTGATAAGACAAAGCTTTTAAAGATAGCTCAAAACTTACCAGAGGCCCTTAAATGGGTAGAAAAGCCAACGCAACTAACAAACTCATTCACTCACTTTCCTCCTCAAACGTGGACAACGTACAGTGATACTCTTGTAAAAGGCGGAGCTTATACAACTTACCGTGTTTTTCAAGCTGCTTTAACAAGTTACCAATTCCTAGGAATGAGTAAAAGAGATAAGTTAAACAATCAGCGTGGTCTTCAGGCAGTTCAAAAAATGCTAAACTCAAGACCAAGATCAATAAGTGAATTAAAGCAGGTTATTTCAAGAATTGAAAAGGCCATTTCACACCCTTCATTAAACCAAGAAGCAAAAGCAAAACTTTTAGCTGGTCTTTTAACTAACTTAAAGCACCTTGCTTACTACGGATCAAATAAAGATTTAAATCTTGTTAAGAAGTCACTTAATAGAAAAGAGTACAGAGGTCTTTTTAGATTTCAATACTGTGAATTTCTTCAGTCTCTTTTAACTTTTGAAAATGGACAAAAGCTTTTAGTTGATAAAATTAAAGAAACAAACGCTTGGCCTGTTTGTGAATACCAGGTTGATAGCATCCTTCCTCTTTTAGCAGCTGCAGAATTAGGAAAAGAAGACCTTGTCAGAAAGCTTTATAACGAAGAAACGTTTAAAAAGACTCCTGAGTTTATTAAAAAAGACCCTTCACTTTTAAAGACTTTTATCAAAGCAACTCGTCTTTTAGGTAAAGATGAGCTTTTCTTAAAAACCTTAGCAGATATGGTTGTTAGGTATCCTCTTGGAGACCACTCTAAAGTTTTAAAGACTTTGTCACCTTTTGAAATGAGAAAGTTAGACTCTGAAAAGAAATTAGCTGAAAAGTCTTATAGAGAAGAGTTGGCAAGACTAGTTATTAAAAAAGACCCTGCGATGAGTTTTCCAGCAATCGTTGGTCAAAGAGAAAGTGGATCAATTAAGCTTCCTTTTAAAGGCGAAAAGAGGCAAGTTTATGTCTTCTTTGCTTCATGGTGTCCTCACTGTAAGCAAACAGTTAAGGCATGGGCCGAAAACCCAAAGCTTGGACCTTCTTTTTGGAACAGCATCGGTTTAATAGAAGTTTTTGCTAAAAAACCAGGAAGAGCTCCTGTTAAAGAATTCTGTCAAGCAACAAGCTTAACGGGATCAAAAAGCTACGTTTGTAATGATATCGTTCAAATTTCTGGAAGCCCGAAAGCTACAAAGTTCTATGAGCTTATTAACTTAACAGGTGTTCCAAGAATTATTTTAACAGACTCAAAAGGAAAATTGGCGGTCTTTGATTACAAGATCCCTCATGCTCCTGGAACAGACTTTTATAGAGACATTTTGTGGCTCTTAGAGGAAACAAAAAAGATAAGAAAGTAAAAAAATAGAAAGTAAAAAAAAGAAAATAAAAAAGGAGAGGGCCATGAAAGTTTTAATAATAATGTTTGTTTTAGCTTTTCTTGGCCCTTTTAAATCCTTAAACGCAAAAGAAAATACGACTTCCCAATTCCACCTTTTTTCCATGGGAACCCTTTGGAAAATAGACCTCTACCATCCAATTCAGGCAATAAATAAAGAGATCGTTAAGTCCATTTTAAATAAGCACCTTCTTCATTATGATCAAACATTTTCCGATTGGAGTCCAACGAGTGAATTAAGAAAGCTAGAAAAGGGAATGACTAATTGGGTAACACCAACACCTCTTTTCATGAAGGGTTTGGAGTACTCAAAAGAGGCCTTTGACCTGACTCAAAAAAAGTTTGATATAACAATTGGTGCAGTTTTATGGAAAGAATCTCTTAAACCTGTAGGCCTTGAAAAAATGAGGTTGAGGAAAAAGGAAAATGAAAAGCAATTTAAGTTTTTAATTCACCCCAAAAGGCTCACTTTTGGCGGTAACGTCAAGGGAATGGCCCTTGGAAAACTCTCTCGAGTATTAAGAGACCTAAAGATTAAAAACTTCAGAATTGATGCTGGTGGGGGAAATCTTTCGGTTATGGGCCAAAAGAACTCTTTTATGGCGTGGGAAGAAGAAGCTTTTCTTGGCCCCTTAAAAGGGGATGAAATAGCCTTTATTTCAAGGTCTAAAAGAACGAGACCAAATGGAAAAAAGCATATTTTTTCACGAACAAAAAAAGAAGGAGACAACAAAAAAGATAAAAGTGTCCTTTTTTGTAAGTCTACAAAGAACAAAATAGAAAATTGGGAAAGGCTTGCTTCTCTTTCAGATGCTTTTTCAACAGTTCAAACGTTTTCAAATTATAAGCTTCCTAAATCCTTAAATTGCCAAAATTTATAAAGTTATTTTTCTAAAATTCACTTAACTTAAACGACTTCATTTACCTTAGATTAATTGATATGTGACTCATTTTTTAGTCTATGAAAAAATTCAAAAAAGTTTCCTTCTATTTATTTTATTTAACTTATAAATGAATGTTTTTATTGAATAAATTGATAATTCTGAATTGAATGAGAAGGTATTCTTTTATTAAAAAGAGCCCTTAATTAATGTCATGATAAAGTCTAAAAGGACATGATTCGAAGGGCAAACAATTTTTAATTAGACTGGTAGAAAAACAATATTTTTTTAGAGGTTTCTGATGGATGAAAATAAAGATGGCATT
>DKQD01000103.1 GCA_002474345.1 Bacteriovoracaceae bacterium UBA7317
GGAACTTCTCAAGTTGTTCGTATCGGCTCAGATAAAATTTATTCAAAGTGTGAGGATTATGATTATAAACTTAGGCACCATGGAGTTTTTGTTTCTTTTGCACCAATAAAAAACCCAAAAATTGCAGTGAGTGTTATTGTTGAACATGGGTGTCATGGGTCTTCTGCTGCAGCTCCTGTTGCTAAAGCCGTAACGACAACTTATCTGGAAAAGTACTACCCTGAGTTAAGAAAGAAAAATATTGAAAAAGAAAAACTGGCCCTCCAAAAGTTAATGAAAAAGCTCGAGGAGGAGAAGCGGAAAAAAGAGCTAGAAAAAGAGTCATAATAATGAGCAATAGTAAATTTGTAGATAACTTAAAAAGATATGATTATTCCTTTTTTGTTTTAGCGGTCATTCTCTTTACGATGGGAGCAATAAACCTTTATTCAGCGACTCATTCAACGGCTTATATTTCAAATTTGTACAAGACACAAATACTCTATTTCCTTATATCATTAGTGGTAGGGATAGCAGTAAGCTTTATTCAGCCAAAAACTTTTTTAAGGTTTTCTTATCTTATTTATGGCGTAAATATCTTTCTGTTGGTTGTTGTCCTGTTTTTAGGTGACAAGGGGATGGGGGCAAGACGGTGGCTATCTTTAGGGCCATTTCGAATCCAACCTTCAGAAATTATGAAAATTTCTGTTATTCTCATTTTAGGTCGGTATTTTAGTAAAAAGGTAACGGGAGATGAGATAGGTTTAAAAGAGCTGATCATTCCTTTTATTTTAACTTTTATTCCGGCCCTTTTGATTATTATTGAGCCTGATTTAGGTACAGGTTTAATGATTTTTCTCATTTTCTTTTTTATTTCTTTTTACTGCAAACTAAAATGGAAGAGTATTTTTATAATTGGTATCATTGGACTTATTAGCGGCATTGGAATGTATAACTTTGGTTTGAAAGAATACCAACGGAAAAGAATTCTAACATTTTTAGATCCTTCAGCAGATAAAAAAGGATCAGGTTATAATGCAATACAATCAAAAATAGCTATAGGTTCAGGAAAGCTTTTTGGAAAAGGTTTTAAAAAATCATCTCAAGCTTCTCTTAACTATTTGCCAGAAAATCATACGGATTTTGTTTTTTCAATTTTTAATGAAGAGCATGGTTTTTTCGGTTCACTTCTTCTAATTAGTATCTATGTAATTCTACTTTTTAGGTTTATTTATCTGGCGACTTCGGTCACCAAACTCTTTAATTCGATTGTTGTCTTAGGATTAATGTCTATATTTTTTTGGCACACCTTTATTAATATGGGGATGGTAACAGGCCTTTTACCCATTGTTGGTCTCCCTTTGCCCTATATGTCATACGGTGGGTCGAGTCTTTTAACATTCTCTATATGTTGTGGAATAGCAACAAGTATAAGTAATTCTAAAAATATTTTTTAGTTTTCCTAAAATTTGTTGAAAGTTATATGCTCAGTAATAACCGTTGTTAAAAGGCATGAAGTGAAAAAAACGATACCTTCATAAATACCATAGCCTATTTCCGGGTCATCTTTTTCATTACTTTTTGAGCTATTAAAATCATCTTGAACTTTAAAGATGAATGGAATTCCTTTTTGAAATATAGGAAAAATTATTAGAGATAAAAGGATTTTTAAAAAAACTTCAATAGAATAGTTCTGGATATCTTTCAACTCATGGTTAATTGAGGATGATAGAATTATTATTAATCCTAGGAAAAACCCAAGATATGAGAAAGATAGGGCAATATTTTTTTGGATGAGCAACTTTTGAAACTTTAATTTTGAGACGAGAGGGAAAACTTTAGATGTTACACCAATCATTACCATTGAAAATAACCAAAGAAGGACAATATATATAGGTACATGCTTAATTGTAACTTGAGATACATTAAGAATAGTTTTTAACAGAAAGGCAAGGCCAATAGCGTGACCAAAACATATAATAGCATAGGAAAAGTTTTTTCTCTTTAAGATTTCATCGTGATACTCAAAATTGTAAAGAATTATGCTTTCAGTAATAAATAAGGATCCTAGGTAGAGTAAAAAGGAAAGCATTGAGGCAACAAAAAAGTCAAAAAGAGCAAACATTAAGCCTTCGGCCATGAAAAAGTAGAACTCAGAAAAGACAACACCTATTCCAATGAGTCTTGCAAAAAGGTGGATTGTATCAGCACCATTTTTAGAAGGGTAAAACCTTTTTGAAATTTGTTTTTTTGTTTGTGGGTAGAGGAATGAGTGAGCGTACTTGTAAAAAAAAAGTAACCCACATAAAAAAATTGAAAAGATAATTTTAATAAGGAGTTTATCAAATAAATCACTCATTTTTTTTCCTTCATTTTAGGAAAGGACCAGTATGCCTTCAAATAAGAGATAATTTTTTTCTTTATTGGTTCTTTTCCCTTTACTGAATCAGAGGAAGGGGCGGTTTTCTTAAATTCATTATTTTCGCCATAAAATACTTTCATTCTTTTTTTGCTATCTAGCACTTTGAGATAAAATTTTTCGCTAGGTTTGAAATTACCCCATCCTAGTAAATCTGGAAAGTGTGAATAAGAGCGTCGAAAAACCCAGACTTTACTTCCTTTCTGGGTCTTTTGCCAATTTCCATAAGCGAGATCTCCTACAAAAAGAGTTCCAGGGGGCATAGGTAGGCTACTACCAGAGCTTAATTTATTTTCTCTTCTAAAGAGAGACATTCCTGTGAGCTCTTTGCTTTTTAACCAAAAGTTTTTTGTTGTTCTAAAGGTAATTATTTTTGTCTCTTTCGGTTTAAATCCATGAATAAGCCTATATTTTTGGAGGTATGATTTTATAAAGGTTCCTCTCGTAAAGCTTTCCATGAGAATAAGAGAAATTGGCGCTTCATTTTCTAAAGAAGAAAAACTATCTTTATTTTTTAAAAATTTTATATTTTTATGATTTGGTGAGAAGCTTTTTGATAAGCCTAGAAAAACTAAAATTAGGAGTATGTATAATGATATTTTATTCATTAGCTTTAGGACCTCCTTTATTGAATCAGTTTTGAGAGGTGGTCTTTTTGATTTTTATTTAAGCCCTCAATCTCACAGTGAAGCCTTGTTATGGCATGAGATTCACTAAACTTTTGGAATAGATCTGTTGCATCTTCTATATTTGAGTATGAAATCTTTGAGTCTTTGTATGTTTTTCTTACAACTTGTAAAGAGGGGAGCCTTATATTAGCAGAGTTCCTTATATAATATTTTGAAAGCCTACTTGATGAAGAACACTTAATGTAATCTATTTTTTCCTCTTTAAGGAATGATTGAATACTATCTAACTTTTGAGTTTGAGTTTTATTAAAGGACTCGTAAATTTTTGGAGGGATCTTATTGCTTACAAGGTTTTTGGCATAAGAGTTCTTACTCTTTCTTAAAATCTTCATCAGATAGTGATCGTCATGGTCTAAGTATTTTTCAATATCTCCAGGTATAGTATATTCATTAGCAGAGGAATTAAAATATTTGTATAGGAGCTGTTCAAGACAAACTGCTCTGTAATGAAAATAAACCATAATGAACATATGGTATCTACTGAGCAAAAAGTCGTCGAATGTAACAACTGCCCTTTCAGATATACCCAGTGTTGCATCTGCACCATTAATGCAAATTTCTAAATTATCGAGAAGCCAATCAAGGTCATAATTACCATAGCTGACACCACAAAAATAACTGTCTCTCAATAGATAGTCCATTCTATCGCAGTCCATTTCACTAGAGACAAGTTGGTGGAGAAGGGAGAAGTAGTTAATTCCCTTATAAGTAAAATAAGATGGAGACGAAGTTGATCCGATTATGAGGTCGGTAATTCCCTTTGGAGTGACTCCAAAGCTCTCTCTTAATCTAAAAAAGGATAAGGATAAAGAGCTATCTATGATAGATTTAACTGTATAGTCTTCGTGTGTTGCTTGACCATTAGGGTCTTTATCCCAGTCTTTTAGTTGCTCTTTTGAAAAATTAAGGTCTTTTAGTGTGGGCATGACAATTTCTGTTGAATGGCTTAGTGGTGCATGTCCTATGTCATGAAGAAGACATGCCATTTTAAAAGTGAATTTTAATTTAAGAATATCAGGGTCAGATAGCTTTTCTTTAAAAAGTTTATTAAAAACTTTCTCTCCAATATACATGACTCCAATAGAATGAAGAAACCTTGAGTGAGTTGCCCCAGGAAAAACGTACTCAGAGAGACCAAGTTGCTTAATTCCTCTAAGCCTCTGGAAAAAAGGATTCATGATAACGTGAGCTTCTTCATCTAAAATATGAATCGAGCCATGAACTGGATCTCTTATTTCCACTGAAGTCCTCGATGCTTAGTTATTTTTTTCTAATTTAGTGTGATTTTCCCTTAGCCATTCGATGATATCATCAGATTCGAACATTGGCTCACCATTAATAAAGAGGCATGGTGTTGTTTTTCTGCCCGTTTTTTCAAGCAATATTTGAAGATTTGTTTGATCTTCGTAAATATGCCTATAAGACACTTTTATGTTGAGGTTCTTTATTTCCCTTAGTACTTTTTGACAAAAAAAACATTCGTCGTAGTAGAATAGGTCAATTTTGGTGCTTTGCATTATTGTCCTTTGGTAATAGGGCCTAGTGAGGACACTTTATACTATTACCAAAGGAAACCCTAATCAAGAATCATTATCATTATTACCATCAAGCCCATGAGCATACCTTTCATCTTCGTCGAGCTCATCTTTTTCTTCATCTTCAGGTTTATCAAAGGCATCATTGTATCCCCAGCCGTATGAGTAATCACCCTCTGAAGAGTCATCTCTTTCATCATCTGGGTTATATTCCTTTTCCTCATCGCTCTGAGAATCTAAAGACTTTTCATTATTTTCGAACCCATTTTCCTCAGCATTTTTTGTGATTTCTTCTTCAGTGGGGCCATCGTTATAATTACTTTGGTCTGTACTAGGCTGTTCTACTTCATTTGCATCTTCGCTATGCTTATTTGCAAGTTTTTCTTTGTATTTGTTTAGGGCTTCTTCTCTGGTTAACTTTTGAGATTCCTCACTCGCCGTTTTTGAAGTTTTCTTCTTAGCGGTTTTCTTCTTAGAAGTTTTCTTC
>DKQD01000016.1:0-7357 GCA_002474345.1 Bacteriovoracaceae bacterium UBA7317
CTTTTAATTTTTTATTTTTTAATTTTTAATTTTTAATTTTTTAATTTTTTAATTTTTTAATTTTTTAATTTTTTAATTTTTTAATTTTTAGTTTTTATTTTTTATTTTTTATTTTTTAGTTTTTAGTTTTTAGTTTTTAGTTTTTAGTTTCCCAACATTTTTTTTTCAATTTTTATATATTTTTCCTAAATTTTATTTTTATAAAAATAAAAAATAAATTTTTTGTCCTTAGAATGTTCTTTTAATTTTATGAACATTTGTTACAAAAAAAAAAATAAAAAAATAATTTTTTATTGACTTATAATTTTTTTTCCAACATCTTCTCGCTTGTTTTTTTGAATGAATATTTTTTATTTACCCGGGTAAAAAGGTTTCATGGATGATTTGGTTTTTAATTTTAATATTAACAGTTTTTTAACGGAGAAAAAAATTATGAATTACTTAAAAAAAACTTCAATGGCTGTTCTTGCTTTAACGGTTGCTACTTCTGCATTAGGAAGAGGATACGGTGGCCACCGTGGAGGAATGGATGATTACGAGCCATACAATAATTGTGTTAACGATACTGAGGCTAATGTTAAAAGCATAGGCGGTATTGGTGGAGATGGTCACGCTTTAGGACAAAGATGTGTTCACGTTTCCTCACTTAGGTCTTTTTCTGGAAGTCTTCTAACACAGTTTGGTTTGATTGCTCACGATGATGATATTGAAAATAGCTTAAATGACATTTTAGATGCAAGCACAGAATATGTTTGCTCTAACGGTGTTGGTGGAGCTGGTTTTGGTTCTGCTTCGGCCAATATTAATGCTTTAAGTTTACAAACTTGTAATCAGCACGACACCGGTAAAGAAGTTAATTATGGTGCTGTGTTTAGAGATGATTACGAGCCAAGAAATAATTGCCTTAATGATTCTCACGTTTCTGTAAAACACCTTTATGGAGTTGGTGGGAATGGCTCTTCCATCGGAACAGAATGTTTTCAAAAGTCACACCTTTCAAATGCTGACCTAAACCTTATTGCTCAAGGTTATATGTCATCTGATGATGATATTGATCTTCAAGGAACAAATATTTCAAGCCCAAGTGTTCGTTTCCTTTGCTTGAACGGATCTGGTGGAGCTGGTTTTGGTGCAGGCTCTGGAAATGTTAGTGCATCAGCAATTCAAACTTGTGATATTGATGTAATGGATGACGGAGAAGACGAAAATTAAAATTACTAATTTTTAGACTTCAGGGGAGAGAGGTCAGACTCTCTTCCCTTCAAAATTTAAAATCTTCCAAACAATAAATTATTAAAAATACTTTTTTCCAAAAAAAGGGGGGAATCTATGAACTTTTTTAAAAAATTAGCACCTATTGGCAGTGCTCTTTTACTTTCTTCAAACTTAATGGCCGTCTGCAAGGATACCATTTTAAAAATGAAAGACCCAAAAGGCGGAGATAATGCAAGAGAAATCACATCATTTCTAAATTGCCACGGTGGAAGCTTTCATCACCCTGAAGCGACAACTGTCCACATGTTTGAATGGAAAACCGTTCATGGTGAAAGAAAACTTTGCCAAAGCACAAGGGTATGTGGAAATGCAAAAATCTGGAGAGGCGGCCTTAGCATTGGTGCTGTATGGTCTATGGGCCATTCCATTACAGACTTTTTAAACAATACGAAATTGAAAAATAATTATATTAAACTCGCTAATGCCACAGAAGGTGGGGATGGCGGAGATGGTGGAGACATAAATGGTGGTTCTGTTACTTCCACAATTAATAATAGCAGCAACAAAGTTTGTGTGAATAGCAGCCATGCCTCAGTTGCAACATTTGGGAAAGGCGGCTCTGTCTCTTCTGGTGACATCAACTGCTATCCTAAAAACTACTTATCTAATTCAGAATGGAAAGAATACACCGATCATTTAGAGTCTCAAGGTTATATCTCAACCTCAAAAACGGATATCTTTAGTCCTGATATTAAATTTATCTGTCAAGCTGGGCCTGGTGGAGACGGCCTCGGAGATTTTACAGGGAATACAAATAACACAGCACTTATGGATTGTAATGAAGCTGGTGTTAATGTCAGTGCTGGAAATGGAGGTGCCGGAGGAGCAGGAGCACCAGGATCTTTCGGAGTTGATGCAGCTAATACAGTAAATACAGGACTCTCAAATACGGCCTATAACCAAATTAGACTTTATGCCAACTGGGACACAACTTACGAAAATATAAGAAGGTATTGTACAGAACCTGAAAACGAATTCTGCTACTAAAAGACCAATAAAATTTAAAAAGGCAAAATTATGATAAGTTCAATCAAAAAAATGGTCTTTTTTGTCACTTTGGGAGGTTTTTTAACCTCCCCTCTTTACTCAAAAGACCATATAAACTGTGCTGTTCGCTTTTCAGGAGCTCCTGCTCCCACCATGGTTTGTGCTAATCAGGATGATAAATTTCCCATTCAAATTACCCATAGAAAAATGCCCGGTTGGTTTACGAATGCTTCACTCAAAATTGTAGAAGTTTGTGAAATGGAAGCAAGAGAAAATGAAGATAAAGACAAAATTATCGTTCAACAAAAAATAAATGGCAAAAAAGACATCCTCCAATTGGAAAATGGGCAAATTCATTATGAAAATAATAATGAGGACACATCAAGTGATGAAGTTGAAAAGGAACCAAAAGTTGCTTCAGATGAAGATATTCCCCTAAAAGCTCTCAAATGTCATAGGCGTTTTTGCTCTCAAGACCATTCTGATTTGAAAGTTTCAATTAATGGGGCCCCAATTCCTGCGGGATATGTTCTCTTAAAACTTTGGGTATCGACAAGGCATAGTGAAATTGAAGTACGCTGTAAAGATATTGAGGAGGAAAATGAAGAAAATGAAAAATAATTCAATCCTTAAAAGGTTTTATAAAATTATACTTATTTCGCTTATTTTAGTACCAATCTCGGGATACACTCAAAGTTCATCAAAGCCTCAACCAGGCCATGGAAAAGGAGCTGGTTACTCAGAGCGGGATTTTAGATTGCATGTCGCAAAGTCATGTGTTGATGTTCATATAGTTTTTCAAGACAGACCTGGTGGGACTTATCCTAAAATTCTTACCGGTATAGCTGACGGGAAATTCCCTGAACCTGTTAAAGAAAATCCTAATATAACCTATGATAGGGAGTTAAGCGCCGTTATTTCATGTATGGGTGGGGGGAAATATATTCCTTCAATGTCTGTTTTGCACTTCATGGAAACAAATGAAAAAGAAATTTGCTACTTTGAAAGAACTTGTGGAAATTTTGATAGATGGGATGGGAAATTTTCTTTCGGTTTCCATTGGAAAGCCTTTAACACAGTCAGTGACTTTTTTTTCGACCCAATTGACATAGAGGATACTGACGTTTTCCCTAACTCTGGTTCTGGGGGTGCCGTGACTGAAACTGAGGTTGAAATAAGCGGTTCTAGAGAAGACACAATTAACAAAAAAGAAGTTTACCTTAAATTTTTGTTTAAATGGGGGAAGGTTGAAAGGTATTGCCAAGACCCTTCTCCAAAGTTTTGTATTAAAAAAAGTAGAAGAAATTAATTAAATTATCGGGGGAAAACATGAAAAAGATTTTTTTTACGGGGCTAACCGTAATTATTTTTAATTGCCAGGCCTTTGGAAATACAGGCCTTATTTACAAAGAAATTCTTAACTCAATAACTAAGATTGCGTCGACAAAAAGTGACGCTAGAGAAAACCAATGTTCTAAGCTGGAGGATTATCTTTATGACCTAAAAGAAGACACCTTAAAAAATAAAATTTTAAAAAAAACTGTCCTTAATACCCAAAACTTTATCAATAGATACTGCCATGGCGGTAAAAATAATTTTGTTTTAGAAAGCACAGAAGAAGTAGACCCAAGCTCTCCTCTAGGCACAACTCCTCCAGACCCCAATCTGGCAAGACCTCATATTTGGACGGACCACCCCTATTGCAAAGAATCTGAAAATGTAAGGGAGTGCATTTACAATCATGCTTGGGGAAAGGGTTCCTTTATTTTAAGAAGCCCTAGTTTTAAAGGAAAATTAACCCTCAATCAATTAAATGAGAAAAAACCTCATTATTTGATCTGTGTTCTTTCCAATACAAAAAAGGAAGGTAGAACCCATCTTCTATACAATATACAGTCTAAATGTGAGGTATCATCTGTTTTTTTTGATTATTATTTGGAAAAAATAGAAACTAAAGTTGAATTAAATCCATTGGCCAGTGAAGGGGAAGAAAGGCCTAAAGAAAAGCTTTCCTGGAGGGAAAGAAGGAAACTTAAAAAGGAAAAGAAGAAAAGAAGAGATACAACAATCAGAACAAGTCTGGATGATGATTTAAGGTCAGATATTAAGGGTCTTTTTTATTGGATAGATAAAAAAACCAAATACGATCCTGTTAAAATACCACAACCTTTGATGACTCAGTGTAACGAAGTTTTCAAAGATGCCTACTTTTGTACCCCTACCCTCATTGTTCTTCCCACTATTGAAGAAGATGTTGTTGATATTTGCCAAATGAAAACAAAAAACACTGATATTAGAGTTCCTTTTCTAAGAGTGGCCAAAGCAAACTCTAAGTGGGACTGTCAATCAACTGACATGAAGGAGCCGACGTTCAAAGAAAAGCTCGATAAAAAAGAGCATCTTTGCGTCCCAAGAGACTCTGGAAATATAAAAAAATCATGCCTTCTTCCCTACATTCCAAATGATCAAGAAGTACACCTAAGAAGGGCCTTTTCTTGTCTTTTTAAAACAAAAAGCAAAGGCGCCTCTTTTCCTTATGACAAATTAGCCGTTTGTCCTGCCAAAAGGCCTGATACTTATATTCAGCTCATTGATTATATCCAGCAGTTCCGTCAAAATTCTCTTGAGGAGGAATTCAATGACTTTCTATAAAACAATTAAGAAGGGGCTTCCCCTTCTTTTTATTTTTAATTTATTCATCAGTTTTTCTTTTGCAAAGGAAACAAAAGATCTAAAAGCAAAATCAATTTCGGAGATAATAAAAAGGGGCTCTCTTAAAGATATTAAAAGTTTTTTTAATAATAATAAGAAGAAAATAAATAGCTTTGATCACCTTGGGAAAAGCCCTCTTATGCATGCGGCCCTATTTGATAGACCTAAAGTTGCCTTATTTCTTCTTAAAAATGGGGCCAATACTGAATCAGCTACTCCCTTAGGCCAAACTTCTTTGTCACTCGCCTCCCAAAAAGGAAATAAGGAAGTTGTTTCAACTCTTTTAAATTACAAAGCGGATGTTAACTCAAAAGATAAATGGCAATGGACACCCCTCATGGTTGCTTCATTAAAAGGCCATAAAGAAGTTGTTAAATTACTTTTAAAGGCGAGCGCCAAAGTAAACCTTAAAAATATTCAAGGTGTTAGTGCCCTAACGTTGGCCTCAGTTAAAGGTCATAAAAAGATTTTGAGACAACTCATTTTGAATAAGGCCCTCGTAAATATTAAAGACAACAAGGGAAGGACTGCCCTTATTCATGCGGTAAGAAAAAACCGTCCCTTCGTTGTTAAACTTCTTTTAGAATCTGGAGCTGACAAATTGATTAAAGATAATAAAGGAGTGTCAGCTTTACACCTTGCTAAAAAGTTAAAATTCAAGGAAGTTCAAAAGTATTTGTTATAGATTTTATGGAAACAAAATAAACAACCTTCAATAATGGCCTGGGGAAAGGCATTTCTCCTGGGTCATTCGATATCCAAAGTTATTTAACCTTTATTTTCTTCTTTTTAGAGAAGGTGCACAGTACAAAAAAACGCAAAGCACCAAAAAGCGGCAATAAAGTTTTATATACCAAACTTTTGTTTGACTTAAAATACTTTCAACGCTAAATACTCCTCAGCCTTCTTTCTTTTAGTTAATATTAAATTTAACTCTTAAGGAAAAAATTAAAAAATGTTTATTAAATTTAATTTCAAAAACCTCCTTCAAGAACTTTCATCTAATGGAAGCTTTCTGCTTCCTCTAAGACTTTTTATTGGCCTAGGTTGGTTTAGAGGAAGTCTATCAAAATTGTTAACCCCTTCATGGCATAGTGGAGAGGGCCTAAAACTTTTTTTAATAGAGCATTTAGAAAGTGGCTCTATTCTCTTTCCAGCCTATGAAACGCTTATTAAAAATATCTTTTTTCCCAATCTTCTTCTTCTTTCGTGGCTGGTCATTATAGGTCAATTCTTAACAGGAATTGCAATTTTATCTGGTACCTTCACAAACTTCGCTCTTTTAGTGGGAATCTTTATGAATTTTAACTTTATTCTAACAGGGGCCACCAACCCTTCAGCATTTTATATTATTATTCAACTGGCCTTACTCCTTTCAAATACTGGAGTCATTTTAGGGTTTGATAAAATTCTTTCTAGAAAAATTCGTTTTGAGTTTTTGACAGCTCAACCAGAGGACAAAAAGGTTAAATCTAAAAGACAAGAAAAATTTTTCCTATTTCTTTTCTTTGTTGCACTGATCTCTTCACTCTATTCCGCACAATTTATAAAAGATTTTTCTCCTCATGCTATCGAAGACACTGCCATGATCTTATTTATCTTATTTAATTTCAGCTCTCTTTCCTTTTTAATTAAATATCAAGACCTTAGCCAAAAGAGGAAAAAGGATCTTAATATCGATGATAAAAGCTACCAAATGGAAGCTATGAGTACTTTTGTTGAAAGCTCATTTCAGATAAACTTAAAGAAATAAAGGAGTAATTTCCAAACTTCCCTCTAATATACACTTCAAACTTCATAGCAATGGCCCTTGCAATAAGCCAGAACCAATTCTTAACGTTTTTTTAATATTTAAGTTTATTTTTGAAACATGAAAAAAACCTTAAATTTACTTTAAAAGAGTATAAATGATCAAATTGATTTATTTTTAATGGAGGCACTTAAATGATTAAAAAAGCAATTTTTCTCTATTTCTTTCTTATTTCAGTCGCCAATAGTTCATCTTTACCTTTAATAGGTTTGGATAGTAAAGGAAACCCAAAAGAAGTTAGTCTTAAAAAAAGTGAATGGGATTTAAAATTAAAAAAATCAATTTCTATTCTTTCCGAATCGACACTTGAATCTTTAGATAAAAGTAAATTCTCTTTTTATAAAGTTTCAGTTGGAACCTATATAAAAATGAAGTTAGGTATTGGAAGTCTAATAACCGCAACGGCAGAACCTTATTTTAAACTCTATTTTTCAAAAAAATAAATATTTAAAGAGAGGGTACTAAAATGATCAGATATTTAATTTTACTCCTATTAGTCACAACAAATCTTCATGGAAAAGAGGGGCATCTTAGCTCTTATTGGTTTTCAGATAGTAATGAAAAATCCATTAT
>DKQD01000016.1:7759-9585 GCA_002474345.1 Bacteriovoracaceae bacterium UBA7317
CTCAAAGAAACAAAGTCAATAAACAATTCTTCGTGGAAATTTTCAGGCTTCCAAACGTCTCTCGCTTTAGGTCTTTCTGGAAAGCTAGGGATTTATTCTTGGGGTGGAACCAAAGTCCTTGAAGTTGACTGGACAAGAAAAGAACAAGAGAAGGCCATAAAAGAAAATGTCATTAGCTTTGATGAGTCGACAACTGAAGAATCTATCAACTCACAAGTTCATTTCATTGTAAAAAAGATGGTTAACTCTGGGAAAGTTAAAAATGGAAAGGTTCTTTCTAAAGGGCTTGAGAAAGCAATGAAAAACTTCCACCAACTAGGTGAATCGTTATCCCAAATGCATTTTTCCGGATGGAAGGCCAATAAATTAAGATTAGAAATGGGAATTAAAGCAACGGGTAAAATTGTTTTTGGGCCATTAATAAAAATCGGTGGAGATACACGTTTACGACTTGAGTGGAAAAGAAAAGACTTGACCAAAAAGGTGAAGGCTTCTTCAAATCATGAGTTAACGGCTTTTTTTGAAGACATGGGTGACATATTATTTTCTAGTATTCCAAAATACGAAAAAAAAGGTCTCTCTCTTAGCCGAGTAGAAATTGGTCTTGGAGTTTCTGCTAAGGGAAAACTAGGTCTTGCTGAATTAGGCGGTTATGCAGTTCCTTCTGTCTTTTTTAAAAGGACAGAAGATTATAACAAAACTGTAAAATCTAATAACCTAGACGGTGAAATACTTGTCATGGCCAACGGAACTGAAAAAAGCCTTGGAAAAAGTTACTTTTTTAAAATAAAAAAGAGGAAAGTTAAAAAAGGACTTAAAAAGGCCTTTAAATTTTCTCATAAGTTTATGAAAAGGTTTGGTTCAAAAGTTAGTCATAGAAGTCAATGGAAAATCAAAAAAATTAAATCACAATTTAAGTTTTCCATGGGTGGATCTTTAGGCCCAGTTAAAGTTTCAGGAATTCCTCATATAGCGCTTTATTTTAATTAGGAGAAAAAAATGAAAAAAATATTTGGTATTATCTTTTTTCTTATAGCTTTTAATGTTTATGCAGAGAAGGTTTCTTATAATCAATGGTTAGAGCAAGAAATAGAATCTTTTGGAACTAATGAAGAATCTTTTATGCAAGATTATAACTCTTTTTGGGACCTTCATAAGATAAAATTAAGAATCAGGCCTCTAGTCGGTGTAGAAGTACCTTACCTGGCCTCCTTTGAGATTAAGCCTTTTGTGGAATTTCATTGGACAGCAAAAAAGTTAGAATAATAAGATTTTAGATTAGGAAGGACATCTTTGTCCTTCCTTTTTGATAACCTTTAAACATCGGATTCTTGCCAAGTCACAAACCCCATATTCTCGGCCATGCTTGATGAGTAGTTATTTTGAAGTTTTTTAGAAAGGTTTTCATTTCTAATCTTAATTTCTTCAGGGGTCATAGGCACCATATAGAGGTCAACTCCCCCACCAGCTTTTACGTTCGGCATAAGAAAAGTTGAGGCCCTCATGGAGACTTTTGTCGAATCATCCTTTTTTCTCACATAACCAACCTGGGCATTCCCCGTTCCGGCCCAAAAAGTTTCATTCCCTTTTGATTTACCAACCTTGAGTCCAATTCCGTCAATTGTCCCACCTAACTGATAGTTCTCAGCATCTTGCAACTTAACCGTGTTACTACCAATTTTATCTTCATAAGAAATCGTTGTGTTTTCTGCAACATGAGTATGCCAATTAGAACCAAAAACACCAAAAAGAGAATCAATAAGGCTTGTCCCTGAGGCCACATGGGTTTTCTTTCCATCAACATTTGTAAAAGACCCGTCACTTTT
>DKQD01000078.1:0-2547 GCA_002474345.1 Bacteriovoracaceae bacterium UBA7317
TCCCACACTATATATATATTTATTCTTATTATTAATAATACCTAGAATAAATATTTTATAAAAACTCCTTTTCCACAAAGTATTGATTTTATCAGAAGTAAAGGATAAAACTTAGCAGAACAGCATTCATAATGAGGCTTCTATGAGAGTAAAGATTCTTACACAGCATTTAAAAGACTCGTTAAATAAGGTTTTGTCAGTTGTAGATAAAAAAAACACGAGACCAATTTTAACGTACATACTTATATCCACTAATGATGGTCAATTGACTTTTTCAGCAACAGACCTGGAAGTATCAGCCAGAGTCTCATCAAACGCAAATGTGGAGAGTGAAGGCCAGTTTTGTGTAAATGCGAAAAATATATCTGATATTGTTAGAGAGCTTCCTCAAGACGAAATCTTGCTAGAAATCATCGAAGGCAAAAACATGCTTTCTTTGAGATGTCGAACTATCCATTATTCTCTTTTAGTATTCAAAACTGATGATTTCCCAAAGCTTGCTTTTGGGAATGCGGCATCAGCCTTTACTTTAAACTCAAAGCAGATTCTAGAAATCATAAATCGAACTTCTCATGCGATGTCTCTTGATGAGACAAGGCTGAATCTGAACGGAATCTTTCTTCAGGAGGTCGATTCTATTATTAGGGCTGTTGCAACTGATGGTCATAGACTTTCCCTTCTCGATACAGAAGTTCAAAATCCTAAAGTAAAGTCATTAATGAGTGGAGTTATAATCCCTAAAAAGAGTATTAATGAGCTAAAAAAACTAACGGAAAGCTTTCCAGAAAGTTCTGTTGAAATCTCTTTGGACGATACGTTCATGTATGTAAATGCTGAAAATAAATATTTTTTATCAGTACGCCTGATTGCGAGAGAATATCCTAAGTATGAAGCTGTTATTCCTCCTAAGACAACCCACAAGCTTATTGCTAGTAAAGACCTTTTCTTTACAGCTGTTAAAAGAATTAAAATTATGTCAAATGAAAAGTCTAATGGGGTTAGACTGCACTTGAAAAAAGACGAGATGACAATCACTGCAAACCACCCTTCATTAGGGGAGGCAAGAGAGAAAGTTCAAGTTGAGTATAGTGGAAATGAAATGGAGATAGGTTTTAATGCAAAGTACTTGTCAGACACACTGTCTGTAATATCTGAAGGAAATGTTTCTTTAGAATTAAATAATGAGTTGAGTCCTGTACTTATCAAATCTGAGAAGTTGTCGGGGTACCTTGGAATTATTATGCCTCTTAAGCTTTAAGAGTGCTCTCAAAAATTATGCTTCCTCTAGAAATTGTAAGTTTAAGAGTTAAGAACTTCAGAAATTTATTAGAAATGCCCATAGAATTTGGTCCAAAGATCAATTGTATCTTGGGGGAAAATGGTAACGGTAAAACAAATATTTTAGAAGCGATTCATGTCTTATCCACAAAAAAATCTTTCAGGAAAAAGACAGGTTTTCCACAATTTTTAAGTGTTGATGGTGAAGAACCTGAAATTATTTTTTCTTCGTTAGTAAGAGAGAGAGGTGAAAACGTTTCGTATTCTGCTAAGTTGACACCAAATTCTTTTGAGCTTTTTCAAAATGGGAAACCTTTTAAAAAAAGACCTAAAATACCTCTTGTGTTTATTAACCCTTTCGATGCTTCAAACTTTTATAGTAAGGCAAGCGAAAGAAGAAGGTGGTTTGACTTTCATCTAGGTCAGTTAGATAAGGAATATTCAGCGAGTCTAAGGCGCTACCATACATTACTTAAGTTTAGAAATGCCCTTTTAGAGGACAGACAAAGATATGCAAGGGAACAATTAAAAGCCATTGATAGTGAATTTGTTAAAGTCTCTCAGGCATTAACTCTTAGTCGAGAATGTTTTTTGCAAGAGATAACACCTTACTACGAAAGAATATTTAAAGATATCTTTTCTAAAAATCACAATGTTTCTCTGCACTTAGAAACAAACATATCTTCCGGGAATTCTGAAAAATTTAAATCCTTGCTTGTGGAAAACTCAGTCAAAGATTTTGGGGCTAGGTTTACTACTTATGGGCCTCACAAGGATGACTACTTGCTTCTATTTGACGGTTTGAACTCAGTAGAGTTCTGCTCGTTAGGGCAGCAAAAAATGAGTTATTTAAGCCTGTTATTTGCGTATATAGAGCTCTTCAGGTATAAAATAGGCTCTTTTCCTATCGTTTTAATGGACGACGTTTCTGGGGAGCTAGATAAATCCCGCTGGGAGAACCTTGTTCAATATCTGGGAAGAGGCAAGTTTCAAACTCTGATTACCACAGCTAATGAAGCGTTCAAAGATGAGTTGGAGAAGATCGAGGGTACAAAAAAAATTGTGGTCAAATCTGGATTAGTTAAGAACGTATAAAAATTAAAAATGGTGAGGCAAATATTTTGTTTCGCTATCACATAACCTTTAAGAAGTGAGGGATCTCATTTGGAAAATCCAACAGAATCTATTTCAAAGGTAGATAGGCAGTATACAGCAGATCAAATTAAAGTTCTCGAAGGATTAGAGGCTGTTAGAAAAAGACCTGGAATG
>DKQD01000078.1:2872-4343 GCA_002474345.1 Bacteriovoracaceae bacterium UBA7317
GAAAAAGACCTGGAATGTATATCGGTGACACGGCTGTTAGAGGTCTGCACCATTGCGTCTACGAAATTGTGGATAACGCTGTAGACGAAGCTTTAGCAGGTTATTGCTCGGAGATAAAAGTTATTATTCATGTAGATAACTCCGTCACTGTTGTTGATAATGGAAGAGGGATTCCAGTTGGAATTCATCCAACTGAAGGCATTTCTGCTGCGGAGTTGGTTTTTACTAAGCTTCATGCTGGAGGAAAGTTTAATGAAGATGGTGGTGCCTATAAAGTCTCAGGTGGACTACATGGTGTTGGTGCTGCTGTCGTAAATGCTTTGTCCAAGTGGGTGAAGATAGAGATAAAAAAAGATGGTGAAATTCATGAGCTGACCTTTGAAAAAGGATCAAGAAAAGAGCCTTTAAAGGCAGTCGGGAAGCTAGACAATGTGAAAGATTCTGGGTCTTCGGTAACTTTTAAGCCTGACAATGAGATTTTTGAGGTCTATGAGTTTAATTACGATACCTTATGTAATCGTTTTAGAGAAATGTCCTTTTTAAATAAAGGGCTTAAGATTGTAATTAAGGATGAAAGAACTGAGAAAACAGAAACTTTTCACTATGAGGGAGGGATAAAAGAGTTTGTTACCTACCTTAATAGAGCAAAAAACCCATTTCACAAAAAGCCCATTTACTTTGTCCAAAGTCGAGATGATTACGAAATCGAGTTGGCCCTACAATGGACAGATTCTTACTCTGAAGCAATTTCAAGTTACGCAAACAATATTTCAACTCCGGAAGGTGGGACTCACGTATCCGGTTTTAAAACAGCTCTAACTAGAGTCCTAAATAACTACGCAAAAGAAAACAGCCTCTTAAAAAACTTAAAGGTAACCTTAACAGGTGATGATATGAGGGAAGGTTTGACAAGCGTTGTTTCTGTCAAATTAAAAGAACCTCAGTTTGAAGGACAAACAAAGTCTAAGCTTGGTAATTCTGAGGTTGAAGGAATTGTAAACTCAATGGTTGGAGAGTCATTGAAAGCTTATCTTGAAGAAAATCCCAGTTTGGCTAAGACGATTATTAAGAAATCAGTAGATGCTGCAGCTGCGAGAGAGGCTGCTAAAAGAGCTAGGGAGCTTACCAGAAGAAAATCAGTTCTAGAAAGTGGTGGTTTACCAGGAAAAATGGCTGATTGTCAGGAGAAAGATCCAGCGCAGTGTGAAATTTATATCGTTGAGGGTGATTCAGCTGGAGGATCAGCTAAGCAAGGACGAGATAGAAGAGTTCAGGCAGTATTGCCTTTGAAAGGTAAAATATTAAATGTTGAGAAAGCAAGATATGACAAAATGCTTGCTAATAATGAAATCAAAATGATGGTTCAGGCTCTTGGTACTGGCATTGGTAAAAATAATTTTAATGTTTCAAAGCTTAGGTACCATAAAATAGTTATCATGACAGATGCGGATGTTGATGGTTCACATATTAG
>DKQD01000195.1 GCA_002474345.1 Bacteriovoracaceae bacterium UBA7317
GTCATATTAGAGGTGAATTCAGTTCCCTGTTTTTTCGCATCTTCATTTAACCACGTATGAGTACATATAAAGTGTTTTTTAGTCATAATAAACCTTATTACATTTACATTACCAATTATGTAAAAAATTGCTAAAATTAAAAGGATAATTATTGTTTAAATACATGTTAGACTTGGTTCCATGCAATTTTTAGAGCAATTTCAATCACCTATTGATTGATCTAGATTGATATAAAGGAAATTTTATATGAGTTCAAAAAATCAGTCTATGATACCCGGCGCCTCATTGGCATCCACAATAAAAGTTTTGGCAGGATTAGGTCCGTTAGGCCAAAAAGTTTTAAAGCAAAATGGTATAAGTGAAATCGACCCTAATAAAAACTATCCTAGTATAATTAGGCTAAAAATATTTGAAGAAGTAAGAGAGAGGTTTGGGGATGACGCACTCCACACTATAGGAATTGAGCAGGGACTTTTAATGTTATCAATGCTTCCATCTTTTGGCGAGTTTATTTCTGGTTCTAGAAAAAAAAATAAGGTAAAGCTAAAGAAAGTTCTGGA
Source organism: Bacteriovoracaceae bacterium UBA7317 (assembly GCA_002474345.1). Classification (GTDB taxonomy): domain Bacteria; phylum Bdellovibrionota; class Bacteriovoracia; order Bacteriovoracales; family Bacteriovoracaceae; genus UBA7317. Next base: position 561 of record DKQD01000195.1, read on the forward strand.
TGCAAATAACTTTAATATGATCGAAAAAACGCTCCCAAGTCTGAAGCAGCTAACTAACGATTATTTGGGGCAATTTCGAAGTAATAAATTGCAAGGTGGAATAAATTTTGAAAGATTATCCATAAATTTATGGCATTTTAAAACCACGTTAGCTCAACCTTTATTAAATTGGAAATTCGGTGTAGGAAATTATTCAATTTTTCTAATGAGTTTATTTTCAGATGTCTTTGATGTTTCGATAGATTTAGATAAAGAAACGAGTGAAGATATTTCTGAGGGTTGGTCGCATACTAACTATTTTATAACTTTTAAACCAACGAAAACAGTGCGTGACCACAAAGAAATTATAGCGGGAGTAAGATTTGCTGCACATGAATGTTTACTAAAATCCGTTTTAGAAGACGCAGAGAAAAAAAAGGAGGAGACAGAAAGACTTTCTACTAACCTAGCGAAATATCTGCCTCCTCAAATACACGAAGCAATTTTTTCTGGAAGATTTGATACTGGAATCACAACAAAAAGGCGTAAACTGACCATTTTTTTTAGTGATATTGCCAACTTTACATCTACCTCAGAGGGGCTTCAACCTGAAGATTTAACAAAATATTTAAATGAATATTTTTCGGAAATGACCGAAATAGCGATCAAATGCGGTGCGACAATAGATAAATACATTGGTGACGCAATGATGGTATTTTTTGGAGACCCAGAAAGCAGAGGAGAACGAGAAGACGCAAGAGCGTGTGTCAAAATGGCTTTAAAAATGCAAGAAAGAATATCATTTCTTCAAGACAAGTGGCAAAAGCAGGGGTTTGCTGATCCCTTCCAAATTAGAATGGGTATGAATACTGGCTACTGCAATGTCGGTAATTTTGGAAGTGATCAACGCCTTACCTATACCATTATAGGTAGTGAGGTAAATGTTGCTCAAAGGCTAGAGGCATCTGCTCAATCAGGAGGAATATTGATGTCTTATGAAACTTATGCCCATGCACAAGATATGATCGAAGTAGAGCAATTAGATAGCATTTCTATGAAGGGTGTTAAGAGAGAGATAAAAGTATTTTCTGTTTTGAAAAAGTTACAACAGCACAATAGAAATAAAGAAGTATCTACAAAAATAAAAACAGTATCTGAAAGAATAGGGGATAGGCTAGATGCTTTAGAAGCTAAAATTGAAAAAATACTAGACCAGATAAAATGATCAGAATTAGTGGCAAACTAGATAATGAAATGAAGATACCTGGTGCTGCGTTAGCTTCGACAATTAAGGTACTAGCTGGTTTAGGATCACTAGGAGAAAGAGTGCTAAAAGAGCATGGCGTTACTAAAATTGATAATGATAAAGAATATCCCAGTCATCTGAGAGCAAGAATTTTTGAGGAGATTAGAACCCGTTTTGGTAAAGAAGCACTTTATGCTATAGGTCTTGAGCAAGGCTTCTTAATGCTTTCTCTTGTGCCTTCGATTGGTAAATTTATAGATGACTTTAGAAGAAAATATAAAAAAGAGCTTCTAAATCACTCTAATTTCTCTAAAAACCTTAAGATACTAGATCAAACTCTTCCTGCTTGGGAAAAAGTGACAAATGATTACCTCGGACAAATGCGCAATAATAAAGTGCGATCTAAATTGAATTTCATAAAGAAAGGTCCAGGTAAATACGATGTACCGATCATAAGCTCTCAAGTGGTTAAAAATAAAGATTTTTTTGAAGCCAACTATTCAGTGTTTTTGATAAGTATGTTTTCAGAAATGTTCGACATTAAAATGAGTATTGATGAAGAAAATAGTAAGGATATGGATAACGGGTTCAGCAAGTATCAATATACAATAACCTTTAAGCAACTACAAAAAACCAGGAGTTATAAAGAACATTTAGCTGAAATCAGATTTGATGCAAATCAACTTCTTTTACAAAGAGTATTAGAGGAAGCTGAACAGCAAAAAAATATTGTTCAAAAACAAAAGGAAGATATAGAAAAACTGTCTTCAAAACTAGGTAAGTATTTGCCACCTCAAATTCATAAAGCCTTGTTTTCTGGCCAATTTGATACTGGAATTGCCACGAAACGAAAAAAACTTACTATTTTTTTTAGTGATATAAAAAACTTCACATCTTCGTCAGAGGGTTTACAACCGGAAGATTTAACTAGATATCTAAATGAGTATTTTTCTGAAATGACTGACATAGCACTTAATCATGGTGCAACAATAGATAAATATATAGGCGATGCAATGATGGTATTTTTTGGTGATCCGGAAAGCAAAGGAGAAAGAGAAGATGCAAGAGCATGTGTAAATATGGCGTTAAAAATGCAGAAAAAAATAAAAAATCTCCAAAGTAAATGGAGAAACGAAGGCTTTTATGAACCATTCCAAATTAGAATGGGAATTAATACTGGTTATTGCAATGTAGGAAATTTTGGTAGTGAACAAAGGTTGACGTATACAATTATTGGGGGAGAGGTCAATATAGCCCAAAGGTTAGAGGCTGCTGCCCCAAGTGACGGAATTTTACTATCATATGAAAGCTATGCTCATGCACAAGATATAGTCGAAGTAGAAGAATTGAGCTCTATTACAATGAAAGGCATTAATAGGGAAATCAAAGTGTTTTCAGTTATTAGTGATTTTAAATCGAAAAAATTAAGTAAGGATAAGGATGAAGTATCTTCAGTAAAAAGCAAAAAAGATACGCTCGAGTCAAGGATTGATAAACTTGAAAAGCTAGTTGCTAATCTTGTTGTAAATAAAAAATAGTATAGCTATCTTTGTTAAGTAACTGTTTTTATTATGTTACGTTGTAATTTATTGAAGTTAAAAAAATAACATAATATATATTATGCGCCAA
>DKQD01000134.1 GCA_002474345.1 Bacteriovoracaceae bacterium UBA7317
TCCATCCATACTTAATTTTCCAAGATTATTTAACCAATTGGGAAGTTTATCACCTACATTATATTTTGCGTCCACTGGGTTAACTCCACAATAATAAACTTTAACAAGAACATGAGTGCGAGTCTTGGGCATAAGTTTTGGAGGTTTGAGTTCAACTTCTTTAATTCCTTCTTCACTGCTATGATTGTAGACGATGGCCCGCATAACTAAGGTGTCCTTTTATGGAGGGTTATTGTAAACTTGGTGCCTTTATTTTTCTCACTCTCAAGGCTTAAATGGGCCTTAATTGCCTTCAAATTTTCCTTAACGACATCCATACCCACTCCGCGACCAGAAATTTCTGTTGCATGCTCTTTTGTGCTAAGACCTGGTAGGAAAATAAGGTTAAGTTTTTCACTAGAGCTCATCCTAAGAGTGTCTTCTTTTGTCTTGAGTCCTTTTTTGATGGCCTGTTCCGCTATTATATCCTCGTTAATCCCACGACCATCATCCTCCATTATTATTTGCAATTTGTTTTCATCTAAAACCTGGCAATTAATTTTGATGAGTGCCAATTCTTCTTTATTACTTTCGGCCCTCGTTTTTGGGTCTTCAATTCCATGGTCTAAGGAATTTCTAATAAGATGTGTGAGAGCATCATGCAAGAGGCTTAAGCTTTCCTTATTAAGTGAGCCTTGATCACCTGTAATTTGAAAATTTACTTTTTTACCAAGTGATTCCGCAATATCGTTAATAACTGTTCGAAAGCGGTTAAAGGAGTATTTTACGGGAAGTTCAAGGAGTTCTCTAAAAGATTGTTGAAGAAGATTTGTTTCTTCCGATTGATTTTGGAAAATGTATTGATTAAGCCGTGACTTAAACTTAGAGAAATTATCTTCCATAACTTCAAATGAATTAGGCCTTAAAAGGTTTTTCTTCTCTTTTTCAATATCTGAATGTGAATAAAAAATTTGAAGAATAGTGATAAATTTAGAAAAACCAAAGTGCGAAAAATCATTTTTAAATATACAATCAATTTTATTTTTTATGAATTGTTTCAAGTCACTCTCTTCAATGGTTTCAGTTCCATTTAATGAATCAAAGTTTTTAAGATTCATAAAAAAGTCGTCGATGATTTTGTAAGACCCCTCGGGATGCAAAATGCTTTTTTCCCAATCGTTTTCAGTTTTAAATAACCTCTTATAAGTTGTGTTTATATGATCGTAGTCAAGAATTTCTAGAAATTTTAAAAAAAGAACGTCCCTTTTAAAAAGATGTGATAATAATTTAGGGGCTTTTGGCAAATTGTTTCTAAGATATACTCTATCATCAGGCTGCATTTTTAAAATATTAATAGATAATATAAATGAGCAATAATCCCATAGACTCTTAATACTTTCCAAAATAATATTTTTTTCACTTCTATTTATTATATTTTTTGATAAGGCTTGAATCATTGGAATTTTGTTTTCTTCACCGAAAATTTTAATAGAATTAATTTCTTGAAACTTGTTTACATTAATATTTTTTTCATTTCTGTCAAGAATCGACTTGGTCAATCCATGAAGGTCTATGAAAAAATTTGAGAAATGAGTATTGCTAATATTACTAGGTTTCAAATCAAAAAAATCTATATAGATCTTTTTGTTAAAATTTTTAATTGTTTTTATTTTATTTAAAAAATCCATGTAATGATCTGGTAAAATATCTGATTTTAATCTTATCTTTTGGATGAAGTTTTCAATATCATGAATTAAAATTTGGAGGTCGCTTTCACCAATCGATTTATAAAAACCTTTCTGCACATGGAGATTTAATACAATAAGAGAATACGTTTCATCCGTAAGGTTAAAGAAAGTAGAATTTAGGTCTTTTGGAAAATCGATCGTTTTCGAGTACATTTGAGGTATGACTATATTTAATAGATATTCTAATTCAGTGTGTTTTTTATTAATATTTTCTTTTAGTTTAATGTCATCTTTAAAATCAAGAGAAAATATATCTTTTCCTGTTTTTGTGTATTGATAGATTATACCTTTAAGTTCGTAAATATCTTGAATGAGCTGATTTAATTTACTATTGTCAAAATATTTATCTTTTTCCTCAGGGCCTCTTGTTAAAAAACTATAATTATTTTCTATTTCATGAGTAGCGCTTGAAATAAAACTTAGGTTGTAAAGTCGAGAGTTCCCTTTTAGCGTATGTAATTGTCTTGCAATGAACTCAAGGTCACTTTCTTTATAATTAGGAAGATTATTCCTCATTTTTTTGATTCTTGATGCCGCTTCATCAAGAAGCTTATAAGAATTATCAAAAAATAATATGAGATCTTCTTTCGATGACTGAATCATTTCTTGAACGATAGTGGTTTTCTTTGAAGATTTTTCTTCTTGGGTTTTCATGGCCTCTTCAAGTGATTGTAATTCTGTAATATCTTCTACTATTAACATTATCTTTTCAATAAGCTCATGTGAATCGTAAATAGGTGAGTAAGAGATTTTTAATGTTTTTACTTGTAACTCATTTGGTTTCTTATAAGTGACCTTCGGAGGTAGTGTGCTTTTACTGATTTCCCACTGAAGACTATCGGATTCAAAGAGTGCCCAAACTGCAAAATCAAGTCCAGAATATTTTTCGCTTTTTCTGTCGATGCCTTTAAAAACTGTATCAAATATATTTGTGCCTTCAATTTCTTGTGAAAAAATATTAAATGAAAATTTGGAAACAGGTCCTTGGATAATTAGGTCACGATTAATGGTAAAAACTGATTGGTTCATATTGTCAAGTATGAGTGTAACCCTCTTTTCAGATCCTTCCGCATGTAATCTCGCACTGAGGGCCTCTTTTGTTCTTAAAACAATTTCCAATTCTAATTCTTTGCTTAATCTCTCAGCAGTGTTAAAGGCATTGGAAAACCTTTTTGCCAAAATAAAGCTTTGAAATAAGATAAAAAGGATGAATGTATATGAGAGGATGAAGGGCGGAGGGATAACTTTATGAAGAACTAAATTATCATAAACCACTCCGAAAAATAGGGCCAGTATCCCAATAATGACGTGAAAAGCATTTGGCTGTTTTTGTTTTACGGCCTTAAAGACAAATAATAGGCCATAAAAGATGAAAATAATCATGATTATGTTATAAGAGTTAACTATTAGTCCATGAGTAAAATAGCGAGGGTTTAAGAAAAGAGTTGCCAATGAATAAAAGCTTACAATAGACCATATAAATTTTTGGTAGTTCTTTTCATGTTTAAATTTAATAATTTTCCAGAGGAAAGATGTAAAAATAGGAAGGCCTAAATAAAGTGTTAGGTATTCAATTGTAACATTCCAATTAAAAATAAATTTTGAATTTGGATAGAACTTAAAAATATAGTCACTTTCTGTAAATTTCCTTAAAAACATGGAACAGCAAAAAAGAGCAAACCAAAAGCTCGCCTTATCTTTTCTTCGAAGAAAAAATAGGAAGAAATGGTATACACCCATAATAATGAAGACTCCAATCGAGAGGAAATCTCGGTAAGACTTACTTTCTAACCTTTTTCTCAGATCCTTTTCTTTCCCAAGATGAATAGGGCTGAAGAAACCTCCTGAACGGTAATGAAAATTAGAACAGTGAAGTAAGAGATAGATCATATTATTATCAAATTTAAGAGGATAGATAACGGATTCGTCGTTGGGAATGCTAGTTTTTTCTGTTTTTCCAATAACGCCTTGAGAACCTAAAAGGGATATTTTTTGCCCATCAATAAGGTAAAGTCTGTAATTAGATGAAAATGTCCTTAAATAGAGCGCCAAATTATGTTTGTCTTTGAGTCCACTAATTTTAATCAGGTAGCTTGCATAACCAGATTTGAAAGAGGTTTCATCTCCCTTTAGATTATATTGATTCCAAAGTTTTGGGACTGGAACAAATGACGTTTTTTTTGGAATTTGGTTATTCACAACATCTTTTGGGCTAACCCACTTTTTCCAAAAAAACCTCCATTCACCTTTTAATTTAAAGGTGGTGTTTTCTTCAAATTTAAATCCTTTTAAATTAACTTCACCTTTTTTTATTAAAGGAGGTGCTAATCTTTCAGAAGAAAAAGACCTAAATGATAAAATTATAAAAGTGAGAAAAAGAACTCTAATCATAAGCTAAAATAAAATTAATTAAAAAGGTTTTAAAACCTTTTAACTTATCGAAATCTAGTAATAAAATATAAATAAAAAAAGAAAATTAACTTGTTTTTATTTAGCAATTTTTAAAAGAAATTAAATTTATAAATAAGAAAATATTTTTAAAAAATTAGATCCAGAAGGGGCAAAATTTCATAATTACTTAAATTAAATTTAGAAGAAATTAGATTTAAAAAAAAATAATTGATTGATCGAAAAAAATATCAAATTATTCTTTCCAAATAGGAAAATATGATATCGTTAGATGGAGAAAAATAGCATTTTGATGTAAAAGGAGTTTTATTTATGGATTTTAAAATAATTTTTAAAGGCCTGGTAATCCTCCTGGTATTTTTTTCAGGCAGTGTTTATTCAGGTAATGAAAAGGAAAAAGTCTGTCCAAAAAATCCAATTGATAATTGCCCGAAAGGATTTCTTTGTAAAAATCTTAAGCCAATTAAAGGAAAGGAACTTAAAGAAAAGATGAAGCTTCTTGAAAAGGAGTATAAGAAGAAGTGGACTTTTAAAGGTTCTAAGGTATCGGTAGGTACTAAAATTTGGGATGGTACAAAGTATGCTACAAAAAAGGCCTCTAAAAATATAAAAGCCGGAGTTCAAAGAATACAAAAGCAGATTGGTGAAAGCGCTGCTGGAAAAAAGTTTTCAAAATCAAAAACATACGATTTGTTTAAGCAATTAAGAAACAATGTTAAGAGCTATTATTGGGTTAAACCAATGGATAAGGATCAACAGTCAAATATCATGAATACCGAAAAAAGAACGGTTATTTTAGAATACAAGACTGTGAATATTGTTGATGATAAAGAGACTCCAGGAATAGGTAAAACAAAGTTTTATGTTTACCAAAGTACCAAATGGAAAGGACAAAAAAGACCTCTCCTCATTATAATGCCACCAGTTTATGGTATTTCACCCTTTGATATAGGAATGGCCGTTCGGTATGTAAAGCATGGTTATAGAGTGGCGATTTTAGAGTTAGGAGGGTTTAAGTTTATAAGCCCTTTTCAACACACAAGGCATATCAAAAGAGTTACTGTCACTACAATGGGGCACGTCCATCGGTTAATCGATTACATGACTAAAGAAGGTGATGTTGATAAGAAAAAAATAGGTATTTTTGGTTTTAGTCTTGGTGGTCTGATGGCATCTTTGGCCTTTTCAGTAAACAAGGATATTAAGGCATTATCTCTTGCTGTAGGCGGTGGGAACTTTGCGGAAATTTTAACAAACTCAAAACAAGCGGTCGCCGCTCTTTATAGAAAATATAGAATGAAAGAAGAAAATATTAAAACAAAAGAGGATTATTTTAAAGTCATGCAAGAGGCTTTTTCTTTTGATCCTATAAGGTTCGCCCACTTGAGAGATCCTAATGATGTTTATTTAGTTTTTACTGAAGGAGATTCAGCTGTTCCAAGTAAAAACCAAAGAGACTTAGAGAGGGCCTTTAATGCCAATTGTAAAAGAGGTAACTCAAGATGGGAGCAAGGAGAACATTTTTTTGCTATTGTTAAAGATCTTCTTAAAAGAGATCGGATTAATAATTTTTTTAAAAGTAGGTTTGGTGTAGATAAGTAAAAAATAAAGTGATCTTTAAAATAAAGAAATTATTTATTTAGTTCTCTTGAGGTGGTGTGTGTTTTTAAAAAAACAGGCAATTTTTCTCATCTCTTTAAGCCTCTTTTTTTTTAGTCTGATATCTATTTCTTTAGGACAGGAACGTTCATCTTCAAACTCTGAACCTGATGATAAAAAATTAGAAAACTTTAAAAATCGGTTTGTAGATAAGTTTGAAAAATTATCAAAAAAACTTTCCGAACGTCACAATGAAAATAGAGAAGGTGCTCACAAAGGTTGGAATGAACTTTTGGGGGTCGCTGGATTGGAATTAGATAAGGTTACAAAGCAAGAGGATGTTGCCCTTTTCCTTTTTGAAGAATTAGGAGTTGCTAATCAGGGGGGGACTATCGGGCTTTATGATAATACCTTTGACGCTCCTTCAGTCCTTTCAGACCTTCCAATAACAGCAGGAATATCAATGAATCTTCATAGGAGCGTTGTTGATAAAAATAATGTAAGGGGTACTTATGGTGTTATTGATAAAATAACATTAAGGCTCGCCCCTTCAGCTTATTTAAAGTTAACGGGGATACCAGGACTTGCTGGCAGTGTAGGTGGAGGACCTCGGTTTAGTTTTGAGGTAATTAATATTCGTCAAGTAACGCCAGAGGAATACTCAAGAATTCTTCCTATTAAAAGTATAAAAAAACAATTTTCTAAAATCATTAAAAAAAAGAAAGCGGCTCCTAAAATAAAGATTAAGGGTCCAGCAAATACTGTGAGAGAAAAAACAAATGAGCGTTATTTAAACTTTATGCCTAAGCTTTCAAAATATATGCCTGAAAAAAATGCTGTGAGAGAAGCTTATCTTGGAAGGCTTTGGAACCCTATTTCCCAAGTATTCCGTCTCCCTGTTACCAAGAAATCAATAAAAAGAATGGAAGATAATGAAATTATTTCTTACGCTTTAAATGGAGGGGTTGTTCTGGGGGCGAGCTTTGGAACTGGTCTTGACCCTACAGGTTACTTGACGATTCTTCAAGTTCATGGAGCTGATTTAAACTTTTCAGTTAATGGGAAACACCAGATATCTGTTTTGAAAGAAGCGCCTCAAAAGAAGGGGGATAATTTTGTAAGAGTTAAATTGACGAGAGTCAGAGATACAGGAGTTACTTATGGAATGGGGAGTAGTCAGGTGACGGCCCTTCATAAGTGGTTAACTCTTGATGGGCATATAGTATGGACGACAGTTGGTGGGGTTGTACAATTGAAACCCTACCGATTTCAACTAAGTAAAAAGAACTCCAATTTTTATGATGTGGCCTATCGGTTTAATTTGAATATAGAGCAAGGAAAGGAAGCCTATATCATGGCATCTAGAGGAGATTTCACTCTTGCCGATGTCTATAGTAAAGAAGAATATTTTAAAATGATTGGAAGAAATGAGAAAAAAAGGCCTGTTAAAAAGCTATTTACTAAAAAACAAAAGGTAAAATCTAGAAATATTGAACAAATGGTTTCTCTTTTTCTTTTAAATTTAAAAAAGTCTCGGACTTTTAACGACAGCGATAAATGGATAAAAATTGATTCAGACATTCATAAATATTTTGAAACTGATGTCATGTCATCTAGAGCTGTGAAAATCCTTTTCGCCTTTAATAAAAATAGGTCCCATCGTTTTACCGTGAATGCGGATCTTAATAAATTTGATCAAAGAAACAAGCCTGATGACTCTTTGACACTTTTGGTAAGGGCAAGTTATCAAGATGATTTTATTCCCGCCGGAAGGTATGTTCGTTATGTAGATGAAATAGAAATGGCCCTCGATAAAAATGATTTTCTTCCTCTACCTCCTCTTGAAAAGGGTATGAAGAAGTTCGCAAAGGGTACTGTTGGAAAAATTAAATTGAATTATTCTCTAAAAATTAAAAGAAAGGCGATTGAAAAATTAATCAATTATCCAGAATCTAAAATGTGGCCGGCTCTGATTAATGCGTTTGGCGCTAAGGGGAAAGGATGGGAAAAGAAAGTTGGAAGAGCAAAATATATTGCAGCACGATTGGCCGTTTATGGGTTGACTATTCCTGTCTCGGCCCTTGGAGCAAGACTCCCAGAAAAAGATGATATTATTGTTGCTAAAATAAAATACAGCCGCTGGAAAAAATTAAAAGAATTTATTAATGAGCCTAAAAAACTTTCACGTGCTCTTGGTAAGTTTTTTGATAGTGGTGACTATGGCCCTGAAATGGTTAAGCTTTTAAGAAATGTTTTAGTTGGAGAAAAGATTAGTATGGCAGGAAAATTTAAAAGTGATCTTCTTGGAAAAGAGGTAACCGTTTCGGAAGGAAAAACGGCAGCATGGAAAGATCCGACTGCAACACATATAAGCAGAAGTTTTGATAGTTATAGACCTAATTTCAAAGGCATTCAATCAAGTGGTTTAACTGCTAATGTCATAGGGCAGTCGTATTTTAAAGTTAATTTTAACTTGGAAAAAATTCCAAAAAAGGTTTTTTTTAAATTAGAGTCAAAAAATATAACAGGTGCTTTGACAAATAAAACGCTAAAAGTTTTAGTCGTTGACAATGAAAAAGAGCGTTTTAAAAAAGGTCTCAATTCTTTTGTCTTCTTTCTCAATGACAAACAACACTTTCTTTACCCAGTCGCTGAAAAGATAAAATTTTATAAATTAGGTTTTTTTGGAAATAAGTACCGTCTATCGGTTGCTGGAAGTGAGGATGGAATCCATTTCGGAGATCTTTCGAGGGTTTACTTTAGAGCGAAGCCTGTGTATCACAAAACGAAACTTAAGACTTTAAAAAAGTGGTCAGAAGGAAGGACAAAAGATTGTTTGGGAAAGTCAGCTGATGAGCTTATTTTTTACCTGGATAAAAATAAAATAGAGGATCATAAAATATGCTTCAAGCAAAGCAGACGTCATTGGGATGGTCGTTGTAAAATTGGTGTTACTCCTTATGTAAAAATTATTGGGATGAAGAAAAAAAACATGAAAAATAGAAATGAATGGATTATCGAAAACTGTCCTCGTGTTTTAGATAAAGAAGATTTAAATAAGTTATTGAATGAAAAAGACATTTGCAGAGGAAAAAAGGCAAATGAGATTATCAAAGATATTGGAAAGAATATTTTTTATATTTGTGATTACTGGAATAAAAAAGGCCCAAAGGATAAAGGTTTTTGTAAGGATGGTGTCATCCCGTACCTTTTTGACGACCTCAAGAGAAAAAAACATGCAGACAACATCAAATCTCGAAATGATTGGCTTAAAAAAACCTGCAATTAAACTCTGGATTTAAGGTTTTTTTGACAATTCTATGGCCGATTTAGAAACTCCATTATACGAACAAACCTCACTTTTTTAGAGACGGTTACGTTAGGCACAAAAGGTCAATACCTTTATGTTCATGCTGTCTCGTATTAAAATGCTAGCAATACCAAAGTGCTGGAGTACTGAATGAAGAAAACCTCTTTAGTTTTGAGTTGTGCGATTATCCTAGTATTTTCATCTCTTGTTTTAGGAGGGGGAGGAAAGCCAAAACCCAAACCAAAACCAAAACCAAAACCTCCAGTATCGCAAAATGTTAATGAGCTAAATTTACTTAGCTATAATATTGGATTGGCCCACGGTTATGTGCCTTATGCGGAAGAAAGGCTCCCCACGCTTGCTTCAGAGCTTAAAAAGAGTGATGCTGATATTCTTTGTCTTCAGGAGGTATGGAAGCAAGAAGATATGGCAACAATAAAAAACGCTTTGAAAAACAAATACCCTTACTCTATTTCAGCTCCAATAAAGCAGCATTATAGAAAAACGGGTTGGTTTTCAGGCCCTGCTTGTAGAGTGAGGGACCTTTTTGGGGATAATAAGTTTGTTTCCTGTATTCTAACAACTTGTAGTGGTAAATCGGGTGAAGAAAAAAGTCGTTGTATCAATAATGATTGCCGACCGGCTTTAGAATCACTAGTTAAAGCGAATAGAAATTGTGCAGAAAGTTTAATGGCCTCTGTTGGCGAAAACGAAGTCAAGGCCATTTTAAAATTAACAAACCCTTTCAAAATGGCGGCTAGGTTTAGTTATGATGGAGCTGTTGGCACAATGATTTTTTCTAAATTTCCTTTTAAAAAAAATGGCTATATTGATATGGCCAACAAAGCTACTTTAACAAATAGAGGAGCTCTTTATGCTTCTGTATCAGTAAATGGGAAAGAACACTTTGTGGGATGTACCCATCTTACAGCGAATTTAATTGTTTCAGCACCCTATGCAAACGATCCTCCTTATACAAAAGGTGATATAAAGTTTGAAAATGGCTGGGAAAATGAAAACTATTTTCAGATGGGAAAAATGCTAGATGAGTTCAAAAAAATGGCGGGAGGAAAGCCTACCTACCTAATGGGTGATTTTAACTGCTCGATTAAGGATATGGCCCATGGAATTTATGCTGATTTCGAACCATCCTGTAAAATGGTTTTAAATAGAGGCTATAGTGACCCTTACGCTGACCAAAATCCTCAATGTACATTTTGTCACAACAACACCCTTCTAGAAGACTCAAGCGAAGATGAGATGTTACTTGATCATATTTATTTGAAGAATGTTTCTCAATTGGGGGCGGTAACTTCTTCTATAAAATATACTGATACTTACTCAATTTCTGCTGAGGGAAAAACCTTTAATTCTCATCTTTCTGATCATTATGGAGTCCAAGTTAAAGTACCTCTTAGGTAAGATCATATACCTGATAAACTTAATATTTTTCTTATAACAGACGATAGATTTGTGAAGGGACCATGGGGTAAAGGTTCTTTCCATTTTGCTTTCTAATAAGGATGTATATTTTATGGAAAAGGTTTTGAAGTTTGGTATTTTTAAGTTAGTGATCTTTGGGGCCTTCTTAGCTAGTTGCACTTCACTAAAAGAGGATAGAAAAAGTATAAGTTCTGGACTTGTGGGTTGTGATCCAAAAACAATCGTTGTATCTGATTCAAAGGATTCAACATGGAAAGTTAATTGCAAGAGAAGAACTTTTTATTGCTCTAATATAGGTGATGATGAAAATGTGGTGCACGCATGTAAGATTGGGTCTTCAGGAAAAAGACGCAAGAAAAGGAAGGCCAAAGCAAAGGTAGACCTTGGTCTTTAAATAAAAATTTCTAAAGCTTCTTCTCTTAAATTGTACCGTGAACTCATTGTTTTGCCATAAGCTCCTGCATTTTCTATAAGAAGAATATCTCCTTCGTCACTTTTAGGAAGAAGTCTTGACGATCCAATCTTATCCCCCGTTTCACAAATTGGTCCTACAATATTAGTAACTTCTGTAAGAGGCTTCTCGAGTTTTGTAAGATTAAGAATATGATGATAGGCACCGTATAGTGTTGGTCTAATAAGAATATTCATTCCAGCATCTATTCCTAAGTAATCAGTACTTCCTTTCTTCTTTTTTTGTGTAACTTTTGTAAGAAGAATACCGGCTTCAGAAGTTAAATAACGGCCAGGCTCCATCCAAATTTCGTATTGAGGGAATTGGTCTTTTACCTTTGAAAGTCCCCTTTGAAGGTCTTCAAGATTGATATTAAAATCCCCTGGTTTATTTTTTACACCGAGACCTCCACCAACATTAATGACTTTGATATCTTTAAAACGAGTGGCTAGTTGCGATAGGAAAAGACCCATCTCTTTCCAGTGTTCTGTGTTATGGATTCCACTTCCTGCATGTGCGTGGAGTCCCTTAATAATGAATTTATTTTTTTTCATTAGCTTTTCTATTTCATCAAGCTCAGTTGGAAGAATGCCGAATTTTGATTGCTCGCCAGCTGTTTTAACATAGTCATGATGGCCTCTTCCATGACCGGGATCTATTCTTAAGAAGATTTTTTGATTTTTAAAAATCGAAGCCCAACTTTTAAGAGGATAAATGTTATCTAATGTAAATGTAACACCTTCTCGGATGGCCTTTTTACACTCGTCTTTACTTATAAAATTCGGAGTAAACAGAATATCGGATGATTTTAAAGTTGGGATTACTTTTTTTAGATGTTTTATTTCTCCAATAGATACTGTTTCGAAGTGTATCCCATTTTTGTGAAGGGATTTTAATACTTCCGAGTGAGAATTTGCCTTCATGGAAAAGAGAACTTTATCAATAGATGTGATCGACTTAAGTTCGGATGACTTTTTTAATAAAGTTTCCTCTGAGTATATATAAACAGGAGATTGTTTTTTTCCTATTTTTAATAGTTTTCCCTTTTGAGGAAGCCACCAAGGAATTTTTTCAAGCAAAGGTTGGGGGTTTTGACCTACTTCTATCTCCTGCCATGTAGGTCCAAACCATAAGTTTTTTTGTGTATTGGAAAAGAGGATCTCATGAAGTGATTTAAGGCATTTGGTAGTATTTTCATGATCAATAATAAAGGATAGATTTATATCACTTGCTGCCTGACTCATAAGGTATATTTTTTGATTTTCAAAAACCTTAAAGACAGGAGATATTGATGGTATGACTGAACGTATATGACTTCCAATGAGAGAAATTGTTGTTTTTCCACCTAATGTTTTAAATTCCCCTAAGTGACCGAACTCTTTATTTAATTTATCCTTAAGAATATTTATTGAGTTATTTTCATCAGGATCAAGTGAAAAAGTTATATTTGTTTCGGACGTAGAAATAAGATCAACAGAAAGGTTATTCTTTTTGAGTAGGGTGAAGAGTTCTGCAAGGATACCAGACCGCCGCCACATATCCTCATTAGTGAGGCTTACAACTGTAACACCTCTCTTAATACCTAAAGCCTTAACAACCCCTTCACTAGATAATTTTTGATGACCTATTGTTGTGCCTTTTTCGTCCCAGGAGGAAATGAATGGTTTTATTTTTATGGAAACCTTTTCTCTTTTAAGTATTTTTAAAGTTTTGGGAGCTATAAATTTTGAAGTTACTTCTGAAACTTCAATTGCTTCTTCATAGCTTAATGATTTTATAAGACGGCTTTGGGGGATAAGATGGGTATCGGACGAGAAAATGCCGTGTTCTTTAGTATAGATTGTGACTTGGTTAAGAGTAACGCCTTTTTCAATAATCTTTTCGAGGCTTATTTTATTAAAAAAATAATTATTTTTTTCGTCCAAATTATCTGAAGGTAGGTCTTTTTCTTCCCAGTATTTAAAAGGAAAACTTATCATTTCCTTTTTTAAATAGATTTTAAAAAGAAGGTCAAAAATAATAGAAGAAGAGTTTTTTATATAGTTTTCTTTAAAGAGAGATTCCTTACGAAACGTAAATTCTTTTAAAATATAATTTTTATCTTCTGAATTTATCCATCCTAGTTTTGATAATATTGTTTTAAGTTTTTTATCTAGACCGCTTGTTTCCTCAATATTGATGAGTGGATCTACTTTTGGAAATGACTTAATTAGTAGAAAACACCTTTTTTCAATTATTTCCTGAGTGTGGAGGATATTTTTAATTTTTTCCCAAGGGAAATTTACTAGAGGGAACATTTTAAGGTCAAAAATAATAATATCTGCTTTTTTAAAGGAGACCATGGACATTTCCCATTTTGAAGTGATGCTTTATGATTATTTTGTTAGAATGGAAGTCTTAATGGAAGTTTTTTTTAGAGGTTTTTTTGGAAGGGAAAGAAGAAAACTGTATATTTTGCTCAATCATTGAAGGAAAAGAGCCTGCTTATGTAATCGAAGAAAGTGAATTGTTTTTAGTTATTTTAGATATTTTTCCATTAAGACCAGGCCATACGCTTGTTATTGTAAAAAGACATGTTCAGCTTATTGAGGATTTAACCAACGAGGAGAGAGAGGTTCTTATAGGTTTAATCAATAAATTTAGCCAAAAACTTAAAAACTCAAATTTGAAAGTTAAAGCGACGCAGATAATCTTGAATAATGGAAAAGAAGCAAACCAAACAATACCCCACCTTCATTTTCATATAATTCCTCGCTACGGATTTGATTTACCAATCCTTGTTTTTCATTTAATCACTAGATTTTTTAATCCTTACTTTAGGTTTGGTAATAAAAAAAGGTTGAAGAAAATCTTAGAAGACCTCACAAAAGGAAAAAACCTCTAAATTAAAGCTAATTTAGATTATTAGTTCCTTTATTAGAGGTTTGAAGAAAGAAGATAAACCTCTCATCTGAAAAAATGCGAATTGGAGGAGGGTCATTTATAACTGCATTAAGTTGTTTACTTTGCTCTAAGGTCATCTCTTTATAGAGAATTTTTTGAAGGTCTATATCAGAATCTTTCCAAGGCACTTGCCCCTCAAAAATTTGATCCATTAACAAAATTAAATCTCTTACCTGGTGGCCAAGTTTGTGTGAAATTATAAGCATACCATGTTTAAATAAAAGTGGGTCTTTTACGAGTTTTCTCTTCCCTAGGATTAAATAGAAACTTTCCGGAGATTTTACAGAAAGAGGAAAAATTTTATCTTTAAGGTCAGGGTTTTTAAGCTCACTTCTGCCAACTGATTTATAAAGATCTATATTTTTTAAATAAACACTCAGTTTGTCGACTTTTACTTCTAGGGCGACCTTGTAAGGAGACCCTTCCTTTTCAAAAAATATTTTTACTGAGTTTCCTGAGTCATCTTCAGGCATACCGATGCCATGAAACTTTATCTTTAAGGCCTTTAGAAGAGGAAGAACCATGTCTGCCTTGCCATTATAGTATTCAATATTTTTGTAATCGAAGTATGTTTTTTCAACTGTTGACCAAAACTCGTTGTCAGGAATGATAGAGCCTGGCAACCCTTTATAGGCTTTATTTTCTTCCTGGTCCTGAATTCTAATTTGATCATTTTGATAGAAAAACTTTCTAGAATAGCTGGAAAAAAGCTTAATGAATGATTCCAAGGTTCTATTTATAAGTAATGACGGTTCTATTTTGTATTTGAGAATTTTGTCACTATGACCTAGACCTTTGTAAGATGGAGTTCTAATGAGGGATAAATCATCTTTTTTTAAGATATCCCAGTCAAAAAACTCTTGTAGAAAGATTTCTTTTAACTCCTTTTGAAAAAAAAGGAGGCGGAACCCTTTATCATCATCAATATCGTCAAAGTTCTCAAAATTAGAAAAGCCGTACTGTGTCATCATGAAGTCGATATCATCATCATAGTTAAGGGAAGAAACTCTATAGTTTTTGTAAATGTAGAAAAGATCACGAAAAAAATCCAAGTCTTTAGGGTCTTTATGTCCTTTATTCGCCATCTTGTTTCTTTCCTTAAATAATGAGGCCTAAGCCTGCAGCTAATTACAACTTAGCGGTAAAGATGTTTGATAACTGAAATAAAACACTGATCAAAAAATACTTTTTAGATTAAGCTTCTACTTCCATTTGTAAGCCTTGTTTCGCTTTATGGGGTCCTTTTGACCAAAAAAAGCCGCCTTTTTTGATATTTTAAGGACTTAGCAGATGGCCATCTTTATTATCAAACTATTTTTTGGAGCTAAATGACTCCAAAACCGACTGTTTTAGTTGGCATTGTTCTTGCTAAACAGAGTTTAGGTCTCTAGTCCCTGTGACTTAGGCACTTGACTGAAACACTTTTATTTGAGCAAGAGAGGATAAAATGAAAAGGGTCAGATTGGTTTTGGGAATTACAACCTTATTAACAGGTGCACAGGCATTTGGGTTTCAGGCTTGGGATGATAAAAATAAGCCTGAGCTTTTTGAGTTTGATTACGATAGAAGTTTTGAAAGTCTACCTCTAAATGGTCAATTAAAAAAGGTTCCGTGGAGTGGCTATTATTGGCCAACCTATGAAGGTGGAATTACATATAGATGGAATAAAGAAACTGAACATAAGCATGAAAAATATGGATATTCAATCCTAACGGAAGACACTATTAAAAGTGTAAAGATAGCTGATTTGTCTCCTGCTGAAAAATATGACCTCTATCTAGGTCAATTTACCTTTCCTCTTACCAATTATGAAAGGGATAGAACAAAAATTATGAAAACTGTTCCAGGCTCTTCAGACTACGAAGAAGGCTTTAAAATTCCTACTTGGGAAGGTTTATGCCATGCCTGGGCCCCCGTAACCTTGGATTATGACAATCCAGCACCTGTTGTTATTGAAGGTAAAAAGGGTCATGAAATAGCTTTTGGTTCTTCTGATATCAAGGCCCTGTTAATTTATCATCTTCATATAAACCGCTCTCCTAAGACAAAATTTTTAGGTAGCCGGTGCAACCTAGACTTTAAAAAATTAAAAGAAAAGCTAGATAATAATGAAATAACAAAGGAAGAATATGAAAAGTCTGTGAACTCTTCCGATTGTTCAGATACAAATGCCGGAGCATTTCATATTGTGTTAGCTAACCAAATGAAAAGAAATGAAGGGTTCATCGTAGATGTTACAAGAGATTTTGAGGTTTGGAACCAACCTGTTATAGGTTATTCCTCTCAAGTTTTAAGTGAGAAGCAAGGAGCTTCTGAAGGAGCTGCTCCAGGAACTGTAAAAGAAGTCACAGTTAGAACTTGGATGCAATACGTAGTTGAGGTTAGGCAGAGTTGGGAAAAGGAAATGAGGAGAGAGGCCTACAGATTTATAACTTACGACTACCGACTCGAACTAAATAATGAGGGAAAAATAATTGGTGGAGAATGGTTGACTGAAGAGCGCCCAGATTTTATTTGGAAACAGCACAAAACTGAATTTAAAGGATTTTTTAAAGACCTGGAAACAATTTACAAAAAGTCAGTTTCTTATTTGGATGAGAACTCAGCTTCAACAAATACTAACGATGAAGATGAATCAGAAGAAGAAAGGCTAGAAAGAGAAAGAAGAGAGCGTGAA
>DKQD01000159.1 GCA_002474345.1 Bacteriovoracaceae bacterium UBA7317
TAATACCAATGCAGAACTCATAGAAATCCAATATGGAGATTATCTAGGAGAAGATGACATCGTTAGAATTGATGATCAATATGGAAGGATCACTAAAAAATAAAAGCTTCTAGATAAATCATAAAAATTTCTTATTTCTTATAATGTTCATAAGAAGTGAAAATAAATCATTGACGACTTTGACGCATCACTAATTCAATTATTTGTCTACCAAGTTAATAAACATTAAAAAATCCCTCTTAAAAAATTAGACTTCTATTCTCAAAAGCTAACAGAAGTGGTAGGTGCTACTTATACAAGCCAAATCAAGTGGAGCTATGGACCACCAACTTAAAAATATTCTCCTCTCTTCCACAAATAGTTCTTCTATAGAAAAAATAGAACTGATTCAAAAGCTTTGGAGTGGATACGGAAGCCTCAACCGCATTATTTTAAACGATCAGTCGGTCATTTTAAAATTAATCAAATTTCCAAATGCATCCAATCATCCCCGAGGATGGAATACAAATCTCTCTCACCAAAGAAAGGCACGCTCCTATAAAGTAGAAATGGATTGGTATCAAAATTATAACCAACCAATCATTCATGTAAAAATTCCCCGTTTGATTCAGCAAGGCGGATTAAAAAATAATGAAAAGTTTCTTATCCTGGAAGACCTCTCCAATGAAGGATATTCTCCAAAGAGCACAATAAACACATCCCAAGTTAAGCTCTGCTTGAAATGGCTTGCAAAGTTCCATTCCCATTATCTTAATGCTGAACCAAAACACCTCTGGCCTATAGGTACTTATTGGCATTTAGAGACACGCCCCGAGGAACTAAGGGTCATGGAGGATGATAAATTAAAAAAAGCCGCACACATTATCGATCAAAAATTAAACTCTTCAAAGTACAAAACCATTGTTCATGGGGATGCCAAAATAGCCAATTTCCTCTTTAAGGAAAAAGAAGTTGCAGCAGTAGACTTTCAATACGTCGGAGGTGGTGTCGGAGTAAAAGATGTCGCCTATTTTTTAAGCAGTATATACAACGAGGATGAACTCCAAAAAAAAGAGTCGTGGTGCCTCGATAATTACTTTAAGGAGCTTGCTAATCCTGAAGTTGAAAAGGAATGGCGTGAACTCTACCCTTATGTTTGGTGTGACTTCTACCGCTTTTTGAAAGGCTGGTCTCCAGGACATTACAAGTTAAATTCTTATTCAGAACAAATGAAAAATAGGGTACTAGAATGGATTTAAATGCAAATCAACTAAAAAAATTGTCCCAATTAGCAAAAAAAGCAGCTCTTGAAGCAGGAAAAATCATTGGTGATGCTCAAGGAAGAGATATTTCTACACAATCAAAGACAGGAGGAGAAAACATTGCCTCCCAAGTCGTGACTGAAATTGATTTAGAGGCAGAAAACGCAATCCTCGCTATTCTCGAACCAACGTTAAAAAAATACAATATAGGACTCCTTGCTGAAGAAGGTAGTGCTGAAAATACATGCCGTTTTGAAAAGGAATACTTTTGGTGTATTGACCCTCTCGACGGAACACTTTGTTTTAGCCGAGACCAAGACGGCTACAGTACATCTATTGCTTTAGTGTCGAAATCTGGTGATCCAATTATAGGCGTTGTGTATAATCCACGAAGTAAAGCTCTCTATCGAGCGATCAAAGGACATGGCGCCTTTAAAAATGGCCTTCCATTAACAATTAAACCACAATCAAAAGTTCTGACTCTTCTTTTTGACCAAAGCTATACGAAACACCCTCAATTTGAAAAACAAGTAAATGCATTAAAACAAAACTTAAAAAAAGTTGGGCTGACAGAGCTTAAGCTTCATCACTTAGGCGGCGCAGTCATGAATGGAATAAGCACCGTAGACCTTGCCCCAGCACTTTATTACAAATTTCCCAAAAAAAACCTTGGAGGAGGTAGTCTTTGGGATTTTGCTGCTAGCTCCGTTATTCAATCAGAAGCTGGTGGTATCAATAGCGACTACCACAACCAACCTCTTGACCTTAACCGAGCAGACTCTACCTTCATGAATCACAAAGGCGTTATCTTCTCAAGTTCTGAAAAACTACTAGAACTAATTCCAAGAAATATTTAAATTAAAAATGAAAAGACCACATTAAAAATATCAATTTCCAAATAAGATAAGGCCTGTGGTATTCAAAAAGAAAGCGGTTAATCATATCGATTTACAGGAAAAGCTCAATATATCAATTCACACAAAAATGATGATTCATCACTCTTGTGGACAATATAAATAATTATTATTGAGATTATTTCGCAATAATAGACAGAAAATCGACTTATTGAAGTCCTTTATACAACTTCTAAACCGTGTCTACATATTATCAAGTAGGACCGGATAGGGAGCTTGCGCCATGCATGATAGCCTATTGAGTGAAACTATTAGGAGGCATTGAATGAGCTTGGAAAAAATAATTAAATTATCCATAAAAGAAACTAACTTTGACGGATTTGTCACCATAAGTAATAGAGGGTCGCGTCTTGTCTGGTGGGAAAAAGGCAAAACCCAAGTCAATAAATTATGGACAAACTTTAAGGTTAATAAAACGATTGCCTTTTCATGCGTAAATGGAAAGCTAAGCATATTTTAATAAATCCTCATAAGCTATAACCAATATAAGACTAAAGTTTGGCAACACCTTAGTTAAACCTCTCTTTGTATAACCTCCAAATTCCCCTGATGAAACCTCAATTCCATAATCACTAGATCAGTTTTGTGAGAATAAATTAAAAATAATGGCACAAAACTTGCATATATCCCTTAAAAAAAGGGGTAATTATGTTTTTTCCTGAGAATGAATTAACCAACTATCTATCGAAAATATCAACGACTTTTGAGGTCAATACTGCCGAAGCAGGTCTTCTTTTTGCGGCCATTGAGCTTGACCTCTTTGACTCATTTTCTAAAGATCCCTTGACTTTAGAACAGCTTGCCAAAAAAGTTGATGTTAAAAAAGAACGACTGCTTCCCCTTTTGAACGGACTTTGTATCATGGGTCTTCTTATTAAAGACGAGGGGTTCTCCTTTCCTGAAGAATATTTTCCTTTTTTAAAAAAGGGTGGCCGGTTTTATATAGGAAAGGCTCTTTTGAGGTTTAAATGGACAATTGAAAACCTTTCTAACCTCTCAAAAATTATTAAGGGTGAGGTTGAGGTTAAAGGGCATGATGTTCACGACGAAATATCAACGGCTTTTTACCTAGATTTTGTAAGGGAATTTAACAAACCTTATATTAAAATAATGGCCTCTAGACTGGAAGAGTATTTTAGAAATGCCAAAACACTCTTAGATATTGGAGGTGGTCACGGGCTCTACACTCAAAAAGCTTTAAAAGAGCACCCTCATCTCGAAGGAACCCTTCTCGACTTACCTCACGCCATTGATTATGCTCAAAATCTTCATGCTGATAAGGACTATTTTTCAAGGCTCCACCTTTTAAAGGGAGACTCAAGAGAAGTTAAAATTGAAAAAAAATACGACGTTATTACGGTGAATGATCTATTACATTACTTCACAGAGGATGAGAAAAAGGATCTTCTTAAAAAAGCACTCGGGGCCTTAAATGAAGGCGGAGTTTTGGCCATCACGAAATTTTCTTTTAACGAAGACTTAACTCCTGAGTCATCCGTCTTTTTCTCTATTAAAAACTTTCTTTTAACGGGGTCAGGTTACCTCTGTACGGACGAATCCCTCGAAAAAATCATAGAGGAATTAGGTGTAAAAATAATTAAAGAGAAATTAGATCAAAATAAGACGCTTTACTTATTATCTTAAAAAAGACCGCAGCAAACTTTTCCCTTGATTGAGCTCTACTTTCTCTTGTTCTAAATATCGTCGTAAACTTCAATCAACCAACCATCAGGGTCTTCAAAGTAAAACCGATACGTATTGCTATGAGGAGGGTTCTCAACGGGGCCTTCTCCTATATCAATGCCATGAGAAATAAGACGCTTTGCAAATTTGTCCATTTCATTAGGCTTAACTTTTAAACCAATGTGAAAAAGAGGCATTTTATGGGCCATGTTTTCCTCTGACCTTTCGAGAAAAAAATCAAAACCGTTATAATTCATAACTATTTTACAGACGTCATTTGGGTCGTCGGTTTCTGTAAAACACATAACGGTCTCAAAACCCAAAACATCGTTGTAAAACTTTTCGGATGCATTTAGGTCAACAACTGGCAAATTAATATGAGTGATAGACATAAAAAAACCCTCCTATGATTTTAATAACACGCCCAATATTAATGTAAAGGCATAAAACAACAGAATTTTTTAAAGAGTTAGATATATCTTTTTTCACCTCTAAAACTTTTTCTCATTAATACTTTCGATAAATTCAAATATTTTTTCAAAAATATTTGCAAAAAATATTTGCAAAAAAAATTTCTAAAAAGAGCTAGGTAGTGAAAATTTTGCACCAGTGGTGGTGTCACAAAAAATAAAAAACCTATTTTGGCACCACCGTAATTGTCAGATGTAAGACAGTGTTTGAAACCTCAAAAAAAAAAGTGGCACACGAGTTGCAACCTTGTTTTTCGACCAGATCTTTAAAGGTGTAGAGGGTAACCCCTCTATTTTTATTAACCAATTAGTGAAAGGACATTTTTTATGAAACTTAAAAAATCACTAGTTACTCTCGGAATGGCGGCCACAGTTGCAACGACAATTGCAAGTATTGTGAGTTCAGCAAGTGCAGGTGAAAGAATCAGTAATTTGAAGAAGAAACCAAGATTGGGCTCATCTGTGCCTGTATCTTCTAGGTTAAAGCCTCGGATTAATGCATCTAAACCTGTTTCTTCAAGAGTTCGGCCAAGAATCAATGCCTCTAAGCCAGTGGCTGGAGACAGAAGACCTGGAAGATTTAGACCTTAAGGAACGATCGACCAGAAGGGGGAAGTTCTCTTCCCCCCCATTTTATTAATTATTTAAAAAGGGAATATAAATGTCTAAACGAATCCTCCATTTTTATTACGATAAAAAAAGGGAAAGAATACTAGCAGGAGACTTTCAAGGAATTGTCTACGCTTTGGATAAAGAACTCAATATTATCAAACAATCAGATCCTTTAAAAAATGGAAAAGGACTTTATGTTCTCATAAGTGATGAAGAAAAAATTTACGCGAGGGATACTGCAGGTAACCTTATTGTCTGGGATGCAGAAACACTAGAGGCAAAAGACTTCCTCTTTATGGAGCACCTAACTAATGAAAAAATTAAAGATGAAGACAGTGCACCCGTTCCTACAGTCTCCCACTGCCTTGCCTTTTATGAAGATAAGCTTGTTATTACTAACCCCCATGGGCAGCTTGTCTTACTTAATAAGGAAACTCTTGCCCTAGAAAAAATTCACTATTTAAATAATGACTCTTTTTTTGAAGCCGTTAATACAGAACAAGACCTCCACATACTGACTGATTGTACAGGCCACCTTTGGACAGGAAACTTTGGTGACGGCGTTTTTAAAAATAAATTGAGGCTTGACCACGG
>DKQD01000152.1 GCA_002474345.1 Bacteriovoracaceae bacterium UBA7317
CTCTATCGTTCTCTCAAAGTCGGTGAACATCAGTATAGTGACTTACTTTCATACCTTGTCAAAACAGACGAGCTTAAAGGAATTTATTTAGCAATGAAGCGGGCCATTTTAAATGAAGAAGAGTCTTTAACTTTGGATGAGTACTTATCATCTGTCCTGATAGATCGCGCTCAATACTTGGGAGACAAAAGATGTCTGGATCTTCTGCAATAATTTAAGATCAGACTTTGATAAATCTGAGATAAAAACTTATCCTTCCTTTCCCCCCCATTAAATTTGTATTCAACTAGTCATCGAGAAGACATTTCTGGCAAATAACCTGTTCGTTTTGATCTTTAAAAACCATATTAGTGATCCAGTTATAAAGAGAGTGCCCCTCAAACTGAAGTGTATAAAATAGCTCTTTATCAATAACCGTATGAATTTCACCTGGGGCTAAAAAGGAAGTAAAATTTGGTAAGTTCTCATAAAGATAATTTGTGTCTAACTCTACCCTTTTTCGAAAAATTTCCTCGGAATCAATATCCTCTTCAGACTCTTCAAGCATGGCCTCAAAAAAGAAAATTTGTCCTTGATCGTAAGCAAAATTAAATTGGGAAAAATTCACATTAGGATAATGCTTGGCTATGAAATAGTAAATTTGCTTAAAATCACTACTCGCTACTTTTCGTTCAAGGTCACTAATCCCAGGAACAAACTTAGGCGCGTGCTTGAAAGCATTCCAACTAGGAAAACTTTCCTTAACAAAATCTCTAGTCACGATACCAGCACCAGAATCACCCATTTGGTGAATTTTTGTCCCTTTATTTTTGTATTCTTCAATAATAGTTGGTGCCCAATAAATGGAAGCATAGGCCCCCGCACTTGTCCCCGTAATAAAAATATTTTCAGGATTTGAAAACTCTTTAAACATCCATTTAAGTGTTTCTTTAGTATTTACCGCCCCCTTATGATGGATTGTAAAGCTATCACTTCCTGAGCCATAAGTTTTGGAACGGTCACCCCAGTGAAGGTCTCCTGTACAATAGCCAACCGTTATATGTGTCCAGTTTTTAAAAGGGTTTTCAGCAATATCTCTTCTATAAAGTCCATGGACCTTTTTATAATCTTTTGCCATCCCTTCGGGATCAACATCTTTTCTAAAGAACCCAGTTTTACAGCTCCACTCACTCCAGCAAGCTCCTCCTCCTAAAAAATCTAATAAAACTTTATTTTCCGTTCCTCTTTTTACATAAAAGGCAAAAGGTTTCCCGTATGCACAAGTCGTCTCCCCTTCAGGAAAATGTATCTCATAACCATGTTCTTTGTTATATTCAGTTCTCCATCCATGGGCGTTTAGAGTAAAAATCAGTAAAAAAAATGGTAGTAAAAAAAATAACTTTTTATTCATAACTAGACCTCTTTAAATTTACTTTGCTAATTAGGTTAGAACTAATCTTCTTGGAAAAGCAAGAAGTTAATTGCATTCAAGGTACAAATCTAAAAAACGTGAGTCTTTGTTTAAAGTATGTTACTTATTCCTTTGGTTTTGACTTTTTTTAAAAAAGGATTTTTACTTTCATTTATAAAAACAGGGAGTTTAAAATGAAAATTTTACTATCAACAATATTATTCCTCGGAATAATAAACTCTAACAAAGCCTATAGCTCATCCCCTTATTCTTATAATTTTTTGTTTCAAAAAGAGCAAAAAATTCTAACCATTGAAAGTGAACCCGAAAATGGCAAAATACACGAGATCACTCTCACCCTTGATGAAAATCACGACATCTTGGACCTCAAAAGAACAACAAAGAACAGCACCGACCAGTCGACCTTCACCTTTGATCAGATTATTGAAGGGCAGATTTCATTGGCAAAAATGAAACACACCAATGGTCAGGACCTAAGGCCTGTCCTTTTATCATGTGATAACTGTGATCGTACAAGGGGCGGAGACATCCTCATAAAATACCTTAGGTCTGGAATCAATCCAAATAGGCTTCGGTATAGAGATTTTGAGGTTGAATTAAGAAGAGTTGATGACAACTGGCTTCTCTTTCAAAAAGATAAAGTCGTCAAAAAAGTTAAGCTCGTTTCAAGGAAATTAATGGGGCAACTTGTGGGGATCAAAAAAATTATCGTCAATCCATAAGAAGGAACCAAGGAAAAGGACCTCTTTTCTTGGTCCTTTTCCTATAGCCATTTTATTAGGACAAACTCATTCACACCGTCCTGTCATTGCAAAAATAAAGTTAGAAATAAGTTCAACTCCCTCTTTATGAACGAGAGACCTTCCTAACTCAGGCATCATCACATCAGTCTCCACTGAGTCCATTCTCAAAACAATAATAGACTCATCGGGATGACCAGGCGAGATAGCATATTTCAAACCACCACTTCCTCTACCAGCAGCGACGGGGGCCTTACAAATACCACTTGATGTCTTTTTTGTATTTTCATACTCCAAAATGAGGCCCGTACTTTGAGCAATTCCCTTTTGGCCATGACAATGAGCACAGTTCACCTCCAAATATGCTTTTGCCCTCGACTTGAGGTCACCACTTTGGGAGGAGTTCCATACCGGCAACGGCTTTAAAGATGATAACTCTTCCGACTCATCCAAGAACCCTTTCTCTTTTAAGAAAGATAATTGATCCTTAGCACCTTCACCATCGAGAAATGGATGACGTCTTAAAAGATTATCGGCCCTCCTAGCACCAATCGGGCGAATTTCACGGCCGAAGTCAACATAGTTTGCATGACATGAAATACATTGGTTTTTGTTGGGAATAGTATAGGTAAAGGACTCTTTCTGATTATAGGTCAAAGAAATTTGTTCTCCCAAAAGGCTTAAACGGGCCACATTTTTTTTTATGTCCCAACGATAAGGGTATCCCCTCCAACCCCTTTTAGTCTTAAAAAGAACTCTTGTTTCAATAAGGTACTTGTTCTCTCCCCAGGGCCCATCGATCCCTTCCTTTTTACCTATAGACTCAGGGTTATAAAAAAAGGTCTTGGTAAAAAAAGATCCCTCTGGGTAAGTTAACTGACCGTTTTTAAGAGTTATTTTGGTTCCCTT
>DKQD01000052.1:0-7678 GCA_002474345.1 Bacteriovoracaceae bacterium UBA7317
TTTCCCTCCGCTTTTGAAACAATTTTGGCCGTCTCAACAATTGATTTTAAAGGGACTTGGGCCTCAATGGACGCCCTCTCAAGAGTAAAATCTTTGTAAAGGATTTTTAGAAACGTTTCAAAGTGGAAAAATTTGAAAGACCAATCCTCACCTTTCTCTTTCTTGGCCTGCTGCCAATTTTGTCTTAAGGCCTTGAGGTCATCACTATCGGCCATTTGATCACCTTTTTCTACAAAAAATTCTAGAGTCTCTTCCCAATTGACCCACTTTTCTACAAAACCTTTGTTATAGAGATTATTTTGAATAAGGTAATTCGCAATTGCCAGGAGAATAACGGGTTCACTTCCAGGCCAAGTTGAAAGCCAGACATCACTCTTACTGGCCGTATTACTAAGACGAGGGTCCATTGTTATTATTTTTGCCCCCTTCATTTTCCCTTCCATAATTCTTTGAGCATGAGGATTAAAATAGTGACCACTTTCCAAGTGCGCCGAAATAAGAAG
This sequence comes from Bacteriovoracaceae bacterium UBA7317, assembly GCA_002474345.1. GTDB lineage: Bacteria > Bdellovibrionota > Bacteriovoracia > Bacteriovoracales > Bacteriovoracaceae > UBA7317. The sequence goes on from DKQD01000052.1 coordinate 504, forward strand.
AATAACCTTAGCGTTCGCATGATCGGGACTTGGTCTATCAAAACCTGCCCAGAGGTAATAGCCAAGACGGGCATTAGCAGAGCAAACATTTGTATGGCTGTTATGTCCATCAACTCCCCAAGACACTATACACCGGTTGGCATAATGGTCTTCTCCAGGTCGTCCCACATGGTACATAATACCGTCTCTTCTTTTTTGGCGGCTCTCCCTCATCTTAGTGCCAATTTCATCTAAGGCCTGATCCCAAGAAATCCTCTTCCACTTTCCCTCACCCCTCTTACCAACTCTTTTTAGTGGATAAAGAATACGCTCAGGATCGTATACTTGATTGTGAGTAGCAGGCCCTTTGGCACAATTTCTCCCTCTTGATCCAGGATGAAGAGGGTTTCCCTCGAATTTCCTTATTTCATAATTTGAAGTGTCTACGTAAGCAAGAAGACCACAAGCACTTTCGCAATTAAAACAAACAGTCGGAATAAGTTTATAATTCTTTTCTACCTTTCTTGGCCAGGCCCTAGATTCATACTCTGTCCAGTTATCCCATAACTCCTGAGGTGGATAGCTCGTCATCCGACCATCATCTTGCTTTACATGTAACATTTTTATTTTTGAACTCATAACCGTGTCCTTCCCTTTAATAATTAGCTATTTGGTATTTTTTGAGGCGCAGTTACAAAAGCGTATTCATAAAAATAAAGGCCAATAAAAACAAATATGGGCGCTAAAAATTCAAAATAAGGAATATTCGTTAAAACAATCAAGGTAGGGACTATGTGACCAACAAAAATAGCACCGACCCAAAACATTTTCTTGAAGGAACCTTGGGTAATATCTTTGGCAGCTCTTGAAGCGATTTCACTAGCATGGCTCATTCCAAACTCACTCCAAATAACAATCAAGTCCAACAAAATACCTGCTATCATTATATTTTTCATTGAGGGTGCTAACATTTCTCCAGTTGGAATGAAGGGAGTCATTGCTAGAATAAAAGCACTCCCACACATAAAGCTGTGAACAATGAGATGCAATGGAAAACTTGAAGACTGCCACAAATCTCTTCCTTCAGCTTGTCCAAATAAAAAAGCTGTATAGGCAGAACTTGCAGTGGCCAGGAAAAAGCCCAAAAAGTACACAAAAGGTCTAATTGATTCAAGCCAAAAAGGTGGGGCCATGTCTTTAAACCAGTAAAAAAACTCTAAAACAAACCAAAGACCCGCTAAGTTGGAAAAGGCGATTAGTATGAAGGCACCTTTTGTAAGCCAACTTTTCCATTGAGGTTTAAAAACAATATAAAGGAAACGAAGAGGGTGTTCCAAATCATAAACAAGTAGGGCCGTTGTAACAACAATAAAGAAGAGGCTACCAAAAGTAAGTGCCAGAACTGTTTCTATATTAAATGATAACCACCCTAAACCTAAAAAAAGAGCCAATAACATAAAGATTCCAGTGCCAATACTTTTTGTTACAAAGTATGTTGGAACAGGCCAATGCCAATGTATCTTATGTTGAGCATTGTAAGCAACTTGAGTCATATGAGAGGAAGCTACAACATTTTTTTCTTCAATAGGCCCACATGAATCTTGCTCACTCACTCTCTCTGACCACATATACTGCTCACCAACCGCAGTAGATGTAGGAATTAATGAAACAGCTTGCCCTTCAATATAAAAAAGCTTCGGAGATGTTCCTTGCTCCGGTTTTCTCACACTTACAGGATGTTTTTTTAATACCTGAGATATTTCTGAATCAGATTCGCTCATATCTCCAGCAATAATTGAATGAGTTGGACATACAGTTACACAAGCTGGCTCAAGCCCTATTTCGGTCCTGTGGGCGCAAAAATTACACTTTGAAGCAGAGCTTGTAACAGGGTCTATGTCGATAGCATCATAAGGACAGGCTTGAATACACCCTTTACAACCAATACAAACCTCCGGATCAAAGTCTACAATCCCATCCTTTCTTTTATACATTGATTCTGTCGGGCAGATAGCAACACAAGGTGGATTTTCACAATGGTTACACCTTGTAACTTGAAAACCTCTTTTCACCTCTGGGTATTTACCAACTTCAGTGTATTTAACCCAAGTTCGGTTAATCCCAAGGGGTACATCATTTTCACTTTTGCAAGCTGTGGAGCAGGCATGACAACCAATACAAGTTCTATTATCAATGACAAAACCATAGCCCATACTTTCTCCAACTTAAATTATTTTTATCACCTTAATTTAGACATTAAACATAAAGAAAAAGGTAATTAATCGAAAATCCTTCTTTTATTGTAACTTTTAAGAAGCAATTTCCTTAACGGTTGCTTTATTGAAGTCATAGAGCAATTAATATTGCTCTTTCTAAAGTCTAACTTACAGATGGATTTATTGATGATACTTTTTTTGAAATTACGACTTAATAATTATAAAACTAGGTTTTAAAAGTCGAAGATTAAAAAAAAATTATTGATAATATAGGTAATCAAACTCAATTAATTGAATCTTTAGATGGAAAGGCTCTAATTTGAAAACATTGTTAAGTATGAATCACACTTTTAACTAAATTTTACTTATTATTTATTGATTGAAATACAAATTAAAAATATTTTTGTATAGAAATTTGGTATAAATAAAACTTTGTTTTATATAATTTATTAAGGCTTAATATTTATGCCAAAAATTTTTGGAATGCATTCATCACATTTTTCATTTCATCAATTGTTTGGATAAGGTTGTTACTTATTTCGAGTCCATTATCTCCATTTTTGACGACATGAACTTTAACCAAACTTCGTTCAAAGCCTTTAATAACTTTCTCATCAAAAAAGAAATCCTCATCTCCAATGAAAATGGAGGACTTTTCACCCTGTTTGGATATTTTTTCTCTTACAAAACTATCCTTTAAAGCCGGTGTAAACCAAAAAACCTTTTGAAAAATATCAGTATTGCCGGCGGCTATTATTCTTGTACCAAGACTTTTTGCCAAGACAATTTTTGTTGCAGGAAGCTTCAGGTCATTTATTTTAGTCATTAGAAAATCAAAGAATTCTTTATAGGCTTCTTCTTCATCTTTTGGGAAGCGCTCTTTTCTTGATCCGTTTTGCCTAAAGTTATATTCAAAGTTTAAAATATCATAACCCTGATCAAGCAATAATTTGCTAGGATAATAAAGGCAGGGGCCCATGTGAGAGTATTCTGCTCCCGGAAAAACTAGACAAACACCTTTACAATCTGAGTCAGAGTCATTTCTATAGAGCGACGCCTTAACTTCAAAGGAGGTGTTTGAAAAGTCATATAATTCAATACTCATACTAAATTATTCCTTTAAAACTAAGTAAATTAAAATTCGATTTGGTTAATATAATAGAATATTTTGAAGCATTTACAAATTAAAAAGAATTAAAATTATCTGAATTTTTAAAACCTACAGGAATTAACTTCTCTAACTTTTACCAATGGCTTGGACCTTGACACTAAAATCCACAATACCCTGAAAAACAAAAGTATAGTTTTTAACTATCGAAATATAGTTTTTTATTATTTTAATAACTATTTCAAATCTGATACGATTTCAGCGTTGTAATACTAATTAAAGGAGATTCTATGACATCGCTTATTAATAAAAAAATTGTCGACTTCAACCTTACAGGTCTGTATCAAAATGAATTTAAACCTTTTACTCAGGAAGATTTGAAAGAAAAATGGTCCATTCTATTCTTTTACCCTGCAGATTTTACTTTTGTCTGCCCTACTGAATTGGGAGATATGGCCGACAAACATGAAGAGTTTAAAAAAATAGGAGCTGAAATATACTCCATAAGTACTGACACTCACTTTACTCATAAAGCTTGGCACGACAATTCAGAAACAATAAAAAAAATAAAGTTCCCTATGTTGGCCGATCCGACAGGCTTTCTTACGAGAGCATTTGGTGTTCATATTGAAGAAGCAGGCCTCTCTTATAGAGGGACTTTTTTAGTTAACCCAAAAGGGCAAATTAAACTGGCTGAAGTTAATGATAATAGTATTGGAAGAAATGCTGATGAACTTCTAAGAAAAGTTAAAGCCGCTCAATATGTTTATAACCACCCAGATGAAGTTTGTCCTGCAAAATGGGAAGAAGGCGAAAAAACATTAAAGCCAGGCCTCGATTTGGTAGGAAAAATTTAAGCTATTTTTTTTAAAAAAGGGGAAGTTATCTTCCCCTTTCTTTGGGGTAAAAAATGTTAGAAAAAGCGATTGTTGATCAATTAAAGTCTGTTTTTAGTAAGCTAGAAAAACAAATAGAATTAAGATATGCACACACAGATCACCCTAAAAATGAAGAGTTGATTGAACTTTTAAACGATGTGAGCGAAACATCTCCCAAAATTCTTGTAAAAAAAGGCAAACTCAAAAAAGAGATCCCTTTCGTAGAAATAATTTACGAAGGCAAGGAAAACGGTATTCAGTTTTCTGGTATTCCCAGTGGTCATGAGTTTACATCATTAATATTGGCCATACTTAATTCTGATAAGAAGGGTAAACTTCCAGACGAAATGATTCTTGAGAGGATACAAAATATAAAAGGTCCGCTTCACGTTAAAACTTATATCTCATTATCATGTGAAAACTGCCCTGAAGTTGTCCAAGCACTCAACATAATAACCATTTTTAATCCAGCTATTAGTCATGAGATGATTGATGGAAGTTTTCTCCCGAAAGAAATTGAGGAATTGGGTATTCAAGGGGTTCCGAGTGTTATAAGTGAAGGCAAACTTCTAAGCTCAGGAAAAACAACTCTGATAAAACTTATAGAGAGATTAGAAGACAAATTTGGAAAGAATGAAGCTTTAAAGAAAAAAAATACAAGCCTTGGTCACTACGATGTGACCATTATTGGTGGAGGTCCTGCCGGGGCTTCTGCTTCGATATACAGTGCTCGCAAGGGTCTTAAGACATTAATAATTTCTGAAAACCTTGGGGGACAATTAAAAGATACAAAGGGAATAGAAAACTTTACGTCTATTCCCTATACAGAGGGCCCTCAACTTACAGGGCAGTTGATTAATCACATAAATAAGTATGAGATCAAGGTCTTAGAAAACCGCAGGATAGTTGACATAGAAAATAGCAAAAGTAAAAAGCTGATACTGGACAGCGGCGAGTATGTACATAGTAAATCAATAATTGTCGCAACAGGTGCAAAATGGCGAGAACTCAATGTTCCTGGAGAAAAAGAATATAAAGGTCAGGGTGTGGCCTATTGCCCTCATTGCGATGGTCCTTATTATAAAAATAAGAAAATAGCTATTGTAGGGGGAGGAAACTCGGGTGTTGAAGCTGCATTAGACCTAGCAGAGATTGTCGACCATATTACCTTAATTGAATTCATGCCTGATCTTAAAGCTGATGAAGTTCTTATTGAAAAGCTTTTATCTCTAAATAACTTAACTATATTAAAAAATGCTCAAGTAACTGAAGTCCTTGGCGATAATAATAAGGTCATTGCCATTCAGTATAAGGACCGTGAAACAGAAAGTATAAATCAAGTAGAACTCGATGGTATTTTTGTTCAGATCGGTTTAAGTCCTAATAGCCAATTTATTAGAAGCATTGTTGAAACAAATAATTTTGGAGAGATTGTTATTGACGATAAATGCCGGACAAATATTGAGGGCATTTATGCCGCTGGGGATGTTACAAATGTCCCCTATAAACAAATAATTATTTCGATGGGAGAGGGTGCGAAAGCTGCTCTAACCGCGTTCACTGATCAAAAAATTACAAATAAACTATAAAAAAACTAAAATTCAATGAAAGACATTTTAAAAACTTGAATTTAAATTTCCTTTAAAATCCAAGCCAAAACATTGTATAACCGATTATCAAAGCTGGAATAGCTGTATAAAGTGTCGCATAAAATGCGCTTTTTGGTGCTAAAGCGATAGCTGGGAATAAGGCATCTCCATCATTGCTAATGCTATTTGAAACTTGAGCTGATAAAGGTAAAGCTCCTGCCAGAAATAAGGACGCTATAATAATTTGTGGGCCACAGCCTGGCAAAAAGCCAACGAGAACGCTCATGAGGGGAACCCAAACTTTTGCACCTTCAAAAAATTTACTTATATCGATTTCAAAAAATTGAATTAAAAAGTTAAAAGAGAAAAAGGCAGCTAAAACCCAAAGCAATACAGAATTGGTCTCATCTATAACTTTGCAAAAAATATCTTCAATGCTTTTTTCCTTTCCCTTTTTTTCATAAGTTTCTTTTTTTTGTTTTAAATTTACTCTATTTGGTTTTTTGCTCCATATATAAAGAGATAATAAAGTTCCAAAAGAGCCAATTATAATCTTGAAATCAAATTTGTTTCCAAAAATCGTGGAGTTCGAAATTTCAACTTGAAAAGCATCAGCAATTCCCAAAATAAGTCCCAATAAAGTTATAAAAAACCACAAATAAATATGATGTCGTTTTATATGTTTTAATTTTGGATTAGAATTATATGGAGACGTCATTTTTTTTTCTTGAATCTCGTGAGGGTGCAAAAGCTTAACAAAATAGCCAAATATTACACCAGATAAAAAGCCTATCGCTAAAAGAAAAAAACCAACATTAGGTTTTTTTGCAAGCACTAAAAAAGAGGCATCCCCCATTGTGGCTGTTAAAACAGCGACAAGAGAACCTAAACCGACGACTCCCTTAGCATACTGAGAAACAACTATAATTGCGCCACCACAACCTGGTAAAGCACCCAAAAATGCTGAGAAAATGATCTGCAAGGAACCATGTTTTTTTAAAATATCTTCACTGTCGTAATTAAATATTTTTTCACTTAAGTAAAAGCTCGTTAGAGTAGCAGCAACAAAAACAGCGACAGTAATAAAAGAGTCACTCATGGATGAAATAATAGTCGTTTGCATCGAGGGAAACAAAATATAAAAAACAAACATAATTATGAAAAAAAGAAGCCTGCTGGTTTCATTATTCATAACGACGTTTTTAAAATTATGCCCTAAATTTTTCCGAGAAGATTTAATCATCCCTCTTTTCCATTCTTTAAAGACATTAATCTAAATTTTCTTAAAAACATTACTGGTTTTATATATCAAACTGTTGTTTCAATAGGCAAACTTTTTTTCAAAAAAGTGACAGCTTATTTTTATTATGAAAGGATTCTTTTTTAAAAAGATCTGAGGGTACAT
>DKQD01000052.1:8067-9574 GCA_002474345.1 Bacteriovoracaceae bacterium UBA7317
TTTTACCAGGAACAATTGAATTTTAAAATGTGGGTAGACCAAGAAACTTGTCATATTTTAAAGGGAAACAATCTTCTTCTTGGCTTTTGTCAAAATGAAGTTATTGAGAGGGAAACAATGATTACCTTCTTTTATAAAACCAAAAAAGAAGTTGATGACATATACCAAAAAAAATTTCCTTCTTACAATCCTCCAAAAGAAAATGAAAGATACAATATCTATCAATTCTTTGCTGAAGACCCAGAAGGAAGAGTTTTAGAATTTCAGCACTTTTTACACCCCATTGATTGGGTGTGGTCTTAAGGGTTCTCAACCTTTATCCAAGTACCTTTTGAGGATGACTCTAATACTTTTTCTGAAAATAAAATGCTTTCGGCCCCCACCTCTCCATCTGGAAAACCACTGACTTTTTTCTCTTCCTCAAGAAATAAAGCAATATCGGAATAAATATTAGCGAAGGCTTCAATATAACCCTCTGGATGACCCCAAGTCATCCGTGTTCCTCTCTTTCCTTCTTCATAAAGGGAGGGTCCACCTTTAGCGTAAGTCATATGAGGTTTCCCTAAGGGCTTAAAAATTAAATGATTAGGCTCTTCTTCAAACCAATCAAGGCTTGCCTTATCACCAAAAACTCGAATCCTCATTCCGTGCTCATTTCCTGTTGCCGAAGCAGAGGTCCATAGTAAGCCACGTGCACCTTCTTTAAACCTTATAAGAACGGAAACATTATCATCAACTAGTCCTCCGTCAACGAGTGTTGACGTTTCTCCAAGAACTTCATCCACTTCCAAACCTGAAACGTAGAGCATAAGGTGATGGAGGTGCGTTGCTAAATCCATGAGAATGAGTGAAGGCCCAACCCTTTCAGGGTCTTGACGCCAGGAATCGCCTGTACTTTGTGGTGAATTAGAAGCCAAATAAGACTGAGGCATTTCAATATTCACCATTCGTATTTTTCCTAGATTCCCTTTTTCAACCATGGCCCTGGCTTGCCTGATCATAGGAAAGCCAGAGTAGTTATAACAAGTAGCAAGCATTAACTCTTTATCTTTAGCAAACTGACTTAAGTAGAAAGCTTCCTGGGCATTCGTTGCCAAAGGCTTTTCACAAAGGACGTGAATTCCTTCTTCCAAAAAAGCTTTAGACGCAACAACGTGGTTATCGTTAGGAGAAAGGATCGCCACCATATCAATTCCGTCATCCCTTTGGGCTTCTCTTTCCGCCATTTCTTTATAGTCTCTATAAGCGCGGTCTAAATCTATTTCTAAAGACTCAGCATGTTCTTTTGTTTTTTCGTAATCCCTTGAAAAAGTTCCGGCAACAATTTCAAAATGCTGATCCATTGTTGAGGCCATAACGTGAATTGGACCTATAAGTGAACCTGGTCCACCACCAACAAACCCGAGCCTTAACTTTTCTCTTTCTTCACCGTCCATTATTCAACATCCTTCACATAAATCGTTTTGTTTTCTTTAAGGCTTTTTGTAAGAGCAATCGCTCCTTTTTG
>DKQD01000052.1:9969-10418 GCA_002474345.1 Bacteriovoracaceae bacterium UBA7317
AACAAAATCCTTGGCCTCTAAAAGGAAGGCCTCTTCAAATCTTTCATAAAATGTTTTGACACATTCATTTCGAACACCTGTTGGGTCAAGAATTTCAACGTGGTTGTTTCTCGGGTTATGACCAATTCTTAAAATACCATCTGTCCCTAAAATTTGGGTATGAGTATCATGACCATGAGGGGCCGTTCGGCTCGCAAGAAAAAAGGCCATGGAGCCATTTTCAAACCGAGTAAGAGCAGCGGCATTATCAACGTCCCCAAAATCACCAAACCCTTCATGTTTATAACATCCACCATAGCTTGTGGCCTGTTCCATCTCAGAACCTAAAAACCATCTTGCTAAATCAACATCGTGGATATTCATATCTAAAAAAGCCCCCCCTCCGGTTTTAGCAAACTTCAACTGGAAAGGAGCTGTCGTATCGTCATCTGTAGTCTGGCTTTTCACTA
>DKQD01000035.1 GCA_002474345.1 Bacteriovoracaceae bacterium UBA7317
GGTCTGGGCAAAACGCCTGAAGTTTATAGGAGTGACACTTCGGATCCAAGTTGTTGAATGCTCTTCGCTAGAACCACCCAGGTTAACTTTTTCTTGATCGGACAATTGACCCATTTCAGCTAATGACTCAGAAATTAACCATAGGGTGTTTTTTACCGACTCTTCGATCGTGAGACTACAATTGGAAGATAGATCTTCAGTTAAAGCAACAAGAAAATGCCCAATTATTTGGCCTGCATAGTGGATATCCTCAATGCAATCACTTGGATGATTTGGATCATAACAGAGGTAGTTTGGGTAAGAGAGTCTCGAATCATCAGATGAGTCTATTCCAGGAGCATGCATCCTATCCGTTTCTTTCAATGGTCTTGAAGCATTTAAAAATAGACCAAGTGCCCACTCAAAGACATGAGGTCTTTCGTTCATGAAATAACTGAAGAAGTCCGCAAGCCCCTCACCAATTGCCCCTGCTTCATCATAAAATAAATCTCCAAGGTCTATTCCAGTTGTATTATTGTTTAAATTCAAAAGTATCTGGTTAAATACATGTCCCATCTCATGATAGATGATTGTGGGGTCTTCTGAAAAATAAAAGTTTCTATACTGAGAGCTATGTCCTAAACATAGAGTCATTGTTGTAGGACTAAAAAATGCATTGTCCTTAAAGGAGCAGGTAGCATAAGTGGTTAAAGTATCATTGGTGCTATCTGTTCCGTCTAAGGTGTGCCTCCAATATCTATATTTATTATCTGTAAAAAGGTCTGATGAGATATCACTTATGATATCAGACGTACTTTGTGCAAAAGCTATTTTTTCTTTAAGAGTGTCATGAAACTTTGTGATAATCTTCTTCTTGTGGCCAAATGTATGAACTTCCAAAAACTCTTTTGATCTGGGATTAAATGCCCATTTCCCATTACTTGATCCTATTGCATCTTTATTTTTATCTTTTAAAACTTTATAGCAGCTAGTAACTGAATCACAGCTTTCCTCAAGCGTTTCGTTGTATGTTATGAAGTCTGCTCCAGGTTTTAGGAATTGTCCAAGGTTAACATTTGGATTTAATTGCCTTTTTCCTGAAAGAATATAGGGGTTATCCTTAAGAATCCTGCCGTGTCCTACTGGAACCGTTGAAGGCAAATTTTTGAAAACAGGGGAATTAGTTAATTCCTCAGACGGGTTTTCTAGTAAACAGGAAGAGGTAATTATTAGGATTAAAATAAAAGAAACAATATTTAACAAAAAGGAATTAAAATAAACCATTTTATCTTTTATTTTACTTATTCTTGAATACAGAAAACAAAAAATACGTTTCATGCTTACCTTATATTGGTATCCGAATCGTTAACAGTTTCATTAATATTTTCTTCTCTTATATCACTTAAGTCTTTTTCTTTTCTTGTACTTTCATTTTGAGTAACGCAGGGATTATCCACTTCTTCTCCTAAATTAAGCCACTGTCTGCTAAATTCTGATCCTTTTGAATGTTCAACAGAGAGCTCTAGATCACCTATTAGACTATTTAAAGTTCTATATTGGCCTAGGTTTTTTTGAGCGTTACCATATTCCTCTTCAACACAAGTACTCCCGGAGGACTTTTTATCTTCACATACGCTTCGAGCTTTTCTTTTTAAATAATCATCAAGATGAATACAAATATTGTTATTTTCTTTTTCGGGTGAGTTGCTTTTTTCTTCTCCAAAATTAATCGGTTTCGTTTCAAAAATGCTTTTGCTTATATCTAAAATATTACTGATTCTGTTAGTTAATTCTGTTTCAGTTAAAGCTTCATTATTTTCATCACTAGAGCTAGATAAACCAAGGGAAGACTTTATATATTCTTTCTGCTGGGTTGTTAACTTAGGGTTATTTTCTGTCAGAGCATTAAATGTCTTGTGTCCAAGACTCTTTTTTACTTTATTCCAGTCATTGCCTTTAGCACTGCATAGCTTTACAAGATCAGGAGTATCATCTTCCTTTTTTTCAGTATCTTTTTCCGATTCATTTTGGTTTAGGTGGCAGAGGCTATCAAAGCTAGAAATATCCTTTAGAACTGTGATGTCATCATTTAGGAAAAAAGAAATTTCAGTGGCTTCTTTATAGAGAGAAGATGCCGAAAAATCACCTTCACATCCACCTAAAGGGTTAATTCTTAATCTATCAAATTTTCTACAAACCTTTGACACCTTATCAATTCTTTCCTTCAACTCTTTGTCTTTTTCAGCTTGTTTTTCACTTAATTTACTTTGAATTTCTTTTTGACCCTTTTGAAAGTTTGAGATCGCTTCCATGCATTGATTTTTAACGTTATCCCAAGATTCTCTCGCCCTCATTAAATTTTCCTGGAAATTCTTTATGTAATTTTCTGCTAAGCTGTCGGCTTGTTTGGCTTGCTTTACTATGGCCAACTTTAACATAGTCAGTTTACGGGGGAGGTCCTTCTCGAGAAAGTCTAGATTTCCACCGCCTCTTAAAAGGACGTTATATTTTGATGCTTTAAGCTCAGGTAATGTTAGGCTTAAGCCCTCTGGAAGAGGAAAATCTGTCGTAGGAAAATATTTTTTCAAAGGATCAACGATGCTTTTTTTAAGAAATGCACCGACTTCATTTAAAAATAGCTGTTGTTTGGTAGTAGCATTTTTTATTGCATTATTGTAACTATCTGCTGTTTTCACTAGGTCTTTATTTGTATTTACAATCATATTTTTTGTTTCTAGATAGCAAGTTTGAGTTTTCAATGCACAACTTGTTGCATGTTTAAGGCAAAAAGAAGCACCTCCAGGATACATTTTTTCTCCACATTGACTTTGGTCTAGTTCTATTCCTGAGCATTCAAGAACTCTATCGTTAATTTCATTAGCTACATCGGTTACAAAATTGGATTCAAGTTCTTTGAGTTCGTTTAAATATTTTTCAGCTTTTTCCAAACGATACTTACGTGAATTAAGCCTCTTATTTTGTGAGGATAAGCTTTGGTCACTCTTAAAGAAATTTTTACAATTATCTACTGATTTTTTAAATAGATTGTAAGGCGAATCAGACGCTCTCCGACCTTCAGCATTTTTATATATTACTTGAATAACCGTACCAAAAGTTTTTTCAAGGGCCTTAACTCTTGCTAATTTATCCTGAATGAATGCGTCTGATGTAAGAATTCTGTTTAATGCAGTTTTATATTGAGAAACTGTTGTACCACCACCTTCAATATTTATCTGCTTGATCCCACTCATTATTGAATCAAGCCCTATTCCTTTACCACCCTTACTTGGAGCATCAAAAACACAATCTTGAACAAACTTCTTTCTTTCAAAAACGATTGTATCGTTTATCTTTTTTCCGATTTCTCTATTAAAATCTTTATCAAAGGGAGGTGGTGAAAAATCCTTTCCAAGTAAATCTGGTTTTCTTAACTCCTTTTCTATTCTTGCTCTTTTTACTTTCATATTTCTAATCTTTGAAAAAATAGCGTCAGTCGCTGGACGGAAAAGGGTAAGACCTCCTTTTGCCATATCGCTCATATTAAAACTAGACGTCCAATCATCAATTCCATTTGTGTTTACTTCACTAAAAATTCTAGATTTTATTTTATCGACATCCATTTCATATTTTCTTTTATTCTTTAAGTAATCTGCAGATGATCTAACTAAGCTTTTACCTGATTTTTGAGACTGAGAGTCCATTTCTTGTTTAATATTTAATAAACCGGCTTTTGAACCAATCATGTTTTGGTCATTAATGAGACCATCGCAAGCGGGAACTATGTTCCTAAGATCGCGGTTATCTGCTTCGACACTATTAGCACTATTTCCACCTCTTAAGATATCATTCAGAGAATCCATTTTTCTTTTTGCTAAAGACATTTCTTCTTTAAAAGCATTTACCATTTGTTTCATTCTATCTTCATAGCCTGTTAGGCCATTTAACTGATCCTTAATAAAGGATTTTTGAGCTTCTCGACTTTTTTTAAGGCAACCAAGTCCAGTTTGCTCATTATCTTCGGATAAGTTCTGAGCGTATGCAGTTTGATGTTGGTAGGAAGCATTGATAATCATTTGGGCCATAGCTAGGCCCTGTGAATCATTGACCATACATGAAGGGGGTGTCGCTGTTTGAAGTGGTCTCATACAATTTGGGAAAATTTGATTTGGTACTGGCTGTACTTTAGGCGTCAGATAAGATTGGAGAGAAGCCTGTTGCATTTTTAATTGCATTAGTTTGTATTGTTCATCCTGTTGCTTGCTAACTGCCTCTAGTGTTTTGACAACAACTCCAGCATTTTTGGTAAAGGCGTCCAATGCTTCTTGAGACTTAAGGTGAGTTGGAAAAAGCGAAGAAAATAAAAATGCGAAAAAGATAACTCTTTTCACATTCTCAATTTTAGAGACGACTGTTTTCAATCGTGTGTGGCGCAAAACTTCCTCCACAAATTTTAACTTACTCCATTGAATCAAATATCTAGCTTTTTCGGTAAGTTAGAGCATAAAGTGAGGGCGATTAACTCCTTTTTTCGTACCTCCATTTTAATACCTGTCTAAACTAGTCACAATTTTTCAAGATCATAAATAAATTCTCTTCCAAAAAGGTTGGCAATTTCAAGGACTTAAGTAGAATAGAGGATGAAAAAACAAATACTTAGGTATAAGGCTCCATCACACCCTATTTTTTTTTGGTGAAGTTTGGAAAGCCCTAAATTTTTGCCACGATAGTTTAAATGACAAATACCCGCCCTCAACAACAAGCTGATAGTGAAACACTCCTTCAGAAGGTAAAGGGTGGAGGACTTCGTTTTCTGGCCGTTATTTTTGATTTTTGTTTGGCCTTTATTCTTTTTTCATTCCTATCTAAATGGGAATTTTTAAATGATTTTTACAAGGAAATACATAAGGTCATCATATCTTTAAACTTATTTAAGAAATATCAATTTCTAAATCACACACTTCCTTTCGTTTGTTTAATTTTTTCATTATTTTTTATTCTTCGTTTCTGGACAACATTAATTTTTGGGGTCAGCTTCTCACAATTTATTTTAGGTTTGAGGGGAGACGTTTCCCGTTTATGGGACCGGATAGGGGGCTCAATTAGAGTTATCTTCGAATTACTTTTCTTACCTTTATTTTTATTTGAACTTATCTCTATCTTTAGAATGAGAACACTAAAAGAGTTTTTGACTTATACTCATGTTGTAGACCGAGATCCTAAGCTACCTATTTTTAGAATAATTATCATAACACCGATCATTTTATTCTTTACGATTGTCTCGCCCTTATATAACAATCCTTCACTTTCACTGAATAAAGAGGTTAAAGTTTTAGATGCAATAAAAGAGTTGAGAATTAAGAAGAAAAAGATAAAAACACCCAAGAAATATTATGGTTCTAACTCTTATAAATTTTCGTCTTTTTCATCTTTGGGCAATGGACGTTTTATTATTTTCCCCTCATTTGATATTTTAAAAAAGGGTAAAGTAAGGACTGTTGTTCCTTTTTTTAAAATTTATGATAGAGATTCCAAAACGATGGGCAGCTGGAGGATAGAAAGGAAATTAGACCTCTTTGAACTTTTTGACCGTATAAAAGGGATGCAGCCACTCTTTTCTAAAAATTACCCTGGGCTTTCAAAATCTCTGGAAAAGGAGAGAAAACATTTTTTAATAAGAAAGTATGAGGACCAATATCAGAATAGTTCCTTAATGGATTCCACAACCTTAGATGACATAAAAAAATATGCAAAAACCTCATTTAATCTTCAATTAAAAAACCTCTTTGATCATATGTTAAAGTCAGGACCATTTCTTAGCGGTTACGTTCTTTTTAAAGAAAAAATGATGGACTTCGTTCCGCCCCATGAGTCATCTAGAGTTGATCAGGTTAAGTTTGGTAACGCTATATTCTTAAGGTTAAGGCAAAATTTATCGAAAAAAACCTTTTTAGAAGGGGAATGGCGGGAAACTCTCATAAACTTAAGCTCTCCAAACTCTTTTGTTTTTATCTTAAATTGGGGAGGGAGCTTTTCTCCGAAGAAGAGTCTTAGTGATTTTTATAAAGAATTCTTTACTCCTGCAAGGTGGTACTTTGACTATAAAGAACTTTTTGCTTTTCCATTAAAAAAGGAAAATATAAGACCTTTTCACGTTGCAGACTATTATACAAAGAGGCAACTTTCTCTTTCAAAAAGAGAACTTTTACAAAATTATATTTTAAAATATAACTTTTCCTTGGCCAAAGAAAATTTATTGTCTGGGAAAATGGATCCTGTATTGAAAGAATTATTAGCTAAACATGTTCAGAGAATGATAGACGTGGGTATATTAAGGAACCAAAGAAAAGAAAACTACTACAGCGCGTCTTTTTTTGATTCTTTAAGGCTGCTAAAAGGTGCAATTGAAACGGATAATAGGGCATTTTTTAAGAAAGTCTTTAATTATATGAGGTAAATAAAAAGATGGATATTCTTCAGGCCACTTTTTACGGAGTCATTCAGGGGCTCACAGAGTTTTTACCCATTAGCAGCAGTGGACATTTGGCTTTATTGCCTCAATTCCTTAAAATTCAAGACCCAGGCGTCGCATTTGATTTGACGATGCATGTAGGGACAGCTTTGGCCGTCATTCTTTATTTTAGAAAAGAGTTGAAGGTTCTCATTAGAGATACTGTTTGGACTTTTCTTGGTAAAAAGGAAAAACTAACTTCTAGGTCTTTACTGCCTCTTTATATGATTGC
>DKQD01000099.1:0-3656 GCA_002474345.1 Bacteriovoracaceae bacterium UBA7317
GGAAACCTTCAGTTTCTTTTTAATAGGAGGCTTGAATTTATTACTGTTTTTTGTGCAATTCCGGCAATTATTGGTTATACCCAGAATTTGTTTCCCTCTCATATGCCTAAAGGCCTTCTTAAAATAAACCTCTTGTCCTCTCTTCTGGCAACGATCTTTATTATTTTAACAGAGCCCATTACATTTTCCATAGTTCTCCCTCTTATGTGGGTACAGTGCACCTTTAGCATTTTAATAACAATTTACGTAGCTATTCGTGAGACGTTTAAAAAAACAGAATACTCCATGGCATTTTTACTATCCTTCATTACTATCCTTATTGGTGGAATCCAATCTATTTTAGTCACACAGCATATTTTACCACCTCCAGAATTCTTTCCTATCACTTGCACCATTTTCGTTTTTATTCAAAGTTCTGTCCTTTCTAAAAAGTTTTCAATTGCTTATAGAACTGCGGAAAGATTAAGCCAAAATTTGTTTGATGAGGTTCGGGTTCAAACAAAAGAAGCTGTAGATCAAAAAAATCGAGCTTTGGCCTCTGAAAAAGAAGTGTCTAACCTTTTAGACAATATGAAACAGTCTGTTTTTTCGGTAAATAAAGAAGGAATTATAATTCCACCAGTTTCGAAATTTAGTCATGAACTTTTTGGAGAGTCTATTGAAGGGCTAAATGTTTTTAACACTTTGTTTAAAGATTATGATCAAAGAGAAGAGTTCATTAGTGGCTTTAAGTTTGCTTTAAACGTGTGTGTAGGAGCAGACGATTTTCAATTTCAACTTATGGGTGATCAACTTCCAAAAAAGATAAACCTTACCAAAGAAAATGATCATGTTCTTTCTCTTAAAATCATTTATGCACCAATTTTAGATGATTCAAATCAAATTACTAAAATCATGCTCGTTGTTGAGGATGTATCTGAATTAGAAAAAAAGGAAAAAGAGGCCAAAGAGCAAGAGGCTAAGTCCCTCATTAAAGTTAAAAGGCTTCAGGAAATCGTTTCCAATGGCAAAAAGGATCTAAGCACTTTTATAGGTGAAATGAACTATCATATGGGCGAAATTAAAAAAGCGCTAAAGGATAAAGATTTAAATGCTTTTTTCAGGCCTTTACATACTCTTAAAGGCGGTTCCAGGGCCTATGGCCTTTCAGGGTTATCAAGTGAAATTCACCTTTTGGAAAATAAGGTTATTCCTTTTCAAAAAGATCAATCGGTTACAAAAGAAGCCCTAGAAGTTTTAAAGAAAGTTAATGATACTTTAGGTACTGAAATAGAGGGCTATATATCTTTAATAAAAGAAGTCTATGGAGAAGATGTTTCAGGAAAGGAAATGAATGGAGGTGAAGACTTTATTAAATTGCCTAAAAACCGCTTTGAAGAAGTCATGGCAAATCTAACCGAAAAGCTTACCTTAAATAAAGAATTTGAACTTCTAGAAAGGATAAAAGGTCTTAAAAACGAAGAATTTAAAGAGGCCTTGATGTCTTTTAAAAAAGTAGTCGATAAAATATCTATTTCCCTTGATAAAAAAATTCAATTGAGTGTGGATGGCGATGAAGTCTTTCTAGGATTTAAAGAATTATCTGTGTTAAAGGATTCTATTTTGCACATAATTCAAAATGCCTGCGACCATGGAATTGAAAAAGAAGGGGAAATTAGTATTGATATAAAAAATGAAAATAAGAACGAAAATATTAGTATCAAGGTGACTGATACTGGAAAAGGGATGGATCCTGATATCATTCTTGAAAAGGCCATAGAAAAGGGGGTTGTTAGCAGGAAAGAATCTCTTGGCCTGAAAAAGAATGAAAAACTGGCCCTTGTTATGGAAGCAGGTTTTTCAACTAAAAAAATTACGACTGAGTATTCGGGGCGTGGTGTGGGAATGGACGTTGTCAAAAAAAATATTGAATCTTTAGGAGGCTTTGTTATCCTCGATTCGGAGTTGAATAAGGGAACAACCATAACCCTCAACATACCACCTTTAGTCTTTCATAAAAATAGAGTGGCTTAAATGAGACTTCTCTCTTCATTTTAAAAAATACAATTAAGCCATTTAAGAATCAAAGAAGTTTAAATTTAGTATTTATTGAATACAGGTGAAAGTGGAATATTTGAGTTGAAGTCTCCATTAGCTTTGGGATCAATTTCAAGGACTCGGTCAGCTTTATAAGGAATAGTGTATATCTTACCGTTGGTGGCAAGGATTCCTCCTTCCCATTTAATGGTCATGCTGTTTGAAAGAGTTAAATCAGAGTCACCTGAAAGGAGGGTGGTAACGGTTTGGTTGGTAACATCAATTTCAAGAATGTTCTCTGCAGTCCTAGGGATAGAGTAGATTTTTCCATTGGGTGCGAAAACTCCTCCAGAGTAAGTACCGCTAAGGTTTGAACCAAGTGTTGAAACAGAGTCATTTGTTGTATCAATAACAAGAATATGGGTGTTATTTTCTGGCATAACATAAATTTTTCCGCTAGGGCCCATGACTCCTCTTCCATATTTTTTATTGGCAGATCCAGCAGTGCTTGTAACATCAATTGTTGAAAGAGTGTCATTGCTAGTGTCAATAACGAGGATATTTTCTGAATCATAGGGAAAGCAATAAATTTTTCCGTTAGGGGCAACAACCCCACCCTTCCACTTCCTTGTCCCTGTTAAAATATCATTTGTATTGGAAATGGTGGAAACTGCCTCTGTGATGGAATTTAAAACTAAAACGTTTGTCGCAGAGTAGGGAATGCCGTAAATTTTTCCATTAGGTGCCAAAATCCCCGAACTATACTTCGCTGTATCTGTAGCGTTGGCAAGGTATGCACTTGTTGATGAATCAGTCATGTCTATGGTTGAGACCGCGCCCGAAGCTGGAATAATTCTTAAAATTTTTGACGAGCTGTGAGGAATACCATAGATGATGCCTGTAGGGGCCAGGACTCCTCCCATCCACTTATCACCCCCCGTAATATTCGCGTGATCCATCTTAGACGCTGTACCGGTGGCCGGGTCAATTTCCAAAACCTTCCATTCATCCCAAGGAATGCCGTAAATTTTTCCATTAGTGGCAAGAACTCCACCGGCCCACTTCGTGGCGGAAGTACTAAAGGTGTCCCCAATCTTAGTTATGGTAGCGGCACCACTAGCTCCCAGCGAAGCTGTATTAAGAATAGATGTTTCAGCAGCATTCCATATCGTTGTCCAAGACTGGGAACCAAAGTTATTCCAGGAAACTTTGTGGTAGCTAACCGAAGCTGAGGAACAAGCCGAGGCATTATTGTTTGAATTAGTCGCTGTCGCATAAAAAGTATAGCTTCCATCCGTCAAGTTTGAAACATTGACACTCGCTGTATTTGAGGAAGAGGCCGTTCCAGACCCTTTTAAGTTTGATTGAGAGCAACTACTATCTGAAAAGACTTTCACTGTATCACCTTGACTCACACCGCTTACAGTGAGGACAATATTTTGTTCAAGTCCCGTTGACGTCGTAGGTGAGGAAATGGCAAGTCCTGAGGGTACTGAAGGGGTAACGTTGGCAATCCCGTAGACTTTGAGCTCACTGATGGTCAAATTATTTCTTTCAGCAGGCCAGTTCGTGTAATTGGCCACGTAATTGGGATCAAGGTTACGGGTGATCGTTATTTTACTACCCGTAACAGGGGCCCC
>DKQD01000099.1:4048-4865 GCA_002474345.1 Bacteriovoracaceae bacterium UBA7317
ATGTATACTGTTTCCAGAGTTTTGAGGACTATAATCTGTTCCGTTGTAGACATTATTAGGGTTTAAGTATCCATTTCCAAAAGTGGCCAGTGAGTATTGATAGACAACTGTGCCACTTGAGTTATGGATTGTGACATCGATGTCTCTTAAGCGGGATTTACAGCAATCCGTTCTGTTGTAAATTTTTATTTTTGAAATTTGTTGGTCTAGACCAAAGTCTACTGTAAACCAATGTTTTGTATCAGAAGTTGTATCTTGGTCAGAATGAGAATAAGTAGAAGTATCTCCATCAATGGCGTTTTGAGGACCGTATAGTGCTGAATTACTCTCGTAAATTGATATCTGAGAGGTTGAGGTAATGCCACTCGTGATTTCAGCTTCTGCTAAGACTTCATAGCTTACACTAGCGCTTGAGCAAGCTGAATAATATCCTTGAGGGTTTTTGGCCTTCGCATAGAAAGTGTGGGCGCCTGTTGCAAGGTCGCTTGAGGTAATTATCACCGAACTATCACTAGAACCACTCGCTAGGGTGGTATTTCCGACAAGATTTGCGCAGTTCGATCCGGTATAGAGGTAAGCCGTATGACCTGGAGTTATTCCTGCAACAGTTAGTGACGGATTCTTATCAAGACCTGGAGAGCTTGTGGGCGAACTAAGACTTACTCCTGTTGGAGCTGTTGGAATAACTATATAAGCCTTTTGAGCCGAACAAGTCGTTGTCGCACTTCCCTTTGTTTTTGTGAAGTAAAGGGAGTTGACTCCCTGATTTAGTGCACTGAGAGTAATGTCCACTTGTCCGGAGCTTGTCGAAGAGCTT
>DKQD01000039.1:0-7703 GCA_002474345.1 Bacteriovoracaceae bacterium UBA7317
AATCAAAATGGGGTAATACTTCAAATCAGTGAAACATGGTCTGAAATATTTGAGAAAAGCCAATTGGGGGAAGGATTTCACATAAACAATCTTTTCGAACATACCACTCCAAAAATTGAGCTGTCGCAAATCATTTCAAATGAAAACCTTCAATTAGAAAAAGGTAAAAACTTTATCCCAAGTAAACTTCTCAAATCAAAGACTAATAAATATTTTACGATTTACTGCTATTATGACACGGAACTTGAAATTATTTTTATCAATTGTAAAGAAAGCACCAAAGAGTACTTAAATAGTATCCGCTTGGTTCAACAAGAGAAATTTGCGCACCTTGGAAAGTCATCTTCAGGCCTTGCTCATGACATTTTTAACCCACTGTCTTCCCTTACTTTAAATTTAGAGCTTAGCTTGGAAAATATAGAAGACACCCAGAAAAAAATAGAGACCTATAAAAGCTTAGTTAATAATCAAAACCTAATAGAAACCCGCGAACTTGTTCACAAAAGCTTGGAAAGTGCCGAGGCAATAAAAGTAATTGTTACCCGGTTTAAAATGTTTTCCCGAATGTTTAGTTCTTCAAGCTTAAGAAATGACCTCCATAATATAATTCAAACCGCCATGGACCTTTTCGACTTACCTTTGTCTGACAAAGTAGAATTTAAACTTTCAGGTCTTTTAAAAGGGCAATATTTTATTAAGGACGAGAAGAATAACTTTTTTCAGGTTTTCCTTAATATTTTTCAAAACTCCTATACATCTTACCTACAAAAAAACTCAGCAACGAAGGTGATAGCAATTAGAGTCGGTGTAAAGTCAGAAACCATGCTAATCATTCACATTGAAGACTTTGCTAATGGGATGGAGAAGGCTCATTTAAAAAATGTCTTTGATATTTCTTTTTCGACAAAAGATCCTGAAAAGCTTGGTGGCATGGGTCTCTTTTTGTGCAAAGATGCAATAGAGTCAAACAAGGGGTCGATAAAAATAAAGTCTACTCTAAAAGAAGGAACATTGGTGACAGTGGAGCTCCCATATTTCAAATCAAAACATAAAGAGCTAAAAAAAGAGTATTCCGTCCATCAGCTGACTTAAGAAAAGGAGCATTAAAAATTCTTCTAGTTTAGTTAACCCTCTCTTCCAAAATCATACCAAGACCAAATTTAGTCTTTATCTCATAATCCCAAGTCTGGATTTTCTTCCTTAAATTTATAAGGTGTACATCGAAAAGCTTAGTGTGATCTTGATCACTCCCCCAGATCAGTCCTATAAGATCATTTTTGGAAATTAACTCTCCAGGAGATTTTAAGAATTCAAATAAGATTTGATGTTCTTTTTTAGTTAAGTGAATATCCTCTTCTCCGATTGAGACGCTAAAAGATTTTTTATTATAATCAAGGTTCCCAATATTGAATTGGTCAGCTTCCTCATAAGATACGACAGCAGCACCTGAACGCCTACATACTGCATTTATTCGAGCAATTAGTTCGCCCTTATTAAAAGGCTTGCAAACAAAATCATCCGCTCCAAGCTCAAGGCCTTGTATTTTGTCTTCATAATCCCAAAGTGCAGAAATAATAATAATAGGAATATCCTTCGTCTTAGGACTATCCCTCAGTTCTTTACAGTAATTGAATCCATTTTTACCGTTACCTAAGCAAATATCTAAAAGTATAAGACCAAAATCCTGCACACTGATATGGTCGTTGGCCTCATTCCAATCTTTGGCAATAAAGGGTTCCATTCCAACGCTAAGGAGAACCTTCTTAAGACTGTAAGCAACTGTTTTATCATCATCAATAACAAGCACTTTCATTATGATACCTCATCGTAAAGAATAGTAGGGGCTGTTACGCACCTAACAATGAACTAAAATAACTTTTTATTTACAACAATGCTAGCAAAGTTCGATTAAAGCATCAAGCTAGGAAGAATTAAATTAAAAACTTGCCGATAAGTGAAGTGAATTGAACCCAGCAAAGACTTTAACATCGTTAAAAAAAGATTGACTCTTATCGGTAATTTTAAATCTTTGCTTATAATTTGGATAATCTTTTAAAATTCTTTTAGGTACCGTTCTGATCATTAATTCAGAGACAACCATACCAATAGTAAAGTTAACCAAAGCATCCTTTGACCTTTCCCCATCATTGTAAATCAAAAGGGCAGCAAGACCATTAACTCCAAATGCTGAAATCCTTCTAATCCAAGACAACTCACCTCGAACTCTCTTATAAGTATTCGTGAAAAGTTTTTCAGCTAAATCCAATTTGCTTTTATCATCTTTCATATCTTTTAATTGTCCATAAGCCCTATCACCAATAATAGGTCTGAACCATAGGCCTAAAGAGCCAATCGTTGCCTTACCAAAATCAACAAGTGCATCAAACTTTTTATGTTTTTCTTCTTCAGTCAAGGGGTCTTTATAACCTAGATGAGTGGCCAGTTTGAAAACAGCACCACCTGTATAAAGACCAAAATAGCCCCACTGCCAATATTTCGAATGCTTCTCTCCTTTTTTAAAGGAGTCCTCAATAAAGCGAAGGCGTTCTAACTCTTCCTTATTCAATTCTCTTCCCTGTATAAAGGTTGAAAACAAAAAAGAACTGGAGACAAATATTATTTTAAAAAAACAAAAAAAATGCTTCATCTGATTGATTCCTTTAATTTAATTTAAGGTCCTCTTAGGGCCTAAACCTTTAATCTTTTTTACAGAAAGTGTTTTACTTACTATAGCAACGGTGATCCCCTTTTCGCAAATAATTGGAATATCGAAAGTCCATTCTATAGGTTTTTCATTCGCGTCTAATTTCTCTATTATTTTTTCTATTTCGTTTTCAGTGAGCTTGAAACGGGCACTAACTTTTCCCTTTGCCGCCTTTAGATAACGAATTGAGGCAGCTTTATCGATAACAGAATGTCCTTTGCCTAGGACTTCTAATAGCATGATCATATAAAAAGGATCTGTCATTACGTAAAGAGATCCCCCGAAATGCCTACTCACGAAACTTGTGTTCCAAAAACGCTGCTTCATAGTGACAAGAACTTCTGTCAAATCAGGCTTTAACACCTTAACTCTGATACCTGCCCCAAATATGGGTGGCCAAAAATTGATGGCCCAAAGTAGGTGTCTTTTTTTAAGATATGTTAAGGGATTTTTGATCATAATAGGAATTCTCTGAATTTTCTTTTCTCACTTTATTATAGTTTTTTCTATTTTCAATAACTTTGTCATAAAAGGCTTCATAGTCGGGGTGCATAGTTCCCATAATCCGATCCCAAACATTTAAAAATAATCCGAAGTTATAGCGACTGTCCCTGTGATGAAGGTAGTGAAAAGTAGCAGAGCTCCCCAAGTTTAAAAGAGGAGTCCGAGGGTAATTACTTTGAAAAAACTCATAACCTGAATGCCCTATTACATTTAAAGCGAAGGTTATAACGAGAAAAGCTGCTATTGAATAAGGGTGAAGAGGTATCAAAAGAAGAAGCAAAGGTCTGCTCAAAATTTCCAAAAACCCCTCAAAAGGGTGAACTGAAAAAGCACTCCACGGAGAAACATTTTTAAAAAGGTGATGCACGTAATGATAACTTTTTTTTGAGTATCTTGGATGATGCATAAAATAGTGAATCCAATAAAAATAAGTATCCAAAAGAACAAGAGTTATCGGTACAATAAGGATGGCATACCAAACACCATATTCATTTAAGTCATGGTAAACTTTAAGGTGGCCTTCTTTATAAAGATAGAAAGTACCAATTCCTATTAAACCGAAATTTACTTTGTTTAGAAGTGCCCACTTAGACTCCTGAAGGATGGTTTCCTTTTCTGGGAACTCCTGGTTAATCTTGAACCTTTTTAGTCGGTTTTTTAAAAATTTATAAACAACCAGGTAATAAACACCTACCATAGAAATGTAGCGAAAACAGGCAATTAAAATAAAAACGAGACCCAGTAAGAAGAGATAAAATAAGTCTATTTGCACGGCCACGTCCTTGTAAACAAGCAAAAATTAATATTTTAATTTAAAATACATCTTAGAAAGTATTTTTACAACGTGTTTATAGGCCAATTAAAATTGTCTAAGTTTATGAAAAAAGTGAGCTTCCTATTAATGAATATCATTTTCCTAATCGGTTCCTCCTATTTTATAAAAAACAAGTTCAGTCCTTTCAACCTCCTTGATTCAATTTCCAAAAATCATCCTGTTTATAAAAACTTTTTGGAATTTCAAAGAAAATATGGACATGAAAATAAGCTCTTTATAGGTTTAAGTTTTGAAAAAAGGTTTGTAGACGAACCAAAATACTTACAATTTATTCATAACTTAACGAAGGATATAAATAGAAATTTTCCTGAATTAAAAGCTAAATCTATTACCAACCAAGGTTTTTTTACTTTAATCAAAAACAAATTTAAAACCCACTTTTACTTTGATGAAAAAAAAAATGTACTTGAAATACCTAGCTCAGTTAAGCTATCTCCTTTTTTCAAAAATTCTTTCTGGAACGGTTCGGAGAAGGTCACATGGATTACCCTCGATTTAAATAAGGTCAGACCTAAGGAACTAAAAAGGCTTATCACTTTTTTAAAAGAATTCAAAAAACCAAAGAACACTGACTATCATCTATTTGGTCATAGTTACTTCCAGCATGTTGTCAGAGAAGAAAGCATAAAAGGACAATTAACCGCAATCCCCCTTTTTACTCTCATTACTTTTTTATTTTTTAAAATTTATTTTTCTTCTTACAAAGTTTCCTTAATAAGCCTTTACATAATCTTTCTTAGCTACCTTATAACACTTATATTCATTATTTATTGGGAAGGAACGTTGAGTCCTTTTGGAGGATTGGCCCTCTTAATTAGCTTTATGATGTCCTTATCTGATCTAATCCACTATTTTTATTTCTTGCAAAAAAATGGAAAACACCAGGTATTAAGGCCTTGCTTTTTTACTTCCATTACCACTACAATTGGACTCTTTTCTCTCTGCTTAAGTGATATAAAACCCGTTTTTAATTTTGGGCTGTATGGTGGTTTTGCCGTCATGGTTAGCTTTTTTGCGACTTTCTACATCCTACCAATATTAAACAAAACTTTTAATATTGCATTGCCTCTTCAAGGTAACAAATTGCCAAAAAAAAATAGATTAAGCCATTTCGGAGAAAAAATTTTTGAAGCTGTTACAAATTACAAGAGAATTTTTGTTACTACTTTTTTTCTTATTATTGCATTATCTTTTTTCTTCATCCAAAAAGTAACTTTCAAAGAAAACTTTTTAAAACAACTCAAGGAGGGCCATGCTTTTTCTAAAAGTGCTAGTTTTTTCAAGAATAATTTTAACTTTGCTGGTCAGGTCGACCTGATCCTTGTTCAAAAAAGAGAATTTTTTCTGAAGGCGGAGATAGACGAATGGGAGGTATCTCTTAAAGAAAAACTCCTCCGATATCCTTTAATTTCAAAAGTTCAGGGTCTTACGACTTTGAAGGAAGATCTGAAGAAACGCTCCCAATTAACATTAGATCATTTAAAAATACTGGATCAATTGTCCTTACTAGAAAGATTCCTGCCTTCTTCAAGCGATGAATCTAGAATTATTTTAAATATAAAAAGTCAAGATTCAGATGATTTGTACAAGCTCTTCCGATTTATTGAGAGCTCACTAAAAAACCCATATTTTGAAATTAAAATAGATGGCTACTCCAAAGTTCGATACACGATAATGAAGTTTCTTTTCTCAACTTTTTATGGAAGCTTCTTTCTATCCTTTATAGGAATTTTCTTGGCCTTTCTCGTTCTTTTTAAATCATTTAAATTGGCCCTCATGGGAATGATTCCCAATATTTTACCGGTTTTAATTGTTTCAGGTCTTCAAGGAGCCCTGAATATTGGAATCAATTTTTATTTGGTAATACTAAATTGTTTGATTTTAGGAATCAGTGTTGATGATACTATTCACTTTCTCTACCATTTCACTCAAGAAAAAAAAGACCTTAAAAAGGTTCTATCCTCAATCACCCCTCCTCTTTTCCTTACAACATTTGTTCTTTGCCTTTTATTTCCTCTTTTGTCTCTCAGTGCTTTTGTAAGCTTTGGGCAAGTTGCTTTGTTTTTATGCGTAGCCTTTATTGTTGCTCTTTTAAGTGATCTAATTTTCCTCCCCTCAATAATTCTCTCTCTTGTGAAAAGAAAATCATCCCTCTAGAATAAAAAGGACCATTTTTTATTACTTTTTTTAAAGTTTCCCGAGGCACAATTTATGAAAATCACCCTTACTTTATTTTTAATTTTTAACCTAACAACACCTCTTTTTGCCGCTTCAAAAGAGTCTGTAGAAAAAACTCCTCAGAAAAAAGAAATAAAAAGAAAAATTTCTTCTTTTGAAAAAAGCCCTTATACAGAAAAAGTTTTAAGTTTTAATAACTCAAAAAATGTATCCTCATTTTTATCTGAACTTAAAAACAAGCAGGACAACAATATCACAACAGACTTCGAAACCAGGACTTTAAAGGCCCTAAGTCTTCCTCTTACTCATTTGAGAGGTATTTACTGGAGGCTAAACAAAATTATTTCCAAGGTAAAGGTATTCGATAACTCCGTTGATTCTTTTTTACACAAGTACTATTCGAACTTTGATATTAGACCATCTCATATCCCTCCACTTTGGCAGTACATTACGGAACCACTTCCTTCAAAAGGGCAGTTTAAAAAAGCATCTGACATTCAAAAGTTCACTTTAAAAACCCTCATCCCGTCCATTGATCAAGCTATTTTAAGACTTAAAAAGATAGAAGAAGAAAATATTCAGCAACAAAATGAAGATTTGGCGCTCTTTAACCTAGACCTTGCTCTCATATACGGAGAAAACAGAGTTCAAAACCTCATAAATAAAAAAACCAGATATTTAAACGTTTATACCAGTGACTTAATTCTTGTAAAGGCCTGGCTACAAGATTTAAAAGGCTCCCTTTTATATCTTGCTAGCTATAATTTCAATGGCTTTCATAAAATGGTCAATGTCTTTAGAGGTCATATTGTTCTTGGGGATGCTGTAAAACTCTTTTCCAACTTAAGGCTCAAAAAAAATAGATTAACTAATTACCAGGCCTTAAGCGAAAGTAAAATTTTTATGCTTAAAAAGCTCTTAACCAGAAAACGTTACAAAAAACTTTTCTCTATGAAAAAATCAAATTACAAAGGGTCCCACACTCTTGTAAGATCAAAAGAAGCTTTTTTAGATGCTGTCGAATCAAAAATGAAGGCCATAAAAATAAGTAATAAAAATATTTTAAATAATGAATTAAATAGATCAAGGAGATTTGGAATCGAGTCTGGGAATGATTTTTTCAAACTCTCACTTAAGCATTTGCAGCTAAAAAGAGATTTGCTCAAAGGACCTACAGTAGTTCACGACAGGCTTTTTACAGAGAAAGTCAAAGTCAATGTTAATGCCCTTTTTGATCCAAACAATAGATCAATAAAAGATTTAAAAAACCTTTTACCTAGACCTAATCAATTTCAAACAAAGCCTGACCGCTTTAAAAAGAACCACCCTATACGAACTCAAACGGGACTTCCCTACTTGAACTTGGGAGGACTTCTCCCGGATGTAGAAAATTTTAAAGACCTTAAAAGAAAGAAATTCCTTCTCATTCAAAGGGCAGGAGTTGGATTTCCCCTAGGGACGTGGCTCACAGTCCTTATCTAA
>DKQD01000039.1:8108-9604 GCA_002474345.1 Bacteriovoracaceae bacterium UBA7317
CTTCCATGTTCTAAAAAAGTTATCGGTTTTCTAAAGCTAACAACAACTTTTCCGGAGGGAAGTTTAACAAACTCTCTAAATAAACACATCCGCCCCACCATCTTTCCAAAAAAGCGCCAAAATAAAAAGACAGAACTATTTCTTCCTCCTAAATGGACGGGTAATATCGTTGCTTTAGAAGATTTTGCCAAAGAGTGAAAGCTCTCGTCCCACTTAAAATCACAGACCTTGAAGATTCCTCTCTCACTTTTAAACCTTATCCCTGAAACCTCTCCCGCTGGAAACATAATAATCATTCCTCCTGCTTTTAAATGATTTCTTGCACTGATAAGTGTTTTGATGTTTCCTGCTTTTGAAAAACTGTCTTTTTTCAGGTTTGTAACTGTAAATCCGTTTTCTTTTAACTCTGGAAAAATTTGAGTAACAACTCCTCCTACAAAAAATTTATAATCCTCTCTTCCCAAATGCTTTTTCATCTCTTCAGCTATCATTGCACCATCAGGAAGTCCAAAGGGGTGATTGGCAACAATTAAAAGAGGTCCTTCCTTTAGATTATCTGTCAAAAAATGGGTGTCCACCCCTTTCATATCCCATTTAAAGAAACTAACAAGACCACTTCCAATATTACTATAACCACCCTTTGACCTAATTCGAAGCAATAAATCATTAAGCTTATTCACTCCCATAAGTTTTTCCATTAAAAGAACAATATTTTTTTTAATAAGACCATCATTTTCATTGAAAAAAGAAAGTTTTTGATAAACCATTTGTCTTCCTTGTATCTAGTTTCAAACTTTAGAATTATCTCAAAAAATTTAGAATTACTTTTAAAAGTTATAAAATTTATCTTATCCTAAGAGAAAGGAATATGTCTTATGAAACATTTTGATGTACTCATTCTTGGTTCAGGTATTTCATCTCTCGCCACTGCCCGTTTCCTCAATAAGTTTGGGATAAAAAATATTGGTATTTTGGAGCAACACTCCGTTCCAGGAGGCTTCCTTCATTGCTTTAAAAGATTTGGACTAAGATTTGAAACCGGGGCCCATTATATTGGTTCTATAAACGAAGGAGAACCCTTTCACACTCTTTTAAATTACCTTGGTGTCTATCACGATGACGATTATATAGAACTTGAACCTAATGGGCCTGACACGCACTTTTTTGAAGACGACAATTTCACTTTTCCTTTGGGTTACAAGGAGACCATTCAAAAATTAGGGATCATGTTCCCTAACGAGAAAAAATCAATTGAAATCTATTTTTCAATGATAAAAGAAGCTGCTCATTCATTCCCGACTTACTATTATAAAAAAGACTATGACCAAAAAAAAATGCTTTCCTTTTTAGACCAAACAGTTCAAGAGGTTCTTGACTCCCTTTTTAAGAACCACTCTTTAAAAAATATCTTATCAACGACTTGTATACTCTACGGTGTTTCTCCAAAAGACGCCTCTTTTGGCTTTCACAGTATTGTTCAAGACTCGTATATTATT
>DKQD01000166.1 GCA_002474345.1 Bacteriovoracaceae bacterium UBA7317
TCTATTGGAAAGATTTATATAGTTTTTTAATTTTTTACAAAAATGAATACAAGGTTATTATTTAAAAATGTTAAAAAATAAGCGGTGGAATCATGAGTAAAGGTAATAAGGGAAAAACTATACTAATTGTTGATGATAGCCTTGAATCAAGGGCCTTTATGGGTCTTAAGTTAAGGCACGCAGGTTATAATGTTTTACTGGCAGAAGATGGCTTTCAAGGAATAAAAGAGCTTGAAAGTAATCCAGGTGTGAATTTAGTCATTTTGGATATTATGATGCCTAAAATGAATGGTATTCAAATGTTAAATAGACTTAAGTTAAAAATGAAAATTTTAAAGGAAAAAAGTACTTTAGATCTTGGTACTGTTGAAATCCTTGATGAGGACGAGTTTCCTCAGGAGGAAGAGAAAGAAGAAGAAAGAATTAAAGTTCTTATCGGTTCTGCCAAAGCGGATCCAGGAACAATTGATATTTTTATGGAAGCCGGAGCCGATGACTTTTTCGCAAAGCCTATTAAAGAGGCTGTTCTTTTGGAAAAAGTCGAAAGGCTTGTAGGCAAGGAAAAAGAAAAATTTGCCAGAATGAAAACTGAACTTTCTATTTTAGTTAACGATGGGAAAGGTGAAAAAACGGGAACCATGACGGAAATTTCAGAATTGTCTGCAAGACTGGACATTAAGGACAGACTTCCAGACGGAATAAAGGTTTCAATTAGTTCTTTAACTTTAGATAAAGAATTAAAAAAGCCTATTAAGTTAAAAGGTCATGTGGTTTATTCAGAAAAAAATATGAAGAATCAATACGACACAGAAATAACTCTTGAATTGAATGAAGATTCAAAAACAATCCTCAGAGGTTTAACAACTTCTAAAAAGATGCTTACTGATTAAAATTATACATTGCAAAAAAGAGATAAAAATGACTAAGGTCAGTATTATTCATATGTTGTTAGCTGTTTTTTTTTCTCTTTAATGCAGGTTTTTGTAAAACTCCTCAAAGATCTTCCTGTTTACGAAATAATTTTTTTTAGGGCCTTTTTTGCTTTCATCTTTTGTCTTTTTTTCATGTTAAAAAATAAGATCAAAATTTGGGGAACAAATAAAAGATTACTATTTTTGCGAGGCTTTTTTGGAACGATTGCTCTTTTTTGTTTTTTTTCAACAATACATCATATGCCTTTAGCAAACGCTTCTGTTATTCATTATCTTTCACCCTTATTTACCTCTTTCTTTTCGATCTTTTTTTTAAAAGAAAAATTAAAACCAATACAGTGGTCCTTTTTTATTTTGTCTTTTATAGGAATATTTTTAATTAAAGGTTTTGATCATAGGGTACCTATCCTTTATTTTACATTGGGTGTTTTTTCAGCTCTTTTTGCGGGGCTTGCCTATAATTGCATTGGAAAGTTAAAGAATTCAGAGGATCCTCTTGTCATAATTTTTTACTTTCCTTTAGTGACTCTTCCTTTTATTACCCCTTATACCATAATGAATTGGGTAGACCCTTTACCTATTCAGTGGCTTTATTTAGTGGGGGTTGGGGTTTGTGTTCAAATTGCTCAATATTTTATGACTTTAGCTTATCAAACAGGAAAGGTTTCATCTCTTAGCCTTTATAATAATTTAGGTCCTCTTTTTGCGGTATTTTTTGGGTTAACCCTTTTTAAGGAAGGCCTTTTGCTCGTTCAGTTTTTTGGAATCTTTTTAGTTTTACTAGGAGTTTATTTAAATACAAAAGCTGAAGAGGAAAATTAGTTTTGAATATTTGAAGAATTCTTGTCAATTAGTATTTAAATAAGGGTTAGGTTTTAAAAACCTCTTTTTTTTGGCAGGAATTTGTTAGTTTTGAAAGACTAAAATTTGTAAAATGAAGTTTCCTGAGCATCCCAAGACAATCTTTAAATTAAAAAAAATTATTAATGGAAGATATCCTTCACTAAGAGAAGCCTTTTTTAAAAAAAGTATTTATTTAATTTATTTAGTCACTTACAGGATTTTTTAAATAAATTGAAATTATTTAAAAGCACAAACATATAAATTTAGTTTTGGGTTTCATAACTATAAATTTTATTTTTTAATTAAAAAAATATGAAATAAACGAGAGTATTTGACTTTTTTTCTTAAGGGATTTTTAGCATCAAACGATAAAATATAGGGAAAGTAAACTTTTAACCTTAAGGTGAGAAATTATGAATACTTCAAAATCTATTTTCTTAACGGCCATACTTATGGTTCTTAGTTTTTCAAGCTTTGGTAGTAATCTTGATGTTGACTGCAAAGTAGGCAATTGGAAAAAAGTGGGGGTTACATTAGCCGAGGCGTCTAAAAATCCTCGTAAATATGGACTTGATCGGGATGAAATTTCACTCGCTAAAAAAGTCTATAAAGCTGCTACTTGGGGACAAAGTTACGCTATTAAATACCTATTAAGTAATGTTCAAACTGCGAGAGCGGCTAAAATACTTTCTCTTTATCAAAATGGAGAGACCCCTTTAATAGCTGCTGCTAGAACAGGAAATAAAAAAACAGCAGCTCAACTTTTAAAAAAGCATGCTGATCCAAATCAGGTTGATAGAATAAATTGTCAAACTCCACTTATCCATGCTGCAAAAGGTGGTCACAAAAATACAATTGAATACTTAATTATTTATTCAGACTCTTGTCCTAATAATAAATTTGCAAAATGTGTAAATAAGGGGAGAAATTTTCCTTGGTATCCAATATCTTTTAACCATGTCGATAAACTAGGAAGAAATGCTCTTCATTACGCAGCTGAAGGAAAGCACAGAAAAACTGTTGTGACTCTAGTTGAGAAATGGGGGATTTCAAATACTCCCGATAAAACAGGGATGAACCCCTCTACCCTTGCAAGAGAAAAAGGATACAGAAGAATCGCTGATATTATAGAAGCCGGTGTGAATATGTATCGAAAAAACTGGCAGATGGGATGGACAGTCGCAAGAACGGGAAAAGGAATTTTGAAAAGATTCGTTGCTCATAGAAAAGATGCGGATCCAGCATACCTTAGTAGACTTACAGATGATCTTAGAAAAATGAGAATGATCAATGTACCAGATGACGATGGTAAGGTTGCCTTAATGTATGCAGCTGAATATGGTCAAAAGGACGTTGTTAAAAAACTCTTAAGCTTTGGAGCCAATAAAAATGTGACTTGTAAAAATTGCTTTGGAGAAGAAGAGAATTGGAAAGCCGTTGACTATGCTACTAATAGAGGAACTCTTATTTATAATTATGGCACAAAGATAGAAGTTAGAGAAGCCAACGAGATTATCACTATTTTAGGGGGAAGAAAAATAACTAAAGCAACTGCAGCTCCTCTCTCCAAATAAATAAAATTTAAAGAAGTAATAGACCAAGGGGAATTACATAATTCCCCTTATTTTTTTGAAAAAGGATATTTGGATAAATGAAATCGCTAAGCTTGTTTTTTTTATCCTTTATTATTTTTTTTGTACCTTTTATAAAGAGTTATGCCTTAACACCCTCCGAAGAAAAACTTGCAAAAAGAGTTTATAATTTAACCAAAACAGGTATTAGCTACTCTATTAAATTACAGTTAAGAGGATATGATGAAAATATCCGATCCAGAGTTTTAAATCACAAAATAAAAGGTGAAACGGCCCTCATTTATGCGGCAAGAGGAGGACACAAAAACACTGCAAGGGCGCTACTTGAACGAGGGGCGGACCCTAATATTGAAGATAATATAAACAAAAGGACACCCCTTATTTGGGCTTCGATTAATAAATACAGAAAAGTTAATCAAGTCCTCTTTGAATTCGGTGCTGTGATTGATTATAAAGATATAAACGGTAGAACGGCTTTATTTTATGCTGTAAAGAATAAAGATATAAAAACGGCTGAAGGTCTTTTAAAGGCCGGTGCTGATGTAAGTATGGGAGATAAAACTAGAATGAGCCCTGTTGCCTTGGCCAAAGCTATGGGCAATCAGAAAATGGTTCGTCTTCTAATGAGGTACTTTAGAGCAAAAGATAAATTTAAAGGCGCTTATAAAAAAATTGCAAAAATGAATGCTCTTGTAAAAGAAATTGATAGGGCCAAAAATATAGCTGAAGTAAAGAAAAAATGGAATTCAATGCGTCTTATGGTCGATTCCCTCGGAAGAATGCACTATCTTAAAAAGGAAAGAGAAGAGGCCAATAAAAAGAAAAAAAGACAAGAAAATATGGCCAAATTTAAGGCCTTAACAAATCAATTAGGAAACTATTTTGATAAAAGAAAGAAAAGAGATCAAAGGAAAAAGGAAAATATTAACAAGTGGAAAAATGAAGTCAAAAAAATAAAGAATAAAACAATTTTGAGCAAAAACATAGCTCTCCTAAAAAAATTGGCAAAAGAAAGCCGTTATAAAAGAAATCTTGAAAAATTTAATTCTATTGAACAAGTTAATCGTTTAAAAGAAAAAGAGAGGGTTAGAGAAGAAAGAGAAGCCAAGATTGAAAAAAACAAAAAAAGGCTAGACTTTCTTTCAGAAATTAGAGAGGCCCATAAAAAAATAAAAGAAGAAACAGAAAAGGCAGAAAAAATAAAGAAAAATAAAGAACTTTTGGAATTTCAAAATGAAATTAGAAAAGCACATGAGAAAGTTAAGTTAGCCGAAGAAAGATCTAAAAAGAAAGAAGAAAATAAAAAAAGGTTAGAGTTTTTAGCTGAGTTGGAAAAAGCAAAAAAGCAGATTAAGGAAGATAAAGAACGAGCCCAAAAAATAAAAGATAATACTGCACGTTTAGATTTCTTAAATCAACTTAATAAATCACAAAAAGATTTAAAAGAAATTGAGGAAAAGAAAAAAAGGTATAAGTCTAACTTAGATATGTTTAACTTTCTTGTTGAAATAAGAAAGATGAAAGAAAGTGTAAAAATTGCTGAAGAAAAAGAAAAAAAGATAAAAGAAAATTTAAAGAGACTGGATTTCCTAAGTGATATTCATAAAAAACATAAAGAGCTTAAACTGAATGCTGAGGAAGCTAATAAGATTAAAACGGAAAACGAACGAAAAAAGTTTCTAGAAGACATAAAAAAGATGCACGCTGATATGAAAAAAGCTAAGGAGAAGGCTTCTAGGATAAAGAAAAATAGAGAAAGATTTGAAGCGACAATGAAGTTAAAAAAGATTGAAGATGATTTAAAAGCTGCAGAAGAAGTGGCCAAAAAGAAGGAAAAAAATGAAAAACGCCTCGCCTTTCTTCAAGAAATAGAGGCTTCTCATAAAAAAATAAAGGAAGCTAAGGAAAATGCTAAAAAGATTAAGGAAAATAAGGATAGACTCGACTTTTTAAAAGAGATTGAAGCGGTTCATAAAAAATTAAAATCAGCTGA
>DKQD01000211.1 GCA_002474345.1 Bacteriovoracaceae bacterium UBA7317
AGAAAGTGGAACTAATTGAAGAGTTAGAATAACTCCCTCTAGATACAGTTTCCAATTATCAAAGATGATTGAAAAGTTCAAGCATCACTCTCCTGAAAGCCAATATTATAGCGCTTTTCTAAGGCCCTTTGAATCCGATTTGAAACACTTGTAATTAATAAATAAATCAAAGCACACGCAATCCAAAAATTAAAAGGCTTATGAGTGGATCCACCTGCCAAATCGGCTTTTCTAACAACGTCTTCCAGGCCTATAACAGATACCAAAGCCGTCGCTTTCACTAAAACAAGCCAATTATTTCCAAAACTTGGTAAGGCATGCCTTGTCATTTGAGGGAATAGGATTCTTGTAAAAAGCTTCCAGTTATTCATTCCACAAGACCTCGCTGCCTCAATTTGCCCCACAGGAATAGCTAAATAGGCACCACGAAAGGTTTCTCCCATATAGGCGCCAAAAATGAGGCCAATTGTCATAGACCCTGAAAAGAAAGGGTTAATATCTATATAAACATCAAAGCCTAAAGACTGAACCATCTTATTTATTAAAACCTGTCCGCCAAAAAAGATTAAAAGCATCATAACAAGTTCAGGTATTCCCCTGATTATGGTCGTATACAAAAGCCCGATGATTTCTAAAAAGCGTATTTTCGACAGCCTCATAAATGCTGTTATTAATCCTAAAACTGAAGCTACAAAGAGCGAAACAATGGAGAGAATTATGGTTATCAAGGCCCCCTCGAGAAGAGAAGGGCCATAACCATAAAGGAAATCAAACATAATGTTTATTTTCCATATATATCAAAGTCAAAATACTTCTTTCTGATCGTATCGTAAGTTCCGTTACTCCTTATTGCATCAATGGCCTTATTAAATTTTTCAACTAAAGCAGTATCCTCTTTCCTGATCGCAATTCCTATACCTTTCCCAAGGTATTTTTGATCCGTTAAATCTGGACCAACAAACTCGTAAGCATCTCCACCTGCTTTTTTCAAAAAGCCATCAGAAAGGGCCAAACTATCTGCCATAAGAAGGTCTATTCTTCCAGCTTTCATATCCAGATAAGCTTCATCTTGCTTACCGTACCTTTTGATTGTTACATCATTCCCATAAACGGCGGTTAAATACTTGTCGTGAATTGTTCCTCTTTGGATTCCAACAGTTTTCCCCTTTAGACTGGCCTTATTAATTTCAATTCCAGAACCTTTTTTTCTTACAAACTTAGCAGGAGTTGCATAATACTTCTTAGTAAAGGAAACTTTTTTTTCTCTTTCTGCAGTAATACTCATAGAAGCAACAATAGCGTCATACTTTTTCGCCAGGAGTGCAGGGATAATTCCATCCCAATCCTGCTTAACCAATTCACACTCTGACCCCATTTCCTTACAAAGTGCATAGGAAATATCAATATCAAAACCCTTCATGTTGCCATCTTTATCAACCTCGCTAAAAGGAGGATAAGCACCTTCTACCCCAATTCTTAATTTTTCTGCTGACTTTTTTGAACCAGCAAAAGAGGTCGATACAAGTCCTGAAAAAACCACGAGCGATAACAATAGAGAGATAAGGTTCTTTTTCATTTTTACTCCTATAAAAGTTATTAATATAAAGGGAAGCTCCCAAAAATAATTTACATAATCGTGGATAAAAAGTTTTTCAAAATTTCACTTCTTGGATCCTTTAAGACATCATTAGGTTTCCCCTGCTCTTCAATAACACCTTGGTGAAAAAAGGCAACACTACTTGAAGCCTCTCTAGCAAAACCAATTTCATGGGTCACAACAAGCATCGTCCTTCCTTCTTCAGCTAAGTTCCTCATTACTTTCAACACTTCTCCAACTAACTCAGGATCTAAAGCGGAAGTTGGTTCATCAAATAAAATAACATCAGGGTCCATGGCCAAGGCCCTGGCAATGGCAACTCTCTGTTGCTGTCCTCCACTAAGCTGAGAAGGGAAGAAATCTTTCCTCTCAAAAACCCCTACTTTTTCAAGAAGGGAACAAGACTTTTCATGGGCCTCTTTTTTTGATCTATTTAGTACTTGAACCTGGGCTTCCATAACGTTATCTAAAGCAGTCATATGAGACCAAAGGTTAAAGTTTTGAAATACCATCCCCATATGCGATCTAAATTTTTCCAATTGTTTTTTGTTTTGGGGAACAAGCTCACCATTTCTTTTTAGTTCTGTTTGTAAAAGCTCTCCGTTAAGTTGTATTTCACCCTTATTTGGCGATTCCAAAAAGTTAAGACACCGTAAAAAAGTACTCTTTCCGGATCCCGATGAACCAATAATCGAGACAACCTCTCCTTGCTTCGCCTCTAGAGAGATATTTTTCAAAACTTCTAAGCTTCCGAAACTTTTTGAAAGAGAGTTGACAGCCAAAACCGGGGTATCTTTATCGGACAATTAATTGATCCTGATTATAAAATTATAAAATAAATCTTATTTACTCATTTTAAATGTAATGTATTAAATGAAAAGTGGGAAGGCTTTTAAAACTTGCTAAACAATTCTTTATTAAACCGGCCATAAAAATTTTATTCTAACTATAAAAATTATTTCTTACTCAAAAGCTTCTTTTTTTTGAGCTTTTCAATCAACTTTTTTTTATCAAAGTCTGGCTACCTCTATAATATTCACATGGAGGAAATCATAATGGATGAAAAGCTTCTTGCCTCTATGATTGATCACACTTTACTTTCCTCAACCGCTTCAGAGGATGATATCAGGTCTCTTTGTAAAGAAGCTATTGAATTAGGTTTTAAAAGTGTCTGCATTAACCCAAGTAATATAAAATTTGCGAAATCTATTCTTAGCTCTACAAAAATAGATATATGTACTGTTATTGGCTTTCCACTAGGAGCAACAACAACAAAAATGAAAGCTTTTGAAGCCAAAGATGCTATCGATTGTGGGGCCACAGAAATAGATATGGTTATTAACATCGGTAAACTAAAATCCAAAGATTATGATTATGTTCTCAATGACATAAAGGAGGTAGTTCAGGCTTCATCTCCCCATATTGTAAAAGTAATAATTGAAACATCCTTACTAAGCCAAGACGAAAAAGTCATTGCCTGCTCTTTATCAAAAATAGCCAAGGCCCATTTTGTAAAAACCTCAACGGGCTTTTCGGGAGGTGGAGCTAACATAAAAGATGTCGAGCTTATGAAAAGAGTTGTTGGTGAAGAAATCGAAGTGAAGGCTTCTGGAGGTATAAAAACAAAGGAAGATGCCATTAAAATGATTCAAGCTGGT
The DNA here is from genome assembly GCA_002474345.1 of Bacteriovoracaceae bacterium UBA7317. Lineage (GTDB taxonomy): Bacteria > Bdellovibrionota > Bacteriovoracia > Bacteriovoracales > Bacteriovoracaceae > UBA7317. The sequence continues at coordinate 3,256 of DKQD01000211.1, forward strand.
GCTACCCGATTGGGCACGTCTAAAGGACCGCTCCTTCTTGGTAAAGAAAGTGCCAACAAAAATAATCAAAATCAATCTAAGTCAACTTATTAAGTTGAACATGTTTTTATAACTTAAGATTAATTATTTAAAACCTTAAAATTATTAGCTATTTAATTCTATGGGTGATTTATATGGAAAAAATATTTGTTTCTCAAAATTACCGATATTATAAATTTGTCTGGTGAAAATTGGGTTTAGCTATTTTAATGGTGGTGGAGAATAATGAGTAATCTGGCCGTACTTGATGATTTGGAAAACAATAACGCCAAAGACTTCCTAAAAAATCTTTTTAGAGATCTTAGCCTCAAAAGGTTAAAAAAACATTCTTTTATAGACTTTATTACACAAAACGATGTTCAAAGAATAATTGAAAATAATCAAGAATGCCAGTGGGTGTCTGTGATTTTTGTAAAAGGAGAAAATGTTCAATTTATTTTTAAGGCTCAATTTGTTACTGAAGATGCAAAACATTTTGCTGCCAAAGCTTATGGAAAACCAAATGAAAGTAAGGATATCAATAAACACCAAGCCGATGAATTTATAAAAGAGTTCTGTAACCTAATGGGTGGTGGGATTAAAGAGCAATTAGAAAAAAATGGGGTTAAAACTATAATGAGCCTTCCCCTCCTTACTAGAGGTCAAGATGATGTTTTCTTCTCTCCAAATAGCTCTGAGACCTATGAAGATCTCTTTTTAGATAAGTGGGAGTTACAACTTGAAGGAAAAAGCCTTATTTGTGAAGCTTTTGCCGAGATTTACGATAAAGAAACTCTACCCATAATATGCAATGAAGTTGAATTTGCTGAGGATGAAGTGGAATTCTTTTAGGACATCCTATATTTTTTTATTATTCACATGCCCTCTCTGCTTGAAAACCTACCACCATATTGTCCTCTACACTATAAGATATTTCGATAGGTCTACAGCAAACTTCACAATCTTCAATGTATTTTTGTCCTCCATAATAAACCTCTATAACCATAGATATCCTTGAGAAACAAAAAGGACATTGAAAAAAATATTCTGTCTCACCTTCCATTGAGTACCTTCTTCTTATTAGTTTTAAAAATTAAAAATCAACTTATAGATCGTGAAATAACTTCCAAGTCATAAACTTTGGTATCTCTCCATGACCATTCTCATTTAAAATATAAGGAGAAAACCGGGAGTATTTTTTTAACATATTTTTCATTTTTTTTGGAGCTAAAGGACATGTTTTAAGTTCTCCATTTTTATGCTTAACTCCCCTAACCCTTTCCATAACTGACTTTGCCATACTACCTTTTCTAAAGCGGCTACAATTTATTGCTTCGTCAAAAGAATCATCAACGTATTGGCTCCAATCAACTTCCTTATTTACAACCCATTTTCCTCTTCTACACTTCACATAAGGCCCCAAGCTCTGTTTTAAAATATCATTTCGTTTTGCCAAGATATGGTTCCAAAACCTCATCCCATTAAAGTTTGCGGCCAAGTCTCCGTAGGACATGACGCCTGTTTTGTAGGCACCCAAATTAAAGTACTCCATAAAAAGACCAAATTTTAAAGCTTTTTTAACCTCTTTTTTACCAAGGTAATGTAGGTTAAAATAATAATATCCATATCCAAAAAAGTGCTCAAATTTATCAACCCCTAACCTTATCCCGTTAACTTTAATAACCTCACCAAAAACTGAAGGAATTACCAAATTAATTCCTCTTATAGCAGGAGAATCCATAAGGTTCCAATCTCTATAAACTGAATCTCTTACATCCGTTTTTAATTTAAAAATCCCTTTCTCTTTTCCAAGGGCCAGAAGAAAAGGAGCATCCTTCAATAAAACATTAAAGTCTTTTTTCAGGCCGCTATATAGAAAATCTTCTTTGCATTTATGGTTTTTCTTATTAATTTTTTTGATTCTATTTTTAATAAATCGATTTGTAATTTCATTTAATTTCGAAGTACTATCCTTTAAAAATTCAGTTCTTCTTGTGAAGTTATCAACTTCTCTTGAAGATAGATCTTCGCTTATTATTAACAACCAAAAAATCATTATTAGAGGGAAACTGAATATTAAGAACCTCATTCGACTTGAAAAGACCAAAACCGCTACCTTTTTATGAGGAGATTTCCTCTCATTTTTAATAACAATGCTTTAAACTTTAATAAGCGCTTCGGAAAAAATTGAGATTGCCTGACCTTTTTTTGGTGCTGGAAGTTTTTTCTCAAAAAAAATAAGATTCTTATTATCACTTACCTGACATAAAGGTTTAACAAGTGAGGAGGGAAATTGATGGTCGTGTCTAGGCAGTTAAGCAGGGACACTTTTTTAAAAGAGTCCCTACCCTTATTTTGCTAGGTTCTGATAACACTTCTGGTATTCTTACTTAAGCTTCTTTTTCTAATTCTTATATTTTTTGGAGTGACTTCAACCCATTCGTCATTATCAATCCAATCCATTGCCCATTCTAGAGTTCTTCTTTGAATTGGAGGAAGCACGATATTTTGATCTTTTCCAGCTGTTCTCACACTACTTAGGTGCTTTTCACGAACACAATTAACATTAACATCGTTCGTTTTTGAATGTTCGCCAACTACCTGACCTTCATAAACAGCTTCACCAGGCTCAATAAATTGTTTCCCAGAGCTTAAAAGGTTAAATAAAGCATAAGGAGTCGATTTTCCCTGGCGGTCTGAAATAATGGCCCCGTTTTGCCTCGCTAGTAAGTCTCCAGCATAAGGACTGTGTCCTATAAAACGTGATGACATAAGACCATCGCCTCTTGTATCTGTTAAAAATTTTGACCGGTAACCAATAAGCCCCCTAGAAGGAACCTCAAACTCTAACCTGGTTCTAGTTTCTCCAAGTGGGTTTAATCCGACCATTTTCCCCTTTCTTTCAGATAGTGCCTCTGTAACAGTCCCAACATCTTCATTTGGGACATCAAGGACGACACTTTCGAAAGGCTCGTGCTTTTTACCTTCAATCTCCTTAAAAAGGACCTCAGGTCTTGCAACCATAAGCTCAAAACCTGCCCTTCTAACTTCTTCAAAAACAATCGCCAATTGAAGTTCGCCTCGCCCTTTTAACTCAAATTCTTTTGGGTCACTTGTAGGATTAAACTTAAGGGCCACATTATGTCGGCAAGCATTTTCAAGAAATTCTTCTAATTTTCTACTTGTTAAGTACTCTCCTTCCCTTCCGGAACCTGGAGAAGTATTTACTGAAACAGTTACAGAAACTGTTGGAGGGTCAATTTCAATTCTTTCTAAAGCCTGAACGTCCTCTCTGGATGTAACTGTGTCTCCAATCATACCGTTATCGATACCTGAAAGAATAACAATTTCACCAGCTTTGGCCTCTTGAACTTCCCGAGTACCTAAAGCATCAAATATTTGAATATTACTTATTTTTTGGTTTTTATTCTGACCACTTTTATCACATAAAATTACTGACTGGTGTTTTTTAATAACTCCTCTATGAATTCGACCAATAACTTGAGGTCCTAAATAATTTGAGTAGCTTAAGTTCGTGACAAGGAGTTGGAAATTTTCACCCTTTTCAACTTTAGGCTCAGGAAAAAAGTCACTAACCATAAAATCCAATAAGGGGTGAAGGTTATCATTTTGATCTGAGAGGGATTTTTTAGCATAGCCCTCTTTTGCGGAAGCATAGTAAAAAGGAATATCTAAGTCATAATCCTCTTTACCTAAAAGAGTTGCTAACTCCAAAAAGAGGTCCTCAACCTCGCCAATAACTTCTTCAATTCTCTCATCTGGTCTATCTATTTTGTTAATCACAACTGCAATTTTTAGGTTTTGCTCCATCGCCTTCCCAAGAACAAACCTGGTTTGCGGCAATGGTCCCTCAGAAGCATCAACAAGAAGAAGAATTCCATCAACCATCATCAAAGATCTTTCAACCTCGCCTCCAAAGTCGGCGTGACCTGGGGTATCTAGAAGGTTGATTTTGGCTCCTTTCCATGAAAAAGCGCAATTTTTTGCAGTAATTGTAATTCCTCTTTCTTTTTCTAGTTCTCCAGAGTCCATGACTCTTTCTTCTAGTTCCTCTCGAGAATCAAATGTTTCGGATTGCTTTAAAATTGCATCAACTAGAGTTGTCTTACCGTGGTCAACATGGGCCACGATGGCCAAGTTCTTTAACTTTAGGTCTTGAGTCATGATTAGTTTCCATTGGTGAGTAGATCTTTGAGACCAATGTAGCCAACCTAGGCAAAAAGGCCAGTAATTTATGGGAAGTTGAAATATTTACAGTAAAAAACATAATAATTACAAACACTTACCTTTTTTTATAATCTACATCGTTACAACCCAGCCTCATTTCAAGCTCGCATTTCTTGATTTTTAACAAGGCCTCTAAAAGCTCTTCCTTGCTCCGTTTGGACCAACTCTCTCTAAAAGCCTCAAGCTCTCTTTTTAGGACCTCCTGGTTATGAAGCGACCCATCCACTGACTTAGCCCTTTTTTGTCCCTTTATCGTCTTAAAGAGGTCGTTTTCGTTCATATTTATAGAGGTGTTAGGGCTTAAAAACTCTGTATCCATAAAATCAAACTCCTTTTGAAATTGCACCACAAGCTTTACTTGTTATATTGTCAAAAAGTCTAAAAGGCATCAAGCCACAAATTAGTTTTGTTATACTGGCTAAATTAAAATATTCCTTTAAAATGTGAGATGTTTACCTAAACTTTCAAAAAGGGTTTAAAAAATTGAGCAAAAAACGGCCACTAATTCTTATTACTGACGACGAAGAAATGATTACCAGAATTTTTGAAGACGGTCTTTACCTTGAGATGAAAGATAAAGTAGAAATCGAGGTGACAGAAGTCCCCAATGAAGCCATTAGGCTCACAAGCACAATTAAATATGACGTTCTTCTCTTAGATCATAGAATGCCTTCCATGAAGGGAAGTGACGTTGCTCATAAAATTAGAAAGAGAAGTGGTCCTAATCAAAAAACACCTATCATTTTTATTTCTGGGTATATCAGGGAAACTAAGCTCGAAACAGAAGGTCTTGAAGATATTTATTACCTCCCAAAGCCTCTTATATTTAAAGACCTTTCAGAAATAATAAAAAAAATTATGAACTGAAAAAGCCACCTCTTCTCAAACTGGAGAATAGAAAATTGATTGAGCTTAAAAGTGTAACCAAAGTCTACGAAGATCTTACTGTTGTAAATTCTATAGATCTTTTTATTCCTAAGGGAGAGCTCCTTGTCTTGCTAGGCGAGTCAGGTTGCGGAAAAACAACAACGCTCAAAATGATTAACAGGTTAATCCATCCAACAGGTGGTGAAGTCAAAATTGATGGAAAAAATAATACGGATATGCCTCCTTATGAACTGAGAAGAGAAATTGGCTATTGTTTTCAAAAAATTGGCCTTTTTCCCCACATGACTGTTGCAAACAATATTGCCATTACATTGGGCCTCTTGGGGTGGGAAAAAGCTAAAATAAGGGAGCGTGTCATTGAGCTTTTGGAGTTAACAGAGCTAGACCCGAAAATATTCTACCACCGGTACCCTAAAGAACTCTCCGGAGGCCAGGCCCAGAGAGTAGCAGTTGCCAGGGCACTCTCAGCTCACCCAAAAGTCATCCTCTTTGATGAACCTTTTGGAAAATTGGACCCTCTAAACAGAAGCCATCTTCAAAAAGAAATTCAAAAAATAAAGAACAGGATTCCTTTTACAGGAGCTTTCGTGACTCACGATATGATGGAAGCACTCCTTTTGGGAGATAGGATCGCTATTATGAAAAGGGGATCCATTGTTCAAATAGATACTCCAAAAAATATTTTCAATAACCCAATAGATGATTACGTCGCTTCTTTAATTAGGGCCCCAAAAGAACAAATGAAGCAACTTGAAGCCACACTTGAAAGAGGAGATGGTTAATAATGAAAGAACAACTCCTTATTTTGGGCTCCCTTTTTTATTCACACCTCTCTTTAAGCCTTGTGGCCCTTTTAGTAGGTATTCTAATAAGCATCCCTCTTGGTGTCTGGGTATCGCACCAAAAACGATGGCAAAACCTGGTTTTAGGATTTTCAGGAGTCATTCAAACGATTCCTGGGCTCGCTCTTCTGGCAATCATGGTCCCCATATTAGGGACCGTCTCAGATTGGTCTGAAACAAACTTTAATTACAAATTCTCTAGTATTGGAACACTCCCTGCTCTTCTTGCCCTTATCCTTTATTCACTTCTTCCTATTCTTAGAAATACGGTCACGGGGATTGCGGGCATTGACGAAGACCTTATAGAAGCTGCTGATGCCGTCGGTATGACACCTAAACAGAAGCTCTTTAAAGTTGAGCTTATCATGGCCATGCCAGTTATATTTGCAGGAATCAGAACGGCCACTATCTGGGTAATAGGCCTTGCCACTTTAGCAACCCCTGTCGGTGCTCCAAGCCTTGGAAATATTATTTTTTCAGGACTTCAAACTAAAAACTATCCTCTTGTTTTCGCGGGCTGTATAGCCGCGGCTCTTTTAGCAATCTTCTTTGATAGTCTTATGGGACTTTTAGAAAAAGCATGGCAAAAAAGGAAGTGGAATACACTTAAAGTAATCCTTTGTTTCTTCATTCTTCTTTACAGCTTTATTTTTTATAAAGGTTCCAAAGATATATTTTTTAAAGATGAAAACAAGATTATTGTGGGCACTAAGGCCTTTACTGAACAATACATCCTTGGCGATATTATAAAAATGATCGTCCAAGAGAAAACTCCCTACAAAGTCGATATTAGAAAGTCTCTTGGATCAAACCTTCTTTTCGATGCCTTAAGAAATGATCAGATTGATATTTATGTAACCTATTCAGGTACCATTTGGTCAACAGTCATGAAAGAAAAGGGTCTCCCCCCTTCTTCAAAAGCTCTTCTTTCCAAAGTAACAGACTATGTTGAGAAAAAGCATAACCTCAAAGTTGCCGCTCGCCTTGGTTTTGAAAATAAGTACGCTTTTGCCATGACTAGAAAAAAGGCTTCCGAATTAGGCATTAAGACTATTGATGATCTTAAAAAGTTTGCTGGAGACCTCAAACTTGGGACTGATTATGTTTTTTTAGACCGGTTAGAATGGAAAAATATAAGAGGCCTTTACAAAATTGATTTCCAAAAAAAAATTGTCATGGACCCAACCCTCATGTACGAATCAGTTCATGATAATCAAGTCGATGTTATCACTGCCTACACAAGTGACGGCCGAATAAAAAAATATGACCTGCTTATTTTGAAAGACAAAAAAAAGGCAATCCCCTCATACCATACCATGCTCCTTCTTTCACAAAGGGCCGTTACAAAAAGGCCACTCCTTTTAAAGGAATTAAAGAAACTTGATCAATCAATCACACTTGAAATAATGCAGGATCTAAATTTTCTGGTCGATGAAAAAGGGAAAAGTACAAAAGAGGCGGCCAAAACCTTTCTTTCAATTTTAAAAAAAAGGCCCTGACCTTAAAAACTAAGAATCAGAGGCAACCTTTCGAAGACCAAAGGCATTGTTTTCTACCGAACCTTTTAAGACAATCATTTTCATTACAAATGGCGGCTCCTAGTGTCCAACTCGCTCCCGCCCTTTTGCTTTTATAATCTAAGCCCAGTGCTTCTATATATCTTTTATAATAAACGGCCCTGAAACAAGAAGTTTCTTTTTCAAAACACTTGCCTCTGTTCCGACAACACTTATCAATAGTTTTTTCATTAACAAACTTGAAGGCCCCGGTGAAAACCCACTCAATACCTCCTGCTTTTTGAAAAGGAAGCCTTTTATAAATGCCTCTCTTCCCATTTCTAAAATTGTAAGGGTCATAGATCCCTCGAGGTGTACTTACCTTCATACTGTCAGCGCACTTTTTACTATTCCAGCCTGAAGACCCTACGCCAGCACCGTACTTACAAGAAGAAGCCAGTCCAAAAACCTTTGAAGCTTCATCACCACCTAAACCTAAAAATGAATAGCTAAAAATCTTTAAATTTTTCCCGCCAATCCAAATATTTTTACTATCAACACATTTTGGGCAAGGAAAAGTGATTTGAGATGAAGCTCCTCCCATTTCGACGATTCCAAAACGGTCACTTCCTTTCTTTTCTCTTACCGAAAGCCATGCAAAAAGACCTTCTTCATAGCCAGGTAAGGTTCGAGTCAAAACTTTCACTTTAGATCCAAGCTTCTTTTGGAGTGCCAGCTTTAGGTCCCTCCAAAGCGTTTGACTTCTTTTTCTATTAACATGTTCAGCAATCCTCATACCAGCCGTCGCAAAGATACTGGCAATCCTTACATCACAGACCTTTTTCCAATCAAAAGCTTTCCAGGCAAGCCCCCCACTAGAATACTTTGGGCCATCTTGTAAAATTGTATCTAGAAGGCTCATAATTTCGTTGATAAGTTCCTTCCTCTGACTCCACTTTGCTCCTCTGATTTCTCTTACTGGGTCGGCCAGGGCAGAGCCTTTTGGTCCCTCATGCTCAATCCAAGTGTTATTTTTTTTCTCATATACGTAAAGCCGTGTACCGCTACTACCTGCATCATAAACAATTTGGCACTGGCTTTTAGAAAAAGCGTCACTGGCCCCTAAAATCCAAGTTAAGGTGAAAAAAACAGTTAGAAAGAACTTTCTTAATAAAGCAAAGTACATAAAAGCTCCTCATTGAATATTGATAGTGATTAACTGAGTGCATGCCTGTACTCACTTCACTGTCCATGTAACTTAATAAAGATTATTACATTCTGCAGCGTTTCAATACAAACAGGAAGAGTAACTAAATTACCACCTCGTTTGCAAGACCTTTTCGCTCAAGATTCTATTTTTAAGTACATTTATAAATTTTCCACCCGATTAGTAAGCCAATCTACTTCTAGATGAACGGAGTAAAATTGTGAAAGTAGTAAAAAAGAAAGATGATCGTAAGAACTATCTTATAAACCCAAGCTTCCAATTAACTATTGTAGGCATTTTTATAGGCATTAGCCTCGTTGTTAACATCATTTATTTTATTTCAATGAATTTTTCTTTTGAGGAGTTTTTTGCTTTAGGCAAAGAACTTGGACTCCCACAAAATAGCCAATTTTTTAAATTTATTAGTCATCAAAAAGATAAGTTTACCAATATATTTCTGGCCACCTCTTTATTATCATCTGTTGTTTTAATTATCTTTGGAATTCTTCTCTCCCATAAAATTGCAGGACCAGTTTATAGAATGACAGAAGATCTAAAGGCAATGATTGAAAGTAAAACCACAAAAGAAGTTCATTTCAGAAAAGGGGATTTTTTTATAGAATTAACAAAAACATTTAATGAGTTCTTAAACTCTAGTAATAAGGATAAAGGTAAGGAGGACTGAGTCCTCCTTACTCCAAAGCTTAGACTATTACTTAATTATAATTTTTTTGATCCCAATAATCTTTCCAAAAAACTTTTTGCTCTTTAAAACTAGTTTTTTTACCCTTTTTCCATCTCTGGTTTCTAAAGACCAGTCATCACTGTTTCTTTTGAGGTAAATCTCTAGGTCTTTATAACGCTTACTAATACCATCTACTAAATACGTTAAAAGAACATCACCACCCATAATCCGGTCCATTGTATTCGAGCTCAGCTTGAATACATCAAGACCCTCAGCCCTATATAAAACAACCCCTCCTTCATTCAAATCATTTATTGAAAAAGTCTGAATTGAACCCTTGCTCTTTCTGCTTACCTTGAGGATATCCCCTTCCTTATCTAGAGCAAGAGTTAAGAAATGCTTCTTATTTCCCTCGGGCTCGCTAATAATTTCTAGAATATTAACTTCTCTGGCAGACAGGCAAACTGAAGTGAATAAAGAGGTAAATGTTATAAAAAGAACAAAATATTTACTTATGGATTTCATATTCATTAATTTCTCCAAGTTTAAGTTGGAAAAATTATGAGAAGTCCTTTTAACTTTGGCAAGACCTTGACTTTTAATTTAAAAGGTATTTAAGAAGGTAAAAGTGTTGATTTTTTCTCTAAATTAAGACCTATTTTCCTCTTATTTCATCAACTTACTTATGAAAAACTCCCTTAACCTATCTCTTTTCAATAAATCCTTAACAATGGCGATTAAGTGTTGATCCTTTTCCCATCTTACATTACCTTTCTCGCAACTTGCATTGAAGGCTTGGGTTAAATCCCACTGATTTTTGCTTGGAACTAAAGTATCTCCAAATGAAGCAACAAAATAAACATGACTTTCTTTCCTTCTATGGGCCAAGCTCATTGGCTCATAAGGTAGTGCCCTTTCTAAGGCCTTAAAATAATCCATCCTTGTTCTTAAATTCTCTTTCCTCATTCTGTATGATCGATACAATTTGGCCATTGCCTGTTCTGAGTTCGTGAAGAGCTCAGGAAAATTAGCCCCTCCCATTGCCGAAGCTAAAACCTTGATATCATCGTTCAAAACATAAACCATTGAGGAAAGGAGACCTCCCAAACTAAAACCAAAAATGCCAATATTGTCCTTGTCAATATCTCTGTATTTTTTTAAATACTGGATCATTCTATGAGTATCACCAATAACTCCCGCCATAGATTCTTTAAGCTTTCCAATCTGGTTAAAAGGACTTACGAATTTAACGCCTCCTAACTCCAAAACGGCGACTTGAAAACCAAAAGAGGCATACTCGATGGCCATACCAATATCAAAAGGAGAGATCCCGTAAACAGGGGGCATGATGATTAAGACAGGCCTTGGCTTCGTACTCTTTTTCTTTAATTGATAAAGATAAAACTTGGTAGTTCCCTTTTGACCTTTAGGTTTTTTATAACTTAATCGTACTCTTAGTTTTTTAACACCTTTTATTTCTTTCATAACTTTTTTCGTGTTTTCACTTCCGTACCATGAGTCTAATGCCATTTTTTCTGAAACTTTAAAAGACGTTTCAGCAAAACGTTCTGATATATTTTTTGTGACCTCATATTTTTTCATTTCTTGTTTTATATTTTTCATGGCATTTTTAAAAAGCCTATCTAGCCTACTCATACTTTCAAATGTTTTTGTTTCAATAGTAAAGTCGCTTTCAGATTTAACCGACCATGGAAGATCAAGTTGTGTCTTTTTAAGATCCTTAATGAGATTTTCAAGATTCCTTCCCTTTATTTTTATTGGTCTTTTACAAATTGCTTTTTTGGGACACAGTCTGAAGTTCAATTCAGGACAATTTTGGGCAAAGGCCTTTGATGAGAAAAAAATGAACAAAAATACTAGGAAATATAGGGACAAATTCCTCATTTTGATGCTCCTCTAAGAGTAAATCAACCTCTCTATCGGGCCATTTTGGCCAATCCTGAGCCTTCTTTTGAAAGTTTTTAAAATATTTACCAATGGTGCTAAATTTCCTTGCTAAAAAACAACCTCTATGGTCCTTTACACGCTCTATAAACAACCAAGGGAATAAAATGGATCAAGATACAAAAGCACAAGAGCAATATGACCACCTTTCAGATGAGGTAACGGACTTTATCTTAAAAAAAATGGAAGAAGTTCAAACCAGCAATCGTTTTAAAAATATCGATGAAACTGACTTTATGCACAGCCTAATCAGCACAATTGGAATGACACTTTCGTATCATATGGAAGAAGAAGAGATTGCTGATTTTGTTTCTTCTGTGGCGCTAGAGGGTGCTAGAGAACAGAAAGCCTTCGACTCAGAAGAGTCTTAATCACTTAATATATAAGCTCAGGAGGTGCAGGACCTTAATGGAACAAGAGTTAAAATATGGTCTTCAATAGACGTACAAAAATAACCTTCAAAAAGGTCTCCCTCCTTAAACACCCCGCCAAGCCCCCTTTTTAACCTAAGAGTAAAGCTTCTTGTATCGAGGTTTAATTTCACCATCTCAGCATCATAGAAGTAGAAAAAAGTTTTTGCTAAAGGGTACAAGCATTTAAAAAGGGATTCTTTTGCTGAAAAAACAAGTCCAATAAGATCAGTTTCTTCAAAGCCTTTTGGCAATTCTTTATAGAGTAGGTTATCTGCCCCCGTAAATACCTTATTCTTTATTTTATTTAAAGAATTTGATCTATTAAGGCATTCTAAATCCAATCCCAAACTAAGAAAATCTTCAACTTTACCGGTACAAGCCATGACCCCTATAGGGCTATGAGTGATAGACCCAACAGCTCCTTTTGGCCAAGAAGGCGACCTATCATCATTCATACCAATTCCTGTTTCTTTAAAAATTGGCCGCCTTTCTTCTGGACCGTTCATTTTATCTAAGGCCTCTTTTGCACATATTCGGCCTATAACAAACTCGATCTTCCTTTGCTCAGAAAAGTTAGAAAAGCGCTTAGGTTGGAATTTCAAAGGAACAGACTTCAAATAGCTTGATACCAGATGCCCACTTTTTCCAAAATCGCTTTTTAATTCAAAAGAAGAGAAGGCCAAAGATTTTAAATCAAATAAGTCAGAGAATAATTCCATTTCCTGACAATATTCTAAACGTCAAAAACCGTCTAGCCTTTCATATATAGGAAAGTAATTTTCCCTTTAAGCTATATCGTTTCAAACGCCCCAAATGCCTCACAGAACAATATTTGCAAAAAGAACGAAGGTCATAAAATAAAATTTATTGATACCCAAAATAAGAATTTATTTATGATTATTAAAATCCGATGAAGTTCTCATGAGAAAATGTATTGATGTTCAAAACCTTTCTTTTAGTTATCTTTCACAAAAAATTCTACACGATTGCTCTTTGACCTTAGATAAAGGGAGGTTTTGTGCTTTTATTGGTGAAAATGGTGCTGGAAAATCGACCTTCTTAAAAAATATCGCAGGACTTGAAATCCCGGATCAAGGAAATATTCAATTTCTAGAAGAAAAACTATCAAACGACTCAATCACTCAAAAGTCAAAGCTGATTTTTATAACTGAAAATCTATCATTCTCTTCACCTCTCACTATAAAAAAGTTTATTAAGAGTTTTAAAAAGCTCTACCCATCTTGGAATCAGGAAATGTTTGATTCCATCATAAAACAAAGAAGTATTGATCTTGAAAAACGCTTTAACGATTACTCTAGAGGCCAAAAAATGCAAATACTTTTGGCAAGTTATCTTTCAACAGGACCTAAACTTATTTTAATCGATGAAGTAACAAGCGTCCTTGATATTCACGCACAAAAAGACTTTATGAAGATTTTTAACAATCTCGTAAAGGAAGGAAGTACAGTTATTTTAGCAACAAATATTCTATCAGAAGTCGCTCCCTATGCAACCGACCTCTGCTTTATAGATAGCGGTCAGATTAAGTTCAATGTTCCAGTCAGCGAACTTAAAACAAAATACGTTACTTTAAAAGCTGACCGAAAAATTGATCTCGACAAAGCAAAGGGAATTGAGCTTATTGAGGAGCGAGAAGACAAATTTTATTATATTGCACTTAAAAAAGACCTTTCTTCTTCCCTCCAAAATGCTTCCTCTATTGAAACTTATCCTCCATCATTTGAAGATTTGTTCCTTTTCTTTTCAAAAAAAGAAACAAAATCTGGAGGGCTCCATGCTTGAACTCCTAAAAATTTATTCTAGAAAATACTTCAAAGATGCTCTTTACGTTAACATCTGTGCTTGGTTTCTCGTATTTTTAACGGCTTACGTAAATCCCAAGATTGACAAGAATGAAGTCTCCCTCACTTATTTTTTTTCACTCAATATAATTTTGTTTCTTTTTAGCTACCCTCTTGAGGAGTGCCTTAAGTGGGTTCTCGTTAGCCCTTTTAAAAAATTAGAAATTTTCTTTTTTAACATCATTTTTCAATTTTTTAAGTTAAGTTTAGGTGGGATCTATTTCTCTTTAAACCTCTTCTTTTTTGGATTACCCCTATCTGTTGAAAAAAAGAAGGCGACTTTTCAAGAGGATTACTTTTTTAATCAAGCTGTGGATCAAATAATGGACAGCCGGTTCTTTTTTGGGATTGTCCTTTTTATAATCTTTGTTATTGTTACCTTATTTTCACCTTCACCAAAACTGATTCTGGCCCAGCCTGGTTTTTTAAAATTAAAGTGGAAGGACTTTATTTTTTACTTAAAAAAGTACCGCTATTTCGTCTTTATTTTTATTTTTGCTTTGCCTGGAATAAAAATGTTAAAAAATTATTGGAATTCTCCAATAATTATTTACACACTTGGCTTTACATATTTAACTTTTAATTTCTTTCACTCATATTTTAAAAAGCTTAAATTTTCGTTTATTAAAAAAAAGAAATATTACTTTTCTATCATTTTTATTTTTATTGTCCTATTCACATCTTTAAAAATATACTCCAATAATAGAATAGAAAAAGGCTTTATAAATGGTGAGAATTTAGCTTCTGAAGTTTTATTTCAAAGAAGTTTTTATAGAGGTGACTCTCTTTCACTTCTAAATGAAACACTAGAAGGTGACATCAAATTTAGTACATTTAAAAAGTTTAAAAATTATCTTATAGAAACTTCTCAAACAACCTCTTTCAAAGTAGAAGAAAAAATAAAAAAAATTTCACTATTAGATTTTTTAAATAAAAAAGAAGACCCTCTTTGGGCACTTTACCTGGCAAAAAAATATCAGAAAAATAAAAGCGACAATCAATATTATGAAACACTTAAGGAGTATTTCTTTAAAAATGTTTCAGCCCACCCCCTTCAATTAAGGTTAACAAAAAAGTTCGCAAAACTTACTTTAAACAAAGTAAACTCAACTAAAGAACTTGAAGAGCATTTAAAGTCTGGAAATAAAATAGAGGTCATCTATACTTTTCATATTTTGCGTTTAAAGAAAGATAAAAGTTTTAAAATATTCCTTAAGAAAAATATGCATTATTTTGAAAACTTTATCCGAGTTAAAAGCTCTATCCTCTAAAATTATTAGCCATAATAGATTAAATATTTATAATGGGATGTGGATAATTATATTAATCATCAAAACTCAGGCGTGACCCATGACCCTTCTTGACCGAAAAGAACTTGTCTATAGACATATAAAGGAAACCGGACAGGATATTGATAAGGAAGATATTGTGGAAACATCACCTTTATCTTGGTTTTATAATGGCAAGACGTACATTCTTGTCCCCATGGTTCCCAAAGCTGAAGAAGAAAAGATGGACCCCAGAGACTGCCTAATTTCTGAAGTTGCTGGAAAGGCTCAGGTTAAAAAAGGGAAATCCGGAATTATCATACAGCGTTTATAGTTTAGAGAAAAAAAGCCCCTAACTAAGACTGACACACTGAACAAAATGGTGACTCTGGCTTGGCCATGAGTCTTTTCTCAGAAATTTCCTCTTCGCACTTTAAACAAACCCCGTAGCTATCATCTTTAAATCTTCCTAAAGCTGCGTCGATTTGTTTTAAGGTTAATAGAGCACGGTTCTTAGACTCCAAAGACATCTGTTGTTGTTGAATAGCATCCATCCTGGATAGCCTTCCTATAGGATCGTTTAAATCGACTGGCTTTGAAGACTCTTTGAGACGCTCAAGAAAAGCCTCTGTCTCGCGTCTTTTTTTTATCAATAAACCTTCGTACTTTTTAATGTCCAAAAGGTACTCCCCGACTTTCTGACAACATTTTATTTTTCAAATAAAAACGGTCAACAATCCATTTTTGAATATCCTTTTCTTCTTCACCCAATCTGTCCAAAGGAAACCTTTCAACATGAAGCTTCACTCGCTTCACTTTTCCCCTAAAAAGGTCCAAGAAAGAAGGTGCGGCACCCTCGTAAAAAATCGTGACATCATAAACAGCTTGGCAATGGCCTTTTAAACCTTGAACTGATGCTGAGAAACCCTTGACTCGAGGTAGGAGGACATGTTGGAGAGGCGGAAGCTTTTTCTTTTCCGTTATTTTTTTGGTTTTCTTTAATTTATCCTCTCGGAACCTTGTTCCCTCCGGGAACAACATCAACCATATTGGAATATCATGATCGAAGAACTTTTTAAAAGTGGCCTCAATTTTTTTTTGATCTTTTTGCCAATTTCGCTTGACGAACAGACAATCTAAAAAGGACATCCCCCACCCTATGGCAGGAAGATACTTAAGGCCATCTTTTACAAACCACTTCATATTTCCTATCCTCTTTGCCTCTTTCGCCAACTTAAACAAAATTGGAATATCACCCCAGCCTTGATGATTAGAAATTAAAATAACATTTTCCTCTTTAGGCAGGTCATCACCTGTCTGAATTATTTCAACCCCTCCAGCATTTCTCACAAACCACTCGCATCCCCCCCACCAGAAACCGGCCAAAGCGGTGTTGAGCTGTCTGAACAATTTTTGTGAAAAAGGGTAAAGAAATAAAAAGGCTAAAACCTGAAGACCATTAATTAGAAGAAGAGGGGTAAAAATAGCAAAAAATATGATAATGGCCTTAAAAAAACTCATAATATCCTTTATCCAATTCATTCTCTTCCTCCTTACAAAAATCCCAAGCCATTAATTTAATTTTTTTTAAATTTATATAAAAACAAAAAATTTTAAACCTTTATATATGACTTATTGAAGACTTACCGACTCTGAAAGAAAGTCGACAAATAGTTTGCCATAACGCCTTAATTTAAAATTCCCTACCCCATGAAGGTTTCTCAGATCCTTCATAGTTTGAGGTCTCTTATCTGCCATTTCCATTAATGTTCTATCAATGAAAATGTGGTAGGGAGCGACCCCTCTTTCCCTAGAAAGTTTTAGGCGGAAGGCCCTTAGATCATCAAAGAGCTTTTTCTGAAAATCATCTTTAAAATCGACCTTTTTCTTATGGGGATCACCATCTATGAATTCTGACCTCTTCTGATCATTTTTGGAATGGCACTTATTTTTTAAAAATACTTTTTGACCTTCTTTAAGAATTTGAGCACTTTTAGGTGAAAGTGAAAGTGCACCAAAACCTTCACTATCAACCCTTAAATAATTTTCAGCTATCAATTTTCGGAAAAGGGTCTTCCAGAGAAAAGGACTATTCATTTTTCCTATTCCAAAAACTGATAAGTTCTCATGATTGAACTGCCTTATTTTTTCGTTATTCTCACCTCTTAGCAGAGAAACAAGGTGATGCACACCAAAAGACTCTCCTGTACGAAAAACAGCACTCAGGGCCATCTTTGACCAGAGGGTCGCATCCACTGACTCTTGAGTTGTCCAGCAATTATCACAATTTTTACAAGGTCCTTTATAAGGCTCATCAAAGTACTCTAAAAGACTTTGTCTTCTGCACTGGATACTCTCACAGTAAGAAATAAGCTGATCACACTTTTTTTTCTCAACCAATTTTCTCTCATTATCAGCTTCAGAGTTCTCCATTAACTTCTTAAGGTAAACGACACTATCCAGGCCATAAGTCATCCAGGCCTTCGATGGAAGACCATCCCTGCCCGCCCTACCTGTCTCCTGGTAGTAAGCCTCTAAGCTTTTTGGTAAATCCATATGAGCGACGAACCGGACGTTTGGTTTATCAATTCCCATTCCAAAAGCAACTGTGGCCACCATTATAATTTCTTCTTCTTTTATAAATGTATTTTGGTTTCTTTCTCTTAACTTTTCATCTAATCCAGCGTGGTAGGGAAGTGCCTTTAGACCTTTCTCTGTTAACCATAAGGCCAAGTCTTCCACTTTTTTCCGGGACATACAATAGACAATCCCCGACTCCCCCTTATTTTCTTTTAAAAAGGCAAGGAGCTGCTCCTTAGGCCTCTTTTTTTCAATGATTTCGTAACTGATATTAGGCCTGTCAAAGCTAGATAAAAATAGATTCTCTTCAGGTATTTTTAATTTCTCTAAGATTTCCACCCGCGTTTGTTTATCGGCAGTTGCCGTCAGAGCAATCAAAGGGACCTGAGGAAAATACTTCTTAAGAAACCCTAATTGAAGATAGGAAGGTCTAAAGTCATGGCCCCATTCTGAAATACAGTGAGCCTCATCAATTGCAAATAAAGCAATATTAAGAGTTTTTAAAAAGGAGAAAAAGGGTTTATTTGCCAGTTTTTCAGGAGCCAAATAAAGGAGGTCCAAACGACCTTCCCTCAAAAGCTTCTGAACCTCTAGAACTTCATTAAAAGATAACGAGGAATTGAGTGCCCTTGCTCGGACCCCCATTTCATTGAGGTTATCTACCTGGTCTTTCATAAGGGCTATGAGAGGGGAAATAATGACTCCAACCCCATCCCTCATAAGAGCAGGAATTTGATAACAGAGGCTTTTTCCAGCACTTGTAGGCATTAAAACGAGGCAATCTTTACCACTGCACAAATGAAGAACAATTTTCTCCTGCTGACCACGAAAGGTCTTATGCCCAAAGATGGAATTAAGTAAATGAAGATGGTTAACTTGGCTCATAAGATGGAAAAATACCACCTCACCTCTTCATTGGCCAAAAAACCTATTTTGAAAAAAGAAGGGTCAAGTCATTAGACCAAGATCCCAAATCACCAAAGGCGAGGTTGAAAAATATAGTCAAAGCAATCAATAAAATAAGGTTCTTCAAAATCATTAACCTATAGATAAGTTTTTTAAGGAAAATGATTTAAACAATGAGAAGCACTCTTTCAAGGGAAAAAGGTAAAAATGCAACAACTTTCAACATAAAATTTAGCTGAAAAATAAGTTACTTCCGACACCATAAAAGAAAGTTGTTAAAGATTTCAATGACTTAAGGGCTATTTGCCTTTATCATCACTGATCAATGGAGATAGAAGGAGCTTTATTAAGAAAATCGCAATGGCTTGAGATAAATCTTTTTAGAGCAATCACAGCTATGTCGTCTATGCTGTAGTCTGTATTTCTGGCCATTTCCTCAATTTTCTTAACAACATTAGATTCTATTTTAAGTTCAAGAGAAGAAAGCTCGCCCTGATTATGAATTTGACCTTTGATAAGCACCTCACTTTTTGACTTAAACCAAACTTTATGAATACAATAATTTTCATTTTTTGTCTAATGCTTGCTCAAATAATGGAGCTCAACTATAAACACGACACAAAATTTAAGCGCCGAAACAATCATAGCAAAACTAAACTTAATACCTCATCCTGAAGGTGGTTGGTACCGAAGAACTTACCAGTCTGAAGAAGAAATAGGCCTGCCTTATATTGATCGAGGTCAAAACCAAAAGCGTTTTCTCAAAACAGCTATTTATTACCTTCTCTCAGGAAAAGAAAGGTCTCTTCTTCATAGAATAAAATCAGACGAAATGTGGCATTTTTACTTGGGAGACCCTCTAACAATTGTTGAAATAACTCCTAATGACCCCTTAAAAGCTGACGAAGACCACAAGCTTTCTAAGACCATTCTCGGTCACAATCTATTAAATAACGAGACCCCACAATATACGGTCAAAAAGGGCTCTTGGTTTGGAGGATATTTAAATAATGATTCTGGTTTTTGCCTTGTAGGCTGCACCGTTTCGCCAGGCTTTGACTTTGAGGACTTTGAGATGGCTTCACCTTCAAAACAGTTCTCAGAGTTCAAAAATCACCCTGTTGTGCAAAGGCTACTCCCTTCCTGAGTAAAAACCTTGAAGTGTTGAAATGTTGAATGGTTTTTTTACTTCTTTACTACCTCTGGTAACCCCTTTTACTTGAGTATTGAGGTTCCTCTGCTATGAAGTTGGCCTACTTCAAGAGTGATAAAAATGAAGGGTTTCTTTTAGAAAAAGCTTCCATTAAAGTTAAAGAGGCTTCTAAAGAAAAAGGGATGGAGCTAAATGCCATACGTCTTCTTGTTTATCGCTATTATTTTTGAAGTTATTGCGACCCTTAACTTAAAGGCCTCAAATCAATTTACAAAAATTATTCCAACTCTTATTATAGCAATTGGATATATAAGCTCTTTTTATTTCCTCTCCTTATCTCTTAAAACCATACCAATAGGCATATCTTATGCGATTTGGTCTGGCCTAGGAACTGTGCTTGTCGCAATAGGGGCCCATTTTATTTACAAACAAAATCTAAGCCCCTTCGAAATTCTGGGAATAGCATTTGTCGTTATTGGTGTCATTCTCATGAACCTCTTTTCTAAAGGAAACACTCAACCTTAAATAAATTTTGGAAATTAAACATGACTTTAAATTTTATTAAGCTTTTTAATCCAGCTAAAATTATGATTTCAATCTCTTTGTTTTTTCTATTAGGCTTGCCTCACCTTAGTAGTAAAACTATAAAAACTCAACCACTCCCAAAAACAATGAAAACAGTCTATTTATACCATATTGTTTTCGGTGGTTTTTTAAACCTTGGCCAAGCAACCCTAAGCTTTTTTAAAGAGCAAGAAAACTTCAAAGTCATTTTGAAAGTTACCCCTTCAGGAATTGCTGGTTTTTTAAGCGGCTACAAAGAAGAGTACTTTGAAGCAAATGGAAAGATAAAAAATAACCGAATTTTAACAAAATCTTTTGTAAGAAAAAGAAAAAAAGAAAATAAGACTCTAAAGTCACTCCATTTCTTCAATCATACCCAAAAGAAAATCCAACTTACTGAATGGGAGGAATTAGGGAAAGAAGAAAAAAGGACCAAAGAACCAAAGTGGCTCGATTTTTACGTCCAAAAAGATGTTGTCGCCTCGTTTTTTGATTTGAGCCTAAAGCTTTACCAGGGAACTTTAAAAGAAAACTCTTTCTCATTTGAAACCTTAACTTTAGGTGAAGACAAAAATAAAATGTCTATTTATAAGGAAAAGAAAGGAAAAGATAATCAGACATTTAAAATTGACCTCTACGAGTTTGATAAAAAAAATAAAAAGCATTACGGGAAAAAGACGTTTATTTTAAAAACGGGAAAAAGTGGGCAATTCAAATCTATAATCGTAGAAAATCTCTTTTGGTTGGGAGATCTTGTTGGTACGCTTGTAAATGATGAAGAAACACTAAAAGTTACAGAACAACCGAAGGACTAAAATAGACGTGAAGACAAAACTTAAAGGTCTCATTTTTTTAATAGGTTACATTTGTTTATTATTTCCTTTAGATTCTATGTCTCAAATATCATCTAAAGGAGAAAATTATAAACAGCTTATTATAAACAAGGACCACTCTGAAATTTTTTTTGAGATTGACTATCTTCTCATTTCTAAAGTCAAAGGCCGTTTTACCCAGTTTGAAGGGCAACTTGACTATAACCCAAGAAACAAAGAACTTAAGAATATTTCCGTAAAAATTAAAGCAGGTTCCATTTATACAGGCAACAAAATGAGAGACTCTCATTTAAAAAAAAATGATTTTCTTTTTGCTTCAAAGTTTCCTGATATTACTTTCAAATCCACAGAAACTAAATGGATAAAAGATAATACTTTTTCAGTGACGGGTATTCTCAAATTAAGAGGAAAATTACAAAAGGTTTCTCTTAGGACAAACATTTTAGGCCCTATAAAAGACCCGTGGAAAAAGGAAAGCTTTTTTGCTCGCTATTCATTCAATCTTCAAAGAAAGGATTTTTCTCTTCTCTGGAATAAATCATTGGACAATAATAATATCCTCTTAGGAGAAACAGTTAAAATAAGCGGCGTATTCCAATTACAAACGTTAGGAAAAAAAACAGAGTCATCAACTCATATGGTTCCAGATTCAAAGATTTTGAGACTTCGCCAAAAGGCCAATAAAAAACAAAAACTCACCACCGAAGAAGCCAAGCTTCTTAATAGGTATCAAAAATCTTTCAATGAAAAAGCAGTAACTCTCGAAAAAGAAAGCCGCAGCAACGCTACGCAAAAACATACACGGGAGCAGCTTAACAAAAGCGAAACTAAGTTTATCAAAAAGAAAATTGACTGGAAAAGAGGTACCAGCCTTCTAACTCTTTGTATTCTAGCTTTTATAGGCGCAGTTTTTTCCGCTATTTCTTTAAAAAGGTTTTTTATGATCAAAATTCTTGGGGACAATTACGATGACTCAAAGCCCTTATCTGTCATTAGCGACCTTATGGCGACAATTGTTATCGTCATTTATGCCCTCTCAGTTTATAACCTAATGAAGCCTATATGAGCTCTTGGAAAGTCATAAAAAATATGAAGACTATTAATAATTTACCTTAACTTAAAGAGATTTATTATCTAGTATAGATGCCAGTTCTTATCATTTTTAAAGAGGTGTCAATGGAAAACTCACATAAAAGAGAGCATACAAAAGCAAGAATCATTAACAAAAGCCTCGAATTTGTGAAGTCCAGAAGTCTTGAAGACTTTTCGGTGCGAGAAGTCTCCAAAGAGCTAGGTATTAATATTGCCTCAATTAATTATTATTTTTCAAACAAGGAAAACCTTCTGGGTGAAGTTGTAAAGGCTGTATGGAAAACTTCTTCAGATAAAATAGAAAGCCTTTACCTAGAAGAACTTGAGAAAGAAAAGTGGTCATTTGTTGATTTCTTTGAAAAACTTTTCGATTACACTCATGAAATTAGCGACCTTTTAGCTTTCGTTATTAAGCACACGCTTAACTCTAATTTAAATGTCGATAGAAACTTCGTGTCTATTTATGATTCAGAATACCCAACTCCTCCAGGCACTAAGACTTATAGAAAAGTATTTATTAAAGAACTTGGTTCACATGTTCCAGAAACTGAAATTCAAAAATGTATCCATACTTTTGCCACCTTTTTGACATTTGACAGTGCTCTTCAATACTCAAATATCATGGATAAAGACAGACATGACTTGGATGACCACCCCATTCTAGGAAGGAAAGCAAGAAAAGAGCAATTTATAAAAATGATTAAATATCAAATTAATGGACTTAGAAAAGAGTTTCCAGCCTAATTTGTTTTCACTTAAGTTATTTGAAGAAGGAAGCCCCTCCTCCAAATAACTTTTTAAGTTTTTCTACAATTTTTTACATCTTAATTTAAAGTTTTCAATGTTTCCGGCACGCGTTCTGGGGGGAGGAAAATCGATAGACATTTTTTCAATGCTACCCTTATCTAAATTAACTTTTCCGCCATCTATGCCAAAGAAACCTTTGTTAAAAGAACCAAAGCTAACTTTTACTTGATTATTTTCGGCCTTAATAATGAGGTCGTTACGGTTTTGAAAGACTTTTATATCTTGCCTCTTATTAGAAACCATATCAGGATATTCCATTCTAAAAGTATCTTTTTTCATTCCTTTCATTTCAACCGTACACTGGATGGGTTTTTCGATTCCAGGGTAGAGATAAGTCATACTCATTAAGTTTTTAAAGAGTGCACCTTCTTCAACCCAAATTCCCATTCCCTCACCTTTACCAATTGTTTCACACTTCCAATCATATTTACTGCAGTCTTTCCCCCAAGTATTTCTGATAAGGTAATGGCAACGACCACCTATTTTTTTCTGCCCAATGATAATACTCGCATGCCCGCCACAAGTTTTTGGGTCCCTCGTCACCATCTGACCAGCATAACTAGGTTGGCCATGAGGCTTGGTTCCCACATACCTTTTGTTCTTTAAAAACTCACTACAATAACCTACACCAACAGGCTGAGCATCTTTTCTATTTAAAAGAGTTCTAAGGTGCTTTTTCATTGATTCTACGTTGTCCTTTCTGATCATAATATTTTTTGGATCTGGTATATTTTTACTAAGCTTATAGATATTCTTTTCATCGAGACAGTCTTTAAAAATATAATGCATAAAATTAGTTAAATTTCCATTTCTTAAATTGGCGCCAATGGTTCTGAAAATTTTAGCGATATTCCCATCATCTCCAATTTTTCGACCAACATAATTAAACTTTCCATAGAATAATTTATCTTTGATTTGTTTATCACTCATCTTACGAAGTTGATCTGGGTTTGTTGGGAAGTTAAGAAAAAGAAGGTGAACAAGCTCTGTAAACTCTCCCTGATCAATTGAGTTTTTACCGGCATACTGATTAATCGCCTTTTGAATAACATCCTCCCTACACATCCCCATTTTCTTTATCATCTTCAAAGCGAGGTTAATATTTCCAGCATCTAAGTTCGTTTTGTTTTGGTAGGGGTTTCCCTTCTCTTGAACAATTCTTGTTAAAAGGGCGGCATAAACAGGACTCGAAACGCCCATTTTCTTGTAAGAATACTTTTTACCGGCAAACGTTTTTCCAAAAGTGTGTTGCTTTGTTTCTCTCCAGTGATCTAATAATTGGATTGCAGAATAAGCGTAGCAAATTCCAACTTGTCCCTGATCATAAAGAGGCATTTGCTTTATGTAATGATCCCACTTTCCTTTGCTAACCATTGTTTTTAAAGCAGCTGTTTTCCACTTTGAATTCTTGCTTAGATTGACATTTTTAAAGTTCAAATTTACATTGCGGCAGCTATCGTCACCAATTGCATTTAAAGAAACTAAAACCATTAAAAGCAGGATTATGCCTTTTTTCATAAGAATTCCTCCCAAGTAAAATATCCCCCACTATTCTACCAAAATAAAAAAATATTACAGAATAACTTAGGAAATAAAATTTGGGATAACTTAAACAAAGTTTGACATAACCAAACAGGTAAAGATTATTTTGTTCAAGAATATTTGATTGCCTTAAAAAGGACCAAAGGTCGGACTTAGTATTTAATTAAGAGAAATGAGTTTCCTCTCATAAAGATCTTCTAACAAGTCTCTTTCACTTTCTAAAAGTTCGCTATTAAACTCAACTATTTTACCCTTTGTTAAACTTTGAACAAAAGATAGGCTTGAATCATTGAGGAGGTAATCCTCTCCATTAGCAAAAAGAAGGAGTTCTTCCTTCGTATTTATATAAGCTCCACGAAATTTAGGATTTATGGAGACTTTTTGGCCATCAACCAGCTCTTCATACGGGTCATCCATCTCACCATATTCCTCCTCTTCTTCAAAATCAAAGGAATCTCTTTTATTTTCTGTTAGAACTTTTCCAAAGCTTTTAACAAAAACATCTTCATTGATAACAAGCTCTCTTAATTGCTTGAGAGCATTTTGGATCGTTTCTGGGTCTATTTCTGCGGAGTTCTCTTCCTTAGGTCTCAAGTCTGGATCTCTTAAAACATGGTCTTTACTGCCTGCCGCCTGAGAAAGGTCTGAAAGATACATCATGCTTAGCTCTTCTAATTTAGGGGCCGTTAAGCCTATTGAAAGAGTCATACACTCATCATCGATTGCCACCCCTTCGTGAACACGACCTGGCGGTAAATAAAGGATATCCCCGGGGTTTAAAATATATTCATCAAAGTCCTTTAACTTATCAACGAGCTTAAGACCTTTTTCCGTTTCAATAGTGTCGCCATCAAAATCTTCCTTACCAATCCTCCACCTCTTTTGGCCTTGGGCCTGAAAAAGAAAAACATCGTAGGAATCAACGTGGGTTCCAACGCTCCCACCTTTAGAAGAGTGGCTCACCATAATGTCATCAATCCGCCAGTGTGGTAAAAAAGAAAACGATTTAAGAAGTTCCTGTATATCAGGGTTCAAGGTGTTCATTTCGTTAATAAGAAGGGTCCAAGGCGCCTTCGATTTTTTTCTTTCATCAATAAATTCACTATCAAAAGGGCCAAAACAACACTCCATTTCTTCATCATCTTGACCAACTTCTTCTTTAAAAACGAGCCTGGAGTGGACACCTTCCTCCTGGATTAGTTCAAAAAGATCATCAGAAGACAGAGGGTTTTGAAAATCAGGGAAAGCTTTCTCAAAAAGAGCTGGTCTTTTTTGCCAAAATGTTTGAAAAAACTCCTCTTTTGACACTTTACGAAAAATATTTTGCAATTTTTCCTCCCTCTTGGTAAGTTCCGCTTGAGCTCGTATTTTAGGAGCATACCTTTCAGTTAAATAGGATCAAAGTCAAGGGCCAAGCGTGGGTAAAAAATACATTGCTTTATATAAGCCATACGGTTTTGTTTCCCAGTTTACGGGAGATAAACCGGAAGAAACCTTGAGTCATTTTGACCTTCCTCCTCATGTTTATGCCGTGGGAAGACTCGATAAGGATAGCGAAGGACTCCTTCTTCTCACAGATGATGGACCTTTTAAACACAGGCTTTCTAATCCTGACTCAAAATGCCCAAAAGTATATTTGGCACAGGTTGAAGGTCTTCCGAATAAAGAGGCCTTACAAAAGATGGAAAAAGGCCTTCTTATAAAAAATTACAAAACAAAACCATGCAAAGTAAAAATCATTTCCGAACCCAACTTACCACCCAGGAACCCTCCTATCCGCTTTAGAAAGACCGTCCCCACCACTTGGTTACAAATAACGCTTTTTGAGGGAAAAAATAGGCAGATAAGACGGATGACAGCGGCCATCGGTTACCCTACACTAAGGCTTGTCCGCCATAGCATTGATTCCTACTCTCTAGGCGAGCTAAACCCCGGTGAGTGGAAAGAAATTAAACTATAAATAGATTTACGCAAGACAGATTCTAGCGAAAAGGTAATTTTCAATGCCACTAACGCTGACTGATGACAAAAAAGGTGTCTCATTTGCCATATTGGCCTACCTCACTTGGGGCCTTTCCCCCCTTTATTGGAAGTATTTGACCCACCTCCCTTTTACTGAAGTCTTTGCACATAGAGTGATATGGTCTGCCCTTTTTTGCTTTTTCCTGCTAGTCCTTAATCATAAATTCTCTCTTTTAAAAGAACTCAAACAAAAAAAATTCCTGCCTCTTTTGGCAACAACTATTCTCATCACCATTAACTGGGCCACTTACCTTTACGCAATTAATACTGAACGGCTCCTAGAAGCGAGCCTTGGTTATTTTATTAACCCCGTCTTAAATATCTTTCTAGGCTTTCTTTTATTAAAAGAAAAATTGGGAAAGCTTCAATGGATTGCGGTAATTTTGGCCTTAATGGCCGTTTTGAATGAGGTCGTCACTTTTGGGGCCCTTCCTTGGATTTCTCTTTCACTTGCTATTTCCTTTGGGCTTTATGGCCTCATTAGAAAGATTTCTCCATTAGACTCTCTTGTTTCTTTAACAATGGAATGCTTTATATTAACCCTCCCTCTCCTTATGCTTGTGGGAACCCAGTTTATAAAAAATGAAAATACTTTTCTTGGATCCTGGACTTCATCTCTGCTTTTAATTGGAGGAGGACTTTTGACGGCCCTTCCCCTTATTTTTTTTGGACCTGCCACAAAGCTCATTAATTATTCAACCATTGGTATGATTCAATACTTGGCACCCACCCTTCATTTCTCGTTGGCGGTTTTTCTCTATAACGAGCCTTTTTCAAAGGGAAAGTTTTTGACCTTTATTCCTATTTGGCTGGCCTGTTTTCTTTATAGCTATGAGGGAATTAAAAAAAGAAAGAAAAACTAGTTAACCTTTTCCAATAAGTTAATCTCTTCAAGGTCTTTCATATGCTTATGCATAATTTTAAACCATAAAGAAGGAAAGCAAGCAATGAGTATCATTGCTGGATAACCATAAGGCATTTGAGGCGAATTATCAAAGTGTCTCAAAACTTGATATTTCCTATGGGCCTGATAATGATGATCTGAATGTCTTGAAACTTCAAACAATAAAACTCTTCCAATAGGGTGATCAGAGTTCCATGAATGATGAGGTAAAACTTTTGAATAGCCTGTTTTTGTTTTTTGCCTTCGAAGACCGTAGTGTTCAATGTAATTAACTGTTTCAAGTAATAGAATTCCAATGAAAGCCGAAACGGAAAAACATATAACGGCCTTTAACCCGTAAAAGAAAAAGATAATGCCTAAAAGGGATAGCTCCAATAGATGAAAGATAAGCATCAGGTTTGAAAAGGATAAAAAAGAACTCCTTTGCCTTTTAAGATCTACCCTCTGAATATGCCAAGCGTGAAGGTAACTTCCTGTAATACTTTTATACCAGAAATGGTAAACGTTTTCTCCCTTTTCGGCCGAAGCTGGGTCTTTGGGGGACGCTACATGCTTGTGATGACCCTTGTTATGCTCAATGAAAAAGTGCATATAAAGACTGCTCCCAAGTAAAATTAAAGCAAAAACCCTTTCATACCACTTATTACGATGACCTAATTCATGACCGACATTTATTCCGAGGACACCGCATCCAATTCCGAAAGAAGCCGTTAAACCAACTAGCTCATATGTCGTTAAAGTACTCGCTGCTATTGTTTCTAAAAAAAAGTATGTACAATAAATTTGAAAGGGAACAATGAGGTAAAGAAGAAGGTCAAATAAAAAATGGTCTTCGAATTTCTTTTCACTTTTTAGGGCCAAATTAATTTTATCTGGCTTCATAACTATTTCAAGAAGGGGAATGATCCCAAAAACATAGATAACGGGAACAAAGGAATAATATCCTTTGAAGGTTAGGCACACAATGATAATGAATGGAGTACTTAGCGCCAAAAAGTACTTAAAAAAAAGAGAGACCATAAAAATATAATATCACTGAAGGTCAACTTCATGATCTTTGTTTAAGAAGTGTCTAATTAAGCTGCTAGAAGCTTATTCCTTGTTTGCTAGCTTTTTCCAATGAATTGTGATTCTTAATTGAGATTCAAAAGTTCTTGGATTTTTTTAAAATAAAAGGCCAAACTTTGTTAAGAAATATTAACATTACGAAGCCTTCTTTGTTTCGTCCTCTCTGCCACTAAGCATAGAGTTATTTACAATTCTTTCAATATTTGAATCCATAATCTTAGATGTTAATTCCCTGGCAAGAGGAAGATTTGAAAAAATAAATCCCACTCTTGTGTAATTCTCACCACCGATTGGCCCATAATTGATTGCGTACTTAATCTTTCCATCAAGCTTTATAACCTTCCTAGATATCCGGTCAAACAAATCGATCTCATACTTCTCCACCCTCGTAATGTCATCTTTTAAGGAGCTGGGGATTAAAAAAGAAACCCCCTCGTGAGAAAGGTCTAATGTCAAAACATCATATGTCTTATCGTTTTCAGAAATAATGGATAAAGACCTGAATTCTTTTCTAATTCCTCTTCTAAAACGATAAATCTGAAGAGCGTAACCGAAAGACGCATAGGTGCACATTACAAAAAATATCATTTCCGGGTCGTGGACGGCATGAGGTGAAAGGTGTTTAACCTCAGAAATTCCCAAAAAACTAAGTAGAAAAAATAAAATCATTCCCACAAAAAAGTATTTTTTTTCCAAGCTTAAATTCTTACCATATTTAAAAGGCCTTGCCGTCATAAAAGAAAAAGGAATCTTTTTGTTTAAAAGAGAATCAACTCCCAACAAGGCTCCTGTGTCCATCAAAAGAAGTTCAACTTGAATAATAATATAAAAGGCAGAAGGTAATGTTTTTTCCATAAGGATAAAATTTAAATTCATGAATATAGCAATCAAGAGGCTAATATTAGTTAATGTCCCGGTAAAAATTGAAACACCAACCAGAAACTGCCCGAAGGAAACTAAGTTTGCAAAAATAGCTGCTTGAGGAATAAATAAATTATCAATTAAAACATTATATATTGGAGAAAATGTTTCATTAGCATTAAGGAATTTAATGAGGGTCTCTCCTGATGACCATTTGGGATCTAAAAACTTTTCAACCCCGGCCCTCACCCAACCAATCCCCATAAAAAGTCTTAAGGGAACTAGTAGAAAGCCAATTTTAGCGAAATCATCAAAAAACCTTCTTTTAAAATAAAAAAACATTTTTACCTCGCATAGAGTATAAAGCCTTTTTTAATTTCTTTTTTTTAAAATTATGTTTTTGTATAATTTTTTTTACGATTGGGGTTCTCATTACATTAAATTTTAGTTAATTATGATGTATTTTAAGGAATCAAATAATTTATATTTTTTTACTAAAGTCTTTTTTTTTATCTTTTATTTTGATATTTGTTTTTAATCGGCAAAACGTTTTTTTCCGCCTATTGCTCGGTGATAAGGCTTATAATAAACCAGTCATTTGAGAGAAAAGTTATGGGAATTGTTCGATATTTTGTTAAAAAACCTCTAGTTGCCATTTTAGCGAGTATCCTTCTTGCATTTGCTGGCATTACATCCGTCATTCAACTAAAAAGAAGCACTTTCCCTGCCGTAGAATTTTTAGTTTTTACGTTGAATACTCCTTACTATGGCGCTTCGCCTGATGAAATTGAAATAAATGTCACAAATAAAATTGAAGAGAAGCTTAAGAGTATTGAAGGAATTGATAGAACCATTTCCTGGTCCTCAGAAAACCACTCTGGAGTGGTTGTTTGGGTAGACCTCGATTATCCAGACCCTGACGAAGTGCAAAAAAATATTTTATCGGCCGTTGAAAGGATTTCGGATTTCCCTGAGGGGGTTGGAAAAACCTTTATTGATGAATTTAAAACATCCAACCTACCCGTCATTGGTGTTGGTGTAACAGGTGGCGATGAAGGTGATAGAAGAAGAATTGCCAAGGTCATCGAAGATAAAATTAGAAATATAAAAGGTGTTTCAAATGTAACTATGGAGGGTGACAGAGAGAGAGAAATAAAAATAGAAGTCGATTTAAAAAAGCTAAAGCAAAAAAAGATTTCCGTTATAGAAATAGCTGATGCACTAAAAAGAAGAAATATTAAAATATCAAGCGGGGATTATAATAAAGGAGGAAAAACCAAAAAGATCGTTACTTTTTCAGAGTTTAGAAGCCTGGAAGAAATCAAGAATTTGGCCATAAGGTCAAACTTTACTGGAAGAAGGACTCTTCTCAAGGATGTGGCAAAAGTCACAGATGATTATGAAGACCCAAAAATCCTGGTAAGAAGTGAAGATAAACCAGGCATTGAAATCAAAGTAAGAAGCCACGGTAGGGCAGATATTATAGATGTCAGCCATAGCATTCAAAAAATGATCAAAGACTTTAATAAGCAAAAAAATTCAAGTGGTGTCAAGCTAAGCATCACGATGGAAACTTCTCAATATACAGAAAGAATGCTTAAAATTACAAAAAATAACGGTTACCTTGGTCTTGGGCTTGTTTTTATTACGCTACTCATTTTCCTCACGACAAGGGTAGCCGTATGGACAACTATTGGGCTTCCCGTGGCGATCTTTGGGGCCATGTCCCTGTTTAAGTTTTTTGGCATCAATATCAATATCATGACTCTTATTAGTATGATTTTAGTTTTGGGTCTTTTGGTTGATGATGCCTTGGTTGTAGCAGAAAATATTACACGTCATCGAGAAATGGGAAAAAATAGATTAAACGCTTCTTTAGATGGCGTAAGAGAAATGTTTTGGCCTGTCACGACAACTGTTATCACAACAATCCTAAGCTTTACTCCTATGTTTTATCTTTCTGGGGACCTTGGAGAAATGGTAAAGGTCGTGCCAATGGTCGTCATCTTAACCCTCGCCTTTTCTCTTTTTGAGTGTACGTGCCTTTTACCGGCCCATATTGGAAGAAGAAATGCAACGAGCGAAAAGGAAGACCCGGGGGTTAAAGAGCCAAAGTGGTGGACCAAAATAAAAAACTCTTATCAAAAAATTTTGGTGAAATTTTTAAGTCATAAATTTTTAACCCTCCTTTTCTTTATTGGACTCTTAAGTTCCTCCCTTTTTCTTTTTCAAAAAAAGATGAAGATTGTCCTTTTTCCGACACAAGATGCGAATCAGATCACTGTCGTTGGACATTTTCCAAGAGGCACGACGATTGAAACAACAATGGAGAAAATGCATACTGTTGAAAAAAAATTAAAGGAAGTAACGGGAAAGGCACTTCAAACCTCCTATAGTCTAGCAGGACATGCTAATTGGAATATCTACAGTGGAGTAAGTGAGGGTGGTAATGATCATGATGGAATGGTTATACTAAATCTTAAACACTCTTCCCAAAGGAAAAAGACAAGTGAAGCCGTCTTAGAGGAAATTAGGAACCTCCTTAAAGAATTGAAGAAAATACATGGCTTTAACCACCTTTACGCTTTCATTAATACAGGGGCCCCAGGCTCAGGAAGGGCCATTAACATAAGCCTTATAAGTAAAAATGATGAGCTTAGAAATAAAATGGCCCAAGAAGTTTATGACTTCTTTGACGACATGAAAGGAATTAAAAACCTCGATAAAGACTTTAGGGAGGGAAAAACTAAAGTCCGGGTTATTCCCGACTATGAAAAGATTTACAGGCTAGGTATCTCTCCCGACACTATCGCTAGTGGGCTTGGCATCGTTTTTGGGGGTCTCAACACAACTAAAATTCACAGGGACGGAGAAGACATTGATTTAAAACTAACTGTTAATAAAAAAGACTTTCAAGATGAAAAAGACATCTTCTCTTATATTCAAATTCCCAATAAAAGAGGCTCACTATTAGACTTGAATACCTTCATTAAGACAGAAAACGTGAAAGGTTACGATTATATTATTCATTTCAAAGGAAGCCGAGCAACAACGATAACAGCTGATACGGATAATAAAATTATAACCTCTCTTGAGGCGAATAACCTTTTTAGAGAAAGGTTTAAAAAGATTATTGAAGAAAACCCCGAAATCAGTATGGAAATAGGAGGCGAAGATAAGGCAACCCAAAGAAGCATTGAGGATTTTCAAACAGCGATACCCTTTGCCATTTTGTGTGTGTATTTTGTTTTAGTCCTCCTCTTTGATTCTGTGGTTCAACCCCTCATTATATTGGCAGCGATTCCTTTCGCCATCGCTGGCGTTATTTATACTTTCTTTTTCTGGGGCATGAATATTAGCTTCTTTGCTGGCATTGGGCTTTTGGGACTTATTGGAATTGTTGTGAACGACTCCCTCATTATGGTGTCACACTTAAATAACCTCTCCAAAGATAAGGAGATAACCTTAGACATAATTGTTCAAGGCTCAACCGATAGATTAAGGGCCGTTCTCTTAACGACAATTACAACAGTTGCGGGCATGACTCCTACTATTTTTGGTTTTGGGGGGAGTGAACCTTACCTAGTTCCTTTGGTTCTTGCCGTTGCGGGAGGACTTGTTTTTGCAACCACGATTACTTTGATTTTAGTACCCGCTCTCTATTCATTTCGGATAAAAAAGGCCAAAACTTAGAAGAAATGACTAGGAGCTCGCTTCCAAAAAGATCTCGTCTAAATTTAGGCCCTTTTCATTTTCTTTGAGGCATAGATAGAGGCTTGTTAAGCAAAGGCCAAGAATAATAAAATTAGAATCGAGCTTTATCTTGTACTTTATGATGAAGGAGGTCATCTTTTCCATAGTTAAAGCCAGGTGGCTTAAAGTAAATTTATAGTCCTTTGTGTTCATACCAAAATGCTTATCTACAATACTAAAAAGTTCTTCATGCTTTTTTATCTCTCTGTCCCTTTCTTCTTGCTGAGAAATATCTGCCAATTCATTCAAAAGCCCCATCTTAATAAGACCTTTTGTAGAAAGTGATTGATTCTCTTCATAAAGACCTGTGTAAAGTTCAACAAGTCCTTTTCTAAATCTCTCATCTAGTACAACACCACTTTCAAAACCCTTTAAGGGCTTCCAAAAAAATAAATCAGATGAATCGGAAGTGTAAAAAAAACTTTCTAAAAAGTGAAAATAAAGAGGTCCACCCTTAAAGAACTGAGTAAAATAGAGTTTCACAAGTTTACGATAAAAGAGTTCACGCTCTTCTCGACTTAGTGCCTCTAAATTCAAAGGCTCCAGGTCATTCTTTTTATTGATCAAAAACAAAAAGTCTTCAGTTTTAAAATTATTTTCAAAAGTTAAATAGCGGGTCTTTTCAAAAGCTCTTTTTCCAATTTTAAAAAAAGAAAACAATAATTCCTGCCAATTAAGACAAAATAAAAGTTTTGGAGAAAAGCTTTTCAAAATTTCTCGGATGAACTTTATTTCATCATTAGACATTTCTTGTTCCTTCTTATTTCTTGTTCTAATCGCCTTTTAGTTTTTTTGATTTTATCATAATATGTCGCAAAGGAGAGAGTATGAAAAACTTTATTTTTATAGGTGGAAGCTACGGCATAGGTTTATCTTCAATTAATCACATAATGTCTAAGAAAGATCAATCAGATATCAAGATTCATGTTTACTCAAGATCATCGGATAATCTAAATTCATTAGAAGGAAACGTTATTCACACTCCTTTTGATATTTCAAAAGATGAATTTGACACAACTCATTTACCAGAAACTGTAGATGGATTTGTTTACCTTCCAGGTTCCATTAAGCTTAAGCCCTTTCACACACTTAAACCCGAAGACTTCATGGAAGATTACAAAATCAACTTTTTAAATATGGTCTCGATTTTAAAAAAACTCATTCCCTCACTCAAAAAATCACCCAACTTACCATGCGTTGTTCTTTTTAGCAGTGTCGTGATTAAAAAGGGTATGCCTTTTCATTCCCTTGTTGCTGCATCCAAAGGGGCGATTGAAGGCTTTGTCAAAAATATGGCAGTGGAATACGCCCCAAAGATTAGATTCAATTGTATTGCTCCTTCTCTGACAAACACCCCTCTTGCGAAGTCCATTACATCAAATCCCAAAATGCTTGAAACATCTATAAGCAAACACCCACTAAAAAGAATCGGAGAACCCGAAGATATTGGTAAACTCGTTTCTTACTTGCTTCTAGAGGACTCTTTTATGACCGGTCAGATTTTTCACACTGACGGAGGAATGTCCGTTTAAGTTTTTAAGAAACACCGGCATAACTAAATTAAAAAAGAATCATTTACACGCTAAGCGCATTATTTTTTTATATTTGCTTCTAGATTCCCTTTGAAGTTTTTGTTAAGCAGTAAAAAAACTTAACTCAATGCCAATTTTATATGGGAGCAAAAATGAAAAAAGCGATAGCTACGCTTTGCGCAATAATAAATTTAATCACAGGGTGTAACAACAGTGATGATAATAACGATGTTTGGAAGCAAGCTTACGAAGAAAAGAAATTTGAAACAGAAATGACTAACAAAGCCAAGGACTTCATAGAGTGGTTCTATGAAGTTGGTAAAAAGTCGGCCGAGGAGCAAGACGAAGATAGTACATTTTTTGACAGGTTCAAATTAGATTTTGTCCGCCTTGGAAATGAAAACAAAAATTATGGCGTTTTTAGCTCAAAGGTTTTGGATGAAGAAGGAGATACAAAAGACCATACATTTATGGCCATTAACTTAACTGAATGGGACCCTTCAATGCCATTCCAACCAGATTCAGAAAGTGGCCCTTTTAAAGACGTTACTATATTTGGGGATTTAACAAGAACAAAAGATGGCATGGGGTTTATTTGCGGTGAAGACTGTTATGCATTAGGCCCTAATGCTGAACTTCACAACGGACTTATTTTTGAAGAAGCCACTCCTACAAGTAAAGACCTTGAAAAACTTGCTGCCATTAAAGAATCTTTAAAAGCTAACCGTGCCTCAAAGGCGATTTCTTCTTTTTACGGCCTAAGTGAGGAAAGATCTTTTCAACTTTCTAAAACTATTTTGTCATGGAAAAAAGTCTCTAATCAAAGGGCCATGACAAAAAGAGACCTTGATCACCTCACAGTTGAGTTTGCGGGTATTAAGGCCTCTGAAATTGTTGAGTCTTTTAAAGACTTGGCAAAAGGTGATGAAGCTCGTTTTAATAACCTTATTGAAAGAGCTGCGCGAGTGAATGAAGTTTCTCCTGAAGCCGTCAAAGCAATGATTCAAGACGCTTTTATGAAATAAGTTCTTAATAAATGACTTGCGGGGGGCTTCACCGCCCCCTTTTTCTCAAAATGGCTTACCTTTTTCTTTCATAGTATTTTTTGTTATAACTATTCTTAAATAAAAAATCTCATCTTACTCAATTGAGGAACTCCTATGGGCCAAAATCTATGGATGTGGTTTAAAACCCCTCCATCTAAACTTAACAATGAGGAAAAAAACCTTTTCACCGCATCAAGCTTTGGCTCACTTTTAGGGTTTATTGCCCACCTTCTATTCCTCTTTATTTTTATAACCCTTGATGTAAAGGCTTTGGCCTATTTTAACATTTTAAGCATCTTAATTTTTTTAGGAGGCTTTCTTTCAACCAGAGTAGGACGCTTTGGTTTTACGTGGATCTTAATAACCTTAGAAATAATGACCCATGCGGCCCTAGCGACTTTTATATTTGGTCTTAATAGTGGATTTCACCTTTACCTATATGGCACAGTCATGATGTGCTTTTTTATGCCTTACTCTATCAAGATGAAGTTTTTTTTAGGGTTTTCCGTTTCTTTTTTGATTGTTCTCTTACTCCTCTACGCTCCTAGAGAAAGTAGCTTAGAACATATTACCCCTAGTATTAACCACGCCTTTGAAATCTTTAATAGTGTTACATTAGTTACGATGGTTATGGGCTTTTGTTTTTTTTATTATTCCGCCGTCACCCAAGCAGAAAATGCGCTCTCAGAAGAGTTCGATCGTTCGGAGTCCCTCCTCCATAATATTTTACCTCCTCCCATTGCCCATAGACTCAAAAATAATGAAGGTACCATAGCTGACGGTTTCCCGGCTTGCTCCGTCCTCTTTGCCGATATTATTGGTTTTACAGTGATGTCTCAACAACTAGCACCTGAAAGGCTCGTGGGAATGCTTAACGATATTTTTAGCTCCTTTGACCAAATGGCGGGCCAGCATGGCCTTGAAAAAATTAAAACCATAGGTGACTCTTACATGGTCGTTTCTGGCATTCCACACCAAGATGGGGGACACGCTCAAAAATTAGCGGATTTTGCTATCGATTTGAAAGCGTTTATGGAGGAATATAGAAAAACCAGGGCCATTGATATTGGAATAAGAATTGGTCTTCATTCGGGCCCTGCTGTAGCTGGTGTTATTGGTAAGAATAAATTTATCTATGACATTTGGGGAGACACCGTTAATACGGCCGCAAGAATGGAATCCCATGGAAGGCCTGGTGAAATTCAAGTCTCAAATTTAACAAAAGAGCTCTTAGGTTCTGGTTATGATTTTGAAGACGCTGGGGAAAGCGAAATTAAAGGCAAAGGTATTATGAAGACATGGCTTCTTAAATCTAAGAGACCACAGTAGTCTTATACCCTATTTTTAATAGACTAACTCTCTACTTATTTTTTAAGATAAGTCTATGAAGTTGTTGTCCTCGCTCTTAATGATAAACAGACCTTTTATAAAAAAAATCATCCTATTGATTCTTTTTTTATCATGTGCAAAATCTGATTACAGCAGCTTAGACGATTCTTCAACAACATATAACCCTGTTACAACGAGCCAAAATTTAAACAATTGGACTGTGATTAATGGAGGCTGGACAATTGCAGGAGATGGCTCTTCGGCTACACAATCAAGTCATAGTTCGCTTAAACCTTTCTTGCTTGTCTCAGCAACAGAATACACAAACGTTATCCTTTCCGGAACTGTGAATGCTTCTTCATCTGATGATGATATGTTTGGATGGGTCATGGGACTAAACAGTCCTGTTAGCTCTAGCGATACAAATTATAGTTTTGTCCTCATGGATTGGAAAAAGGCAGATCAAACAAGCTCTGGAGTTACGGGTCGTGAAGGTCATTGCCTCTCCAAGGTTAATGGTTCTTTTTCAGGTTCAACAGATATGTTGGATTATTTCTTCGGTAGAACAGATACTGGGATTGGCGGAAAGTTTAACGTCCTCAATACAAATTATGGTTCCTCGGAGGGTTGGTCACAAAATACGAGTTACACCTTTGAGATAGCATATACAGAAAATAAGATAAAGGTTGTTATTGGTGGTGATACAATTTTTGAAGAAAGTGGCTCCTTTTCTTCTGGAAAAGTTGGTTTTTATATGTACTCTCAAGACGATGTCACATTTTCAAACATAAACATAACGACAGATTTTGATCCTTCAAGCATATAAAAAACTAAACAAAGACAAAAACTGCCGAATTTTGCGAATTGAAATGAAAATTGACTAGATTTTACAGACATATTGTTAGAGATTAATTTCAATACCTGATAAATTAAAAGTATAACAACAAAATGGTTTAATCCTAAATGAGTACTCTTCTTTTTAAAGAATATAATTGGGCCGTCTCCTATAAAAAGGTTTTGAATATAAGCTTAGAGGAAGTTTGGAAAATAATATCCTCCCCATCCAATTTAGAGCTTTTTCATCCTTTTTGTGCCAAAAACCCAGTCATTCAGTGGCCTGGTTTACATTCAATTGATGAAGTTCATTACTATAATGGCACGATTTATAAAAGAAACTTTATCCTTTGGGAGGATTTAAAAGGGTATGACTTACTCATCGGAGAAATTGATGGTGAAACCTCTCTTGTTTCCTGGAGGATTGAAGATTTAGGAAAGGACAAAAGCTCTCTTCAAATCAGTGTTTATCCCCATATTTTTAATACTCACTCAAAAGTCGTTGATTTGATTCCCTTCTTTCTGTTCATTAAACCAAAATTAAAAAAGTATTTAATCCAAGTCATTCACGGATTGGATTGGCATATTAAAGAAGGTCAAAAAATTCCCAAAAACCACTTTGGAAACCACTCTTGGTTTTCTAATAATTCTTAATCTTAAATGGTAAAATTTAAAATCTACCTTCGTCAGTTTCTAGCGACCAAATGGGTCCATCAAGCCCATGTTTTTTAAAAATACGAATTGCTTCCTCTATAGACCATTTTTTCCAATCGTGATTGAGATGAGAACCGTACCACTCTTTAGAAAATTCCCAAATTTTTGAAATAGGTTGCACATCTCCAAGCTCAAAACCATGTCTTTCACACCAATTTTTGACATCACTTTCTGATTTATGAAAGTGCATCATTGAACAAGTGTGGATAACATTTTCCCAGGCAATTTTTATTTTAATGGGAAAGTGAACAACTAGATTTTCATTTTCTAATTCTCCATTCTTAATGGTAACCTTTACTCTTTTTTCCTCTCCTCCAAGAGTTCCAAAAATATCAACATCTTCGTTTATTAAGTGGGATGCCCCAAGCGAACACCAAGCACAGTTAGACCATAGCTTATGCTTTGATGTTTTAATAAGATAATTAGTCGGAGACGTTGAAAAAGAGTGAATGAACCAAATTTCATGATTTTGTGGATGTAAAACAACACCGTGATAAGATTGTAACTCAAGAAGCTTTTCTACGACCTCACTATCCTTTGAAGAGTATTTTAAACATATATCCTTAATTTTTGGTGCAAAGCCCTTCGATCAAATTTCTTCTAAGATAAACTTATGAAGATCAAATTTTGTGTAAGAAATTGCCATGAGATATCCTATATTTTAGTATTTTAAAATGTTTATTATGATCTAACTTTTGACCTTTTCTTCAAGGATGGACATCATTTTTTCCGCAGTCTCATTACCAGAGTTTTGGTTTTGTCCTGTCACAATATTTTTATCCCTTACAACGTGAGTTGCTAAGTAATCCCTTAGTCCTTTTTTGGATTCAAAAAGAGCTCCCGCTTTTTTCATTTCTCTCTCAGGGTGATGGGGAGTTTTCTTAATGACATTAATTCCTGTTAAAGGAAACATATCAATGCCTAATTCTTTTAATTGTTTGTCAGTAACTCCTGTTACTTTTAAGTTTTCTAAAAGAGGCGAACCATCTTCTTTTTTGGCCTTTAACAGTCCCAATGGGCCATGACAAACGGCTCCTATGATTTTATCACTTTGATAAGCTTTGGAAATTTTCTCACCAAGAATGTCTGAAAAACCTAAATCATAAGCGGCACCCCAACCACCAGATAAAAATAAAAGGTCGTAGTCAGTGAAATCAAGGTCATCAATTTTTAAAGACGTTTTAATTTTTTTCTGAAGTTCTCCATCATAAAGAAAACGTTCATCTTCGTTAGATCGAAATAACCACCATGTGCTCACAGGCTCTAGTGGTATTTCGCCACCCTTTATACTTGCAATATCAACTTCAATGCCAGAATCTAAAAAAGCAAAATAAGGTGACGTCAGCTCCGAAGTCCAGACTCCTGTCTTCTTATTTGTTCCACTATGCTCTCTAGCGGAAGACGTGATAATGAGGGCTTTTTTGCCTTTAAAATCGAAATGTTTAATGGAATAGTGGCGGTGTAGGCCCAAGAGCCTTAAAAATAGAGGGAAAATAACTCTTAGAAAACCAATAATAAAAATAACTCTAAAGATTATAGACCAAATAAAATTTTTCTCTTTTGGCACTCCTATATAATCAAGGCCCTCTGGGTATAAATTAAAAAAGAGAGCAATAAGAGTTAGAGTTCCAACAATTATTTTTTCAGTCATTTTAGTACGATATGGAGCAGGTTTGGACATCTTTAAAAACCTTTTTAAATTTTTCTTACAGTTTATAAGTCTTATGAAGAAAAGAGAAATTGGGGCCTTAGCCTTTTACCTGCGAGTTTCGTGCCCTTTGAAATGAGAAGCATAAGGATGAAAGCTAGTGACATAAAGATTGGCCCCTTTGGTCCTCCTCCACTGCCACCACCTGAGTCGATAGAAGCGCAACTTCCTGCTAAACCTCCAAGCTGGTCTTCATTAGGATAAAGCCAACTTATTCCATTTATGTCATCCTGGTGAAGAAACTCTTGTGTCTTAGCTGATAGGGAGTAGTACATTAAAGCCTCTTCTGCTGAACTATGGCCAAGGCCGATAGCATGACCAATTTCATGAGCAAGAAGAGACTGAAGAGTGTCCTCAGAATAAGTATCAACATTTGAATTTGAGTGGGCATTTACAATGACCGCTCCCTTACAGTAGGTTATTGCTCCATTTAGTTTCCAGCAGCTAAGACCTCCTACGGCTCCAGTGAAACCGCCTGAAAAAGAAGACACATCATCATTACAGCCCACTAAAATTGTATTATTATCAGCTTTATCTGCAACGGCAGAAAGGTCATCACCATTAATATCAATGGATTTGAGCTCTCCTATTTTTAAAACGAGTGCGCTTTCAGAAACCTGGTTCCAAAATTTGTCAATCGCATACTCAAGTTGAGTTAAAAGAGAACTAGCTGTAAGGCCAGCATTTGAACAGGAATTAGTTGAGGCAACGTTGACTGTTATTTCATTAGTTGGAAAGCCCTCTGCACCATTATAAGCGAGCGTCCAGGCCCAAGATTGAGAAGAAATAAGAGTGATGAGAAAAGGGATTAATTTTTTCATAACTTTATTCCGTTTAATTGTAACCAAGGGATAATAAATAACCAAAATTTCTTCTTGTTGAAGAAGCAAAACGCATAACTTGGGCATCAAACCTAACAAGCCATGTTGATGAGACATTATACTTAAACCCAAAGTTTAAACTAGAAGTGTAACTAGTTTGTAACTCATTCGGAGTGTAGAAAACTTTTGTTGTATTACCATTATTCAAGGTTACGGCAGAGCCATCTCCAGACACACGGTTTAAGAAAGTTCCAAAACCATAAGTTAAATTAATATTTGTACTCCAATTATACTCAAAATTATAAAGTAAAAAGATCGTTTGATGAGTAGTCGTGTCTTTTGCATCTAAGTGGTAAACAAAACCTGCTTCCGGGGTAAACTTTTGTGACCACATGGTGAATAAATGATAGTCAAAAGATATAAAGGGGTTTAATGCAATTTTAGTCGTA
Source organism: Bacteriovoracaceae bacterium UBA7317 (assembly GCA_002474345.1). Classification (GTDB taxonomy): domain Bacteria; phylum Bdellovibrionota; class Bacteriovoracia; order Bacteriovoracales; family Bacteriovoracaceae; genus UBA7317. The sequence goes on from DKQD01000211.1 coordinate 44,666, forward strand.
CTAGCTTCCTTATTATTTTGTGACTTCAAAAAGTAGGGAACGTAAGTCCCAAAGTTAAAACTAGGGTAAGCTGATTGGGGAAGCAAAAATATCAATAACACCAAAGTTTTTAATTTCATGGTTAAAATTTTTTCATGGACCCTCTTTTATGCCAAGAAAAAATTCATTAACCGGTTTAAAAGAATTAAACCGACTAAAGGCTTTGGTTTTATACTATAGAATAGGGGGAGGGGAAAATAAAAGGATTCCCACTTTTTCTTGTTTTTTTAGTTCGTCTTTATGCAAACCAAACCACCTTTTTTTATAGCCACATGCGGACTGTCCGCATTGCGCATAAGGACGGTTAAACTTATCAAGATGCCTATGAAGGGTTTCTTAAGCTGGCCAAAAACTGCCCTTTACGAGGTTTATAAAATGGCCAAGAAAGGAAAGTTCTTTTTGAGTTCTTCCTATAAAGGCCTTATCCCTGTCTTTTCAAAATAACATTCATTTCTTTTTTGCTTCTTTACCTAAGTTGAAAGTAGTAAATTCGTGCCATTTTTGAAGAGGTATTAAGAATTAAGCCAGAAAGAATTAAAAGGTTATTCCGCATTAAAACATATTGGCGCCAAGCACACATCATGTATATTCACCTCAACAAACTAACCAGGAGATACAAATGAAAAAGCTTATGACAATTTTATTAATGACTGCAACTTTTAGTTCTGCTCATGCACTTTGGAGCGGTCCTATTAGTTCCTTAAGACCAATCATCAAAGAAACGCCAACAATGCTTAAGGAATTATCCATTAAAAAAATTTGCGGAATCATAAAAACGACTGGTCTTGCAAAAAGACCGTTTATTGAGGCCAACAGAGGAGACATTGTAAGAATCACCGGACTTAAGCCTAAATCTTCATACGCGAAAGGCTGTGCTTATGGAAAAGTAACGACTAAAAACTATGGAAGAAAGATTCATGTTTCAAGATACGAGTTCTGAGAGTAATTCAATTTCCCCATTTGAATTATTTTTTTAATTAATGATTAACCGAACGTTCATTCCTTGCAAAAATTTCCCCTCCCCCCCTTGCGAGGAATGAATTTGTTACGAACTTATAATCCCTTTTAAAATTTTAACTCTCCCTAAAAAAAACTTGCGGCAAAAAAGGTTTTGCAATGCCCTTTTTTTTAAAGCATAATTGCGACCCTCTTATTAGGAAACATTTTTTTTAAAGACTTAAACCTTAAGGATCATCATTGAATATTGGATTTTTCACCACCGTCACACTCTTTTTAACCTTAATGGGATTTATAAAAACTTCCCTAAGCAGAGAACATATTATCTACGGTAAAAATAACTTAATTGACTACTACCAAATCAAAGACACATTACCCGAAATAAAAGAATGGTCCCGCTCCATTTCTGCTATGGTCTCCAAAGAAGCCCTTCAAAAAGTAGGGCCTTCTTACATTGTTAAAAAGTCAAATCATGACCCAGATGAGCTTCCCTTTTGCCAACCGATGACCTCACTAGAAAAAGATTTTTCTTTAAGGCAAAAATTAAGCGAATGCACGGCCTTTTTAATTGGCCCTGGAATTCTTGCGACCGCCCGTCACTGTGTTGAAGAGGAAAGCCTTTGCCAAGAGAACCTTTGGGTGTTTGACTTTAAACTTGAAAAAAAGGATCAAGCCTTTAAAACCTTTCCTGAAAATAACGTTTTTGAATGCGAGCGCATTTTGTCTGAAGAACACTCCATTCTTGATTACGCCATCATAAAGCTAAAAACCGTCCCCCTTAAAAGAAAACCCATGAAAATACGTCCTTTTAAAGCTGAGGATATTTCTGGCCACCCTAACCTACTTGTTATGGGCCACCCTCTCGGTCACCCATTGAAAATATCCCTTCAATCAACTCTAAGAAAAAGCTCTCATCCCCTTTTTTTTGAATTTGAGTCAGACACTTTTAAAGGAAATAGCGGGTCCCCCGTTATTAATTTTGATAGGGGTTTTGTTGAAGGCATCCTTTTTAGTGGTGAAAGGGATTTTATTTATAAAGACCACTGTAAAAAGATTAAGTACTGCGATCCAGGCTCTTGTCGAGGAGAAAGGGCCATAAAAATAAATCAAATTCCTCAAATCTATCAATGGATTCAATAAAAAATGGCCCTTATTTTAACCTCTACTCATAAGGTAATCATAAGCATCTTTAATTTTTTTAAAATCTTCCTGATTGCCCGAAACATCGGGGTGAAACTTTTTGGCCAAATTATGATAGGCTTTTTTAATTTCTTCTTTAGAAAAAGAGTCTTTTAACCCTAAACTACTAAGAGCTTTTTTAACCTTAAAGGATTCTTCATTATATTTATCAGAATCGTATTCGTAGTGAAAATCATCAGGTCTTCCCATGCCCTTTGATATATAGTCTAAAAAGTTAAGACCTCCATAATGAATCAAAATATAGAACCTTTTAATAACAAATGATGAAAGGCCAAGTGAAAAGAAATAAATGATATGAATATATTTATCAAATAATAAATCAATATTTTTTTGAAACGTGATAAGGAAAAGAAAC
>DKQD01000160.1:0-3146 GCA_002474345.1 Bacteriovoracaceae bacterium UBA7317
TCCATATGACCAAAGAGGAATCTGTTTCCATGACAACTGCTCTCTTAGGTCAAGTAAGTGACTACGTTCCTCCTCAAGGAAGAAAAAACCTAAGTCCAGAAGAATCTAAGTGGGCTGAAGGCATGAAGGTTGTTAACCATTTTAATTGTATTGGGTGTCATAAAATTAATCATAAAATGACAGACGAATATAATGACGAAAATGGTGAAAACTTCTGGGGCGGAGATATACTATCCTTGTATGAAGACGATATAAATGAGGGGCCACCTAGACTTTACGGTGAAGGATGGAGAGTGCGTGCCAATTGGTTCCACTATTTCTTAAACAATGTTCATACCTTAAGACCCTGGCTAAAGGTTAGAATGCCGAGTTATCATTATACTAATGATCAGATAAATAAAATTGTAACCGGGTTCCAATACAAGGCCAATAGACAAACTTTTGTAAAGAGGGTCGGAAAAGTTGAATGGTTGCCTGGAGAAGAGGAAGGAGCTAAAAAACTTTGGAATGCTTTAGAGTGTGTTTCTTGTCACTCAGGAGGCTTTAATAGTGAAGAAGCTCAAGCTCCTAATCTCCACTACTCCAAGTTGAGGTTAAGACCAACTTGGATAAAAAGATGGTTTGAAAATCCTCAGACTATTATGCCTGGCACAAGAATGCCATCCTTCTGGGAAGGAGGAGAAAGTTTGGAGGATACTATTTTTGGTGGAGACCCAGAAAAACAAATGAACGCTCTAGTTAAATATTTGCAATCTATAGGGTATGATAAATTTCCAAAGGGACTCGATAAAGAGTAAAAAGCTAATTTAGGAGAGAAAAAATGGGCGCTCACGCAAATAATAGACCAGCTGAAATGCTAACGTACCCAGAAGACCCTCAGTTTGGAAAAGCTACGCCAGGCAAAATAGCCATGTGGATTTTTCTTGTTACAGATGCGATGAGCTTTGCAGGTTTACTTATAGCTTATGCGATTTTAAGGGCTACTAAAGATTGGCCTAACCCAATTGAAGCTTTGGGTGGAGTTGATTTACCAGCTTTTATGACCTTTCTTCTTATTTGCAGTTCGGTGACAATGGTTCTGTCAATTGACGCATGTAGAATGAAGAATAGAGATAAGATGAAGAAGTGGCTTCTCTTAACTATTTTAGGAGGATTTATTTTCTTAGGTCTTCAAGTTTATGAATACACCATCCTCTACATGCAAAATATGAAGTTTGGAGCGCCTTTTGTGTATAAAGGAGTCACATATCATCACTTCATGTCTACGTTCTACTCAGTTACTGGATTCCATGGACTGCATGTTTTGATGGGAACGCTTTATTTATGTCAAATGTATAACTTGGCCCATAAGGGTGTTTTTGATAATGGAAATTATAACCAGTTAGAGTTGGCAGGCTTGTTTTGGCACTTTGTCGACTTAGTCTGGATTCTTGTTTTTACGTTTATTTACCTTCTGTGAAATTATGTTAAACAAAATAAAAATATTCTTTTTAACTACCATGGCTTTGATTTCTTCCAAAGCCATGGCCTGTCCGGCTTGCGTTGGAGCTGTTCAAGGTTCTGAAGATGATTATACGGCCTATATACTTATTGGTTTCATCGCTTTCACTTATGTTCCAGGTTACTTTATCTATAGGATAATTAAAAAAGCTAAGAAAGTAGAAAAGAAGCTAGAGATGGCTCAGAGGTCAAGCCATCTTAGAGCAGATTGATAGAGTAATTGTCCCTTTATCTTATCATCAAACTCAGTCATAGATTCAATTAATAAACCCGGGTGATGTTCACCCAGTGGAAATGGATAATCACTTCCGAGCATAATATTTTCGGCTCCGAAAAGGTCTACGACGTATTTAAGTGCACTTTTATCATGAACAAGCGAATCTATGAAAAAAGACTTAAGATAATCCCTTGGGTTTTTCTGATTATCTTTTGCGCATAAATCAGGTCTAACATTAAAGCCATGTTCTATCCTCCCAATGGTAGAAGGAAAAGAGCCGCCACCATGGGCAAAGGCAACTCTTAGCCTTGGTAACCTCTCAAAGACTCCACCAAAAATCATTGAACAAATGGCCCTTGATGTTTCAGCAGGCATGCCAACGAGCCAGGGCAACCAATAATCTGGCATTTCACTTTTTCCCATCATGTCCCAGGGGTGGATAAAAATAGAGGCACCTAATTCTTGGGCTGCTTCAAAAATAGGAAAAAGGGCAGGGTCATTCAAATTCATCTCATTAATATGAGAGCCTATTTGAACTCCTTGGAGGTTTAAATCTTTCATACATCTTTCAAGTTCTTTAATCGCCAATTCTGTATCTTGCATGGGAAGAGTGCCAAGACCAAAAAAGTTTGAAGGCCACTTTTGGCAAACTTCTGCAATATGATCATTAAGAAACTGGGCTATATAAAGACCATCTTGAGGTTTAGTCCAATAAGAAAACATGACAGGTACTGTGGAAAGAACCTGTCTATGAACACCAGTCTTTAGACATTCTTCAATCCTCTTTTCAGGTGACCAACAGTTGGACTCTATTTTTCTAAAAAAGAACCCATCGTCTCTTACCATATTGGCGCAGCAATTATGGTGGTCATGATCAAGGTGGATAAAGCCTCCATAGCCAAACTTATCTTTAAATTTTGGAATATTTGGAGGAAGAATATGAGTATGAACGTCAATTTTTTTTATATTTGAAATATCCATTTTATACCTTGATATTTTTGTATCCGCATTTACCACAGGTTATATGTTGGTCATTAGAGTAAAAGTCTTTGAATACGATGGGTAGTTGAGTTTCGATATTTGATACATGAAGATAATGGTCATAGAGTTTATTGTTGCATTGGCGGCAATACCACGCAAAACCATCCTTTTGATTAGGGCCTCTGACTCTCTCAATTACCATACCAATAGAGTTTTCAGGACGTTGAGGTGAATGAGGCACTTTGGGGGGAAGAAGGAAGATATCTCCTTCTTTAATCTCTACTTCTTTAAAAGAACCATCTTTATCAATATATTTTAAAGTAATATCACCTTTTATTTGATGAAAAAACTCCTCATCAGAATTGATGTGATAATCCTCCCTCCTATTGGGTCCACCAATAACCATAACGATAAAGTTTCTATCTTTCCAAACACATTTATTCCCAAC
>DKQD01000160.1:3561-7771 GCA_002474345.1 Bacteriovoracaceae bacterium UBA7317
ATCCTAATTTAAAGGTTAAGCCAAGCTTGCGATGCATTTCAGTTCAATGGCAATTGGTGTTGGCAATGAACTAATTTCTACAGTGGTTCTGCAAGGTCTATTGTCTTTAAAATATTCTTTGTAAATCTTATTATAGGTTGGGAAGTCATCTTTCATATTAGTTAAAAAGACAGTAACGTCCACAAGACTGTCCCAGCTGGCTCCTGAGTCCTCAAGAACAAACTTTATATTTTGAAAAACGCTGTGGCATTGTTCTTCAATATTGTAAGACTTAATTGTCCCATCATCGTTAAGAGTGACTCCAGGAATTTCCTTTGAGTTCTTTTTTCTTGGACCTATCCCTGACAGGAAGAGAAGATCTCCGACTTTTCGGGCGTGAGGGTAGGCTCCAACGGGTTCTGGTGCTTGATTTGAATGAATTGTTTCTTTTGTCATTATTTCCTCTAAAGATTAATTTAACTAAAATCTACACAAATATTTTTTTCTTCTGTAAAAAAATTGAGAGCGTATAAACCACCTTCTTTTCCTACTCCTGATTGTTTAAGACCTCCAAAAGGTGTTCTTAAGTCTCTTTTCATCCAACAATTAACCCATAAAATTCCTGAATTAACCTTATTCGCAAGACGATGGGCCCTTTTTAAATCTTGTGTCCATATAGTTCCTGCTAAACCATAAGTTGTACTATTGGCCCACTTTAAGACTTCTTCTTCTGAATCAAAAGGAGTGATGGAAGCTATCGGTCCAAAAATTTCTTCTTGGTTTGTTCTTGAAAAAGGGTCAAGGCCTTCAATGAGTGTTGGTTTTAAGTAATAGCCATCTTTTAAAGAGGTATCTAAATTTGGTTTTTCACCTCCAAATAAAACAGTTCCTTTTTCTTCTTTAGCAAGGTCAATGTAAGAGCTTACTTTATCAAAATGACCTTTGGAAACAAGTGCCCCCAAATCAGTTTTTTCTGAAAGTGGGTCTCCAATAACCATTTTTGAGGCCTTTTCCTTAAGTGCTTCTTTAAACTTTTGATAAATTGATCTTTGAACAAAAATTCTTGAACCGCATAGACAAATTTGTCCCTGATTCTCAAAACTCGAGCGAACAGTTGTATTAACAGCTTTTTCAAAATCACAATCTTCAAAAACGATATTGGGGTTTTTGCCACCCATTTCTAGGCTGACTTTTTTAAATGAGGGAGCGGCTTTTTCTGCGATTGATCTTCCTGTTAGGGTGCTACCTGTAAAGGATACACCTTTGACAAGAGGGTCGGAGACAAGGGGAGAGCCTACCTTTTCTCCAGTTCCATGAATAATGTTAAGAACGCCTTTTGGAAGTCCCGCTTCATTAGCAATTTCTCCCAATAAAAAAGCTGTCATCGGCGTTATTTCAGATGGTTTAGCAACGACTGTATTTCCTGTAATAAGAGCAGGAGCAATTTTCCAGGTAAGAAGATAAAGGGGAAGGTTCCAAGGAGATATACAAGCGACGACTCCCAAGGGTTTTCTAACTGTATAATTAAATACATGTTCTTCTGAAGGAAAATGATCACCTTTAAATTGAGAAATCATTTCAGCAAAAAACTTTAAATTTGATGAACTTCTTGGAATATCAACTTTTTTAGAGAGTTTAATAGGCTTTCCATTATCAATGGTTTCTGCTTTTGCAAGTTCATCCTTCTTGGAGTCAATAATAGAAGCCATTTTAAGAAGAATTTGACTCCTGTCAGAGGCTTGTGTTTCAGCCCAGCCAAGAGAAGCTTTGTCAGCAGCTCTGAGTGCCTTTTGGACATCTCTTTCATCTGAATCTGGAATGAGTGAATAGATGTCCCCATTTATAGGAGAAACATTTTCCAGGTATTCTTTGGATGTCGGCTCAACAAACTCACCATTAATAAAGTTTAGAATTTTTTTCATTTATTTTTCCTTATTCTCTACAAGTATGGCCCTAACTGGAGCTGCGTCGGCATCTTTTATTTTTAGTGGAAGCGCTACTAATGTGTAGAGACCGTCTTTAACATTTTTCAAAATAATCCCTTCTAAAATAGCAAGATTATTCTCGTAGATACAATTATGAGAATGGAGGACCTTATCATCTGACGGGTCAACAGAGGGAGTATCGATTCCTACAAGTTTAACTTTTTCTGTTACTAACCATTCTATAAGTTCAGGTGATAAAGAGTTAAAGTCATTATTCCAATTGTCAGGGTTATTAAATGAACTTGTTTTAAAAAGAATTCTTGGAGCCCTAATTTTTTGACCTTCAAGGTGACTTGGAATAATTCTTTCTTTGGGCTTCAGTTTAACTGAAATGACTTGGCATAACCCCAAGTAAAGGTGAAGGTCCCTTTCATGAATACCTTGTCCTTTGGGGTGATAGTGGTTTGGTGCGTCAGCGTGAGCTCCTATGTGCAGCGTTGATCGAGTTGTAGAGAGATGGAGGTGGTCCCCTTTTTCAAAAGACATAAGAACCTCTCTTTCAAAAGGAGTGTCTCCAGGAAAAACAGCGATATCCTTTGAAATAGTTGGAGAAATATCATAAATCTTTGAATCAGGTTCAATGAACATTAGAGGCTCTCTTTAAGGGCTTTTTATCAGTTTATATTAAATATTCATTCTTATAAAAAAAAAGTAAAATTATTCATAACTTTATTTCGAATTTTGAAGGAGAAAATTGTGGAGGAGTCTCAAAGAACTGAATTGGCAGGAAAATTGACTGACGCTAGGCTTGAAGCAAGCCCTATCGAGCAGATAAGCAAAGAGTTTAAAGATTTCTCTGTTGAGGATGCCTACAAAATCCAGGATATGGGGTCTAAACACCGCTTTGACAAAGGAGAGTTCCTAAGAGGTTATAAAATGGGTTTAACCTCAAAAGCCAAAAGAGAACAAATGGACCTAGATTCGCCACTTTATGGGTTTTTGACCGACAAGATGGAAATATCTAATGAAGGCAGCTTTTCAATGGAAGGAATGATTCATCCAAAAGTAGAGCCTGAAATCGCTTTTTTAATAAAGAGGGATATTGAATCTCCTTTAACTCTTAAAGATGCCATAGATTCTTGTAGCGCAGTATATCCTGCGTTAGAGGTTTTGGACTCCCGTTACACCCAATTTAAATATTTTTCTTTAGAAGATGTTATTGCAGATAATGCTTCATCTTCCCATTTTGTTTTGGGTCCTGAGTTGAAAGATTTCAAAAAATTAGATTTTGAAAACTTAAAAATGGAAATGTTTATTAATGGGGAACTTAGCCAGGTTGGGTCTTCTAAAGATATTTCTGGGAATCCTTTTCAATCATTAGTAGAGTTGAGCCACCTAGCGACTTCTCGAGGCATAAATTTGAAAGCAGGACAAATTGTTCTTGCTGGAGCAGCTACAGCAGCTGTTATGATGGAAAGTGGTATGAATTGTCTTCTTAAGGTGGAAGGAATTGGGGAAGTGGGTTTTTCAATAAATTAAAAAATGAGGAATTAAAAAATGAATTCTCTGATGAATGATACTTCAATAGATTTTGCCAAGACAAAAGATAACAATGACCCCTTGTCTCACTTTAGGAAAAGTTTTTCTTTTCCAAAAAAAGAAGACTCTGACGAGCAAGTTCTTTATTTTGCAGGTCACTCTCTGGGGCTCATGCCTAAAAATGCTCAAGAATATATAAATGACGAGTGTTATGCTTGGGCAAAATACGGTGTAGAGGGACACTTCAAGAGTAGTCATCCATGGCTTTCTTACCATGAGCTTCTCACTGACAGTATGGCCAACCTTGTTGGGGGAAAGTCTTCAGAAGTCGTTGTGATGAACACTCTTACCGTTAATCTTCATTTAATGATGGTTTCTTTTTATAGGCCGACTAAGGAGCGTTACAAAATTCTGATTGAGCCAAATACCTTTCCTTCAGATCAATATGCTGTGGATTCTCAAGCTAAGTTTCATGGTTTTAATCCAAAAGATGCCATCGTTGAATTAGCTCCTCGTGAGGGTGAAGAAACCCTTCGTCCTCAAGATATTTTGGATAAAATTGATGAATTAGGCGATGAGCTTGCCCTTGTTATGCTTGGAAATGTTAACTACTTAACAGGTCAATGTTTTGACTTTAAATCAATTACAAAAAAAGCTCACGAAAGAGGTGCACTGGCTGGATTTAACTTAGCTCATGGTGCTGGAAACCTACTTCTTAATCTTCATGATTGGAATGTCGACTTTGCTGTTTGGTGTTCTTATAAATA
>DKQD01000160.1:8079-8737 GCA_002474345.1 Bacteriovoracaceae bacterium UBA7317
TGCTGTTTGGTGTTCTTATAAATACCTTAACTCGGGGCCTGGAGGTTTAGCCGGGTGTTTTGTTCATGAAAATCATCATGGAGACAACAAGATTCCTCGTTTTGAAGGCTGGTGGGGTCACGATAAGGAAAGACGCTTTTTAATGGAGCGCGAATTTAAAGCAATTGGAAATGCTGAATCTTGGCAGCTAAGTAATCCACCTATTTTTCAATTAGCTTCTCTTAGAGCTTCAATGGAGCTCTTTGAAAAAGCAACAATGAAGGCCTTAAGAAAAAAAGGTGATGAATTGACCTCCTACTTCCAATTCCTTTTAAAAGAAAACTGCGGGGAAAAATGCCATGTGGTGACTCCAGAAAAAGAAAGAGGAAGTATGCTTTGCTTGAGGGTTCCAAATGGATCAAAAAATTTATTAAATACTCTTACTAAGAAAGGAGTTATTTTTGACTTTAGGGAGCCAGACATTTTTAGAGTTACACCTGTTCCTCTCTACAATAACTTTGAAGATGTGTATCGTTTAGTTCAAATTTTTAAGGATCATCTGTGAAAACAAAAAATAAGCGATTTGCAATTATCGGTGGTGGCCTGGTTGGGTCTTTGTTGGCCATTTTTTTAAAAAGGCGTGGGATTGAAGCCTCAGTTTTTGAAAAGAGAGGTGATA
>DKQD01000161.1 GCA_002474345.1 Bacteriovoracaceae bacterium UBA7317
CTCCCAGGCATGGGATAAAAGCACCTTCATTACGTTTAAAAGATATGGGACAAAAGCTGAGGAAATTTCTTCCTCTTTTTCAATCAAAAAACTATACTAAAATATTTTTCTCACCGACAAATAGGAAGTTCCTCCATAAATCATTTCAATTCTTTTTTACTCTTTCAATTTGCTATACCTTAGGTAAGACGGGTGCCCTCATTATAAAAAAAGCTTTTCCGACAAAAATCAAAAAAGTATCGAGTGGCGTTGTCCGGAAAAAACAAGTTTCAGTTAATTTGAACGCAATATCGAGTAACAACCTTTTCAATGTTGAAATGAAGAAAAAGAAAAAAGAGGTTGTTGCCAAGAAAAAGAAAGTCAAAAAAATTCAAAAGGTTCTCAATTGCTCTGAAGCAACGGTCAAGAGCTCTCTTCCCATTAAACTCATAAATACAATTGTTCTTCAAAACTCCAAAAAATCACTTGCAACAGTTCGTATCCCAGGAAAAAAGAAGATCCAAAGCATTAGAGAAGGTTTTGAGATTAAAAATATTGGAAAATTAGGAAAAATTAAAAGGTTAAGAATAATCGTCCTGAATAAAAAGAAAAACCGGTGCGAATACATAGAGAATAGAGATAAGAGGTTTGAAAAGAAGTTTAAAAAGAAAAAAATCAAAGTTTTATCAAAATCGGCAGGAAAAAAAGCACTTAACAAAAAGAAAAAAGGCATAACAAGTGTCGGAAATAACTTTAAAATAAAGAAATCCGTAAGAGATAATGCTCTCAAAAATATTCAAAATGTCTTAACACAAGCCAGGGCCATTCAGATAAAAAACCCTGATGGAAGCCTTTCGTTCAAAATGACAGATGTTGTTCCAGGAAGTATCTATAGCCAGTTAGATATTTCAAATGGAGATATAATTTCTGAAATCAATGGGAAAAAGATAGAAAACATCAATGAAATTTTGACTCTCTTTGGAAAGATAAAAGATATCGACAATCTTTCCCTCACGATTTTAAAGGATGGTCAGAAACAAGAAAAAGATTATGAGTTTTATTAAAAGAAAAAATAAAAGTTTACGAAATATTTTCAATAAGACATTTTGCTAAATTAAAAAGAATATGTTTCATAGAAAAGTCCTCACAGAAGGCTGATCTTTAAAAAGGGTCTTATAAGATGAAAAGATATGAAATACTCAAAAAACCTTGGCTTCGTTATTTGCCAATGATTTTATCATTGCTGTTTGCAGGAGATGGGTTCTCTCAATTTAATAAGTACAAAAGTAAAACAAAATACAACTCGTCCTCAGGGAGTCTTCGAGGAGGACCAGCGGACCCCAATGACGTTTTTGGGAGAGGTACTGGTATATCAAATCTAAAAGGTGTTAAAAAGTCTGATGAGTATGTAAACCTCAATCCAGAAACAGCATTTGGCCCCGAAGTTGTAGAAAGCTTTGATTTTGAAAAAACCACCCTCGTTGATTTAACAAAACACATGCAAAAATTAACGGGAATCAACCTCATCTTAGATAGAGACTTAAAAGGTAAGGTAAGCATTATGGCGCCTACCGCGATCACTGTTGGTGATGCTTGGAAAGCTTATTTAACGGCACTTAATATTAATGGCTATACTCTAGTTAAATCTGGGTCTTTTTATAAAATTGTTCAATCGAGAGACATCCGGTATACGCCGACCAAAATTTATACAGGCACCTACACTCCGGAAACTGAAAACTACGTCATGAGGATTATAACCCTTAAAAACGTCAATAGTACTGAGGTTACAAGAAGTTTTAGACCTTTTATGTCTCGGTACGGAAGAATTATCGATATTAAACAAACCAACACCATTATCGTTCAAGATACAGGGGCCAATATAAACAGATTGGTTAGACTCATTAAGTTTATTGATGTACCTGGCCACGAAGAGTCCCTCCAAATCATTAAAGTAAAACACTCCTCGGCTCAAGAAATCGCCAAGCTCCTAGATAAAATCCTTAAAGGTCGTTCAGGTGGACGCTCACGTTCATCAAGAGGAAACAAAAAAGGTGAAAACATAAGTAAGATAATTGCCGAACCAAGAACAAATGCTATTATAGCTATGGCCAATGCAGAGGGTGCCAAACAATTAAGAGACCTTATCAAAAAGCTAGATGTTAAACTCATTGCCTCGGGCGGTGGAAAAATTCATGTCTACTATTTAAACCATGGAGATGCTGAAACCCTGGCCAAAACGCTCTCTGCTCTTGTTAGCAGTTCAAGAGGAGGCAGGTCGGGATCTAGATTCAGCCGGGGATCTGCCGGAGGAACTTTATTTAATGAGGCCGTAAAGATCACTGCAGACAAATCGAATAACGCACTCGTTGTAACAGCTTCTCCCACTGATTACCTTACGATAAAAACCGTCATCAAAAAACTCGATGTAGCAAGGGACCAAGTTTACGTCGAGGGCATGATCATGGAAACTCAGATCAATAAAGACAAAGGGTTTGGGGTTAAAATTGGTGGTGCTTATGGTACGGGGAATGCCCAAAGATACGGTTTAAACTCTGATAACGACCTCATTGGCCTTTTAACAACCGGAATAACAAATTTAAGTGGACTCTTCATTGGTGGTGGACTTGGAAAAACATACACAACAAATGTAGGTGGAAGCGAAGTTAAAATTAACTCTGTTAATGCCCTCATCACTGCCATTGCGACAGATAGTAATACTAATGTTCTGGCCACGCCTCAAATTTTGGCGCTCGATAACACAGAAGCTTATTTTGAAGTAGGTGAAAGTGTTCCAGTTCCTGAAAAAACAAATGCGGCCAATGGAAGCTCCTCAACCTCGATTAAAAACCAGAAAGTTACGCTCTCTCTTAAAATTACCCCACAAATTAATAAGGTAACCCGTTTTGTTAAGTTAAAAATTGAGCAAAAAATCGAAGACTTCTCAGGTAGGGAAATACGTGGTTCTGGCGGTTATGCAACGACACTTAGAATGGCCAATACAACGGTTGTTGTTAGAGACTTAGACACCATTGCTATGGGTGGCCTCATGAGAGATAAAGAGACAATTAAAACAAATAAAGTTCCCCTCCTTGGAGATATACCAGTTGTGGGTTGGCTCTTTAAAAACAAAGAAAGATCACTTGCCAAGGTTAACCTTCTTTTCTTCTTAACACCGAAGATTTTATCGACTTACGAGAAGAAAACAGCGAAAACATTAAAGAATCTTCTTAATAGAAGAAATCTTCATCTTAAAGGGTCTCTTGGAGAAAATGATCCTTTCAAGACAACTGTTAAGGGTCTTTACCAAAAGGCAAATGAGCAGGAAAAAGGTCCTCTTTTTGACGAGGAAGATGGAAAGGAATATAGAGGAAATGATACACTTCAAACAAATTCTGAAGATAGTAACGAAGTGGATCTTACCAATAAAAATAAAAAAAATATCCCAGACTATAAAGCTATTTTTCAAAAAGTTAAAAGCCAAAGCTCTGCGCCTAGCAAAGTTCCGCCAGAGCTAGATGGTTTAGGTACAACTGGAGATATCAAAAAAGCTATTGAAAGAGCAAAACAGAGATAAGTGTCTATTAAAAAGAGGAGCAGAAATTGGAGATCTCTGAGGATAAATTAAGAAGGCTTGAAAAACCAAAGGAAAGAATTGGTGAACTCCTCGTTAGGTTTACAGACCTCAAACAAGATCAGCTAGAGGAAGCATTGCAAATTCAAGAAGTGACAGGAATGCTTCTTGGAGAAATCCTTCTTCAAAAAGACTATATAAAGCCTCAGGATATTACCAAAGTTATTTGCTACCAACTAGAGATTCCTTATTTAGATGAAATTAATGTGGATGAAATAGATCCTGATCTTACTCAAGAGATCCCCATTAACTATGCTAAACAAAAAGAGGTCCTCCCCCTCCTCCAGACCGATGATGAATTCACTGTCGTTTTAAGTGACCCTTTAAAATCAGATATCGTTGGAGATCTAACAGAAATATTTAAAAAACATATTTCTATTTCTGTTGCGGAATCAAGTGTCATAGAAGACGCGATTAACAAAGTTTATGAAAAGGCGAACAAAAATATCGTCGATTCCCTAGAAGATGAGTTTGAGGAAAACCTTGACCTTGAAGGACCAATAGATATTTTAGATGCTGGTGCTGATGAAGCTCCCGTTATCCGCTTTGTAAACTCCATTATCTTTAGGGCCGTTAAAGAACGCTGTTCAGATATTCATATTGAACCCTATGAGAAGGAAGTCATCTACAGGTTTAGAATTAACGGAATTATGACTGAAATTTTAAGACAACCTCTTAAAACACAAGCAGCCGTAAGCTCTAGGCTTAAGGTTATGGCCAAGCTCGATATTGCTGAAAAAAGGTTGCCCCAAGATGGCCGTATAAAAATTAAAATGGCCGGTAAAGATGTCGACATTCGTTTAAGTACGGTCCCTATCCAAAATGGGGAAAGAATTGTTATGAGGGTTCTCGAGAAAAGTGGCAAGATCATGGACCTCGAATTCCTTGGTTTCACCGGAAAAGTTCTTCAAGACCTCGACGCTCTCTCAAAAAGAAAGCATGGTGTTGTTTACGTGACTGGACCCACAGGTTCAGGGAAAACCACAACTCTCTTTGCCCTGCTTGATAGAATAAACAGTCCTGACAAAATGATTATTACTGTTGAAGATCCAGTCGAATATGAAATGGGGGGTATTTCTCAAATTCAGGTTAACCAGAAAATTGACCTCACTTTTCCTAGAGCATTAAGGGCTATTGTAAGGCAAGACCCCGATGTCATTATGGTTGGTGAAACAAGGGATAAAGAGACTGCTATGATGGCCATCGAGGCTTCTTTAACAGGTCACTTTGTCCTTTCTACTCTTCACACCAATGATGCCGCCTCAGCTCCTAACCGGTTGATCGATATGGGTGTCCAACCCTTCTTGATTGCCTCT
>DKQD01000186.1 GCA_002474345.1 Bacteriovoracaceae bacterium UBA7317
ATTGTCCCTTTTCCCCTGGAGATGAGGTTTTTGGAACTATGCCACCAATGCATGGTAGCTTTAGAGATTTTATTTTGGCACCTATCGATCAGGTGGCCCTCAAACCAAAAAACTTAAAACTTAGAGAAGCTGCGACTATTCCTTTATCCGGTCTCACCTCTCTTCAAGCTCTTAAATACGATTATAACCAAAAAGCTGGAAATTTAATTCTTATTATTGGCGCTAGTGGGGGTGTTGGCCATCTCGCTGTTCAGGTGGCGAAAAAAATGGGGATGAAGGTCGTCGCTATTTGCAGTGGAGAGAATAAGTCTTTTGTTTCAGGCCTTGGAGCAGATGAAGTTATTGATTATAAAAAAGGACCTGAAGAAATATTAGTAAAATTAAAAGAGGCCATAGCCCTTTTAAAAAACCCAAATGAGTTAAAAGGAAAAAAAAGTTTAACCTTTCATATGGTTTTTGATTGTGTAACGTCTCTTTCCGAAAAGGATAGAGTTCATGATTATAAGAACCTTATTTTAAAAAATAATTTAATTAATGAACTGTCTCCTTATGTGACGATTGGAGGGCAATTTGGTGATTGGGTAAAAGCTGGAATAAAAAGAAGAATGGGCCTTAATCTTTTTAGAAAAAACCGAGAATTATTTTGGGTCAGGTTTCCCCAAAGCGCACCTTTTTTAGAAGAGCTAAGAAATGATTTTATAGATTGTGAAGGACCTCTAAAACTAAGTCCAACGATTTCAAAAGAGCTCCCCTTTTCAATAGTTGGAGTCAGAGATGCTTTCCAACTTATGCATAAAAGAAGGACTGTTGGAAAGATCGTTTTAAAAGTTAGTAATTAAAGAAAAAAAAGCCGCCCAAAAAGGCGGCTTCTTTTTAAGATCTTATTTATTTAAAAAAGTTTTACGATCTTTCAACTGGCTTTTGCTGAAGGTACTCGTGTCTCTTTCTCGTTGCTTCAACAAATGGAGCATTACACGGCCTATTGATATAACGTCCAGCGCCTCTTTTGGCCCTGATATCACCATCTAGGTAAGTCACTTCACCACGGCTTAAAGTCGCTCTGTTAACGCCTTTTACCTTCATTCCTTCAAAAAGGTTAAAGTCTACTTTTTGATGGTGGGTTTTAGCTGAAATTGTTCTCGTCGCTTCTGGGTCCCAAACAATAATATCAGCATCCGCTCCTGTCATAAGAGCACCCTTTTTAGGATAGATGTTAAAAATCTTGGCAGCATTTGAAGATGTGACCGCAACAAATTGGTTCATCGTCAAACGACCAGTGTTGACACCTTGATCCCAAAGGATCGTCATTCTGTCTTCTAATCCACCTGTTCCGTTAGGAATTTTAGTGAAGTCATCTCTTCCCATCATTTTTTGATCGGTTGTAAAGCTGCAGTGGTCAGTTGCTGTTGTTTGAATCATACCAGACTGAATCCCCGCCCATAGAGCATCTTGGTGCTTCTTAGGTCTAAAAGGAGGACTCATTACATGGTGAGCGGCAGTTCTCCAATCTTTGTCTCTGTAAACAGAATCATCAATCACAAGATGCTGAGAAAGGGACTCACTGAAAACGGTCTGACCTCTTAATCTAGCAGCAACAACAGCGTCAAGAGCGTCTTTTGAACTTGTGTGGACAATATAAACAGGAACACCAATCATCTCTGCAATTCTAATGGCCCTGTTTGTAGCCTCACCTTCAACCTCTGGAGGCCTTGAAAGGGGATGGGCTTCTGGTCCTGTCATCCCTTCTTTTAAGTACTTCTGCTGAAGATGAGAAACTAATTCCCCATTTTCTGCGTGAATCGTAACAAGCGCCCCTAAGTCCTTTGCATTTTCAAAAGACTTTATAAGAATTTCATCATCCGCCATAATCGCACCTTTATAGGCCAAAAAGTGCTTAAAGCTGTTGACACCGTATTCTGTGGCAAGAGTTCTCATATCGTTATAAACGCTATCATCCCACCAAGTAACAGCAACGTGAAAGCTGTAGTCTGCCGATGACTTTTCTCCCCAGCCTCTCCATGTTTTATAAGCTTCCATAAGAGGAACTTGGGGGCCTGGAATAACAAAATCGATGAGCATGGTCGTTCCACCAGTCATCATCGCCGTCGTTCCCGTATAAAAATCGTCAACTGCACTGGTTCCCATGAAAGGAAGTTGCATATGGGTTTGAGGGTCAATTCCTCCTGGCATGACATAACATCCACCAGCATCAACTGTTTCAGTATTAGCAGGAACATCTAAGTTCTCACCAATAGCTTTAATGGTTTCACCTTCTGTATAAATATCACCTCGATAAGTTCTTTCAGCGGTTACAATGGTTCCGCCTTTAATAAGTACTCCCATATTTTCTCCCTTTTTAGGTTAGCGTTTTAAAAAGCCCTAGTTTTTATCACAAGTATTTTTTAGGTGTCCCTACACACCACAAAAGAAAAGAAAAAAAGTTAAGAGTTTTGCTCTGAATAAATGAGCATTCATCAATTTTCAAAACATTGGAAACACCTTCCTGACAAGTCATTGAGGGGAGGAAAGCCCATCCACCTTAAAAAAATTTCTCTAAAAACAGGTATAATTTTAATTATTAATTGGATTTCGCATTAACAAAGATGACTAATTACCTTAACTTTTTTTTTAAAGTCTTTTTTACACTCATAGGCCTTGTGAGCTTAAGCACTGCCCTAAATGCAAAAACGGCCATCCAGCTAAACCCCTTTTTTGGTGTTCAATTTTTTGGCCAGGCTTCGGTCTATCAAGAAAAACAAAAATACAACCTCCAAACAACTGACTTCACAATGGGCCTTAGGGCCTCTCTGCCTTTAGAAAACTTTAATATTGGATTTGAATATTTCGGAGGTTACGAAAAATCAGTCAGGCTTGACCTTGCTGATGAATGGAGCAAAGCAGCCTTTGGAGTTTTTGGAACTTTTCACTACAAATTGTGGTCCTTAAGGACAACCATCTATTTAAGCGCTGGTAAAACCCTAAAAAGTGACACCGATGCTGGGCCTGGAAATCTAGACGAGTCAGCTTCCGGTCAAGGTGCCGGGATAGGGATTGATTACCAAATACTTTCTAATCTTCTCGTTACCTACGACTATAGGCATTTAAGTTTTGAAAAGATTGGAGATCAAGAGCTAATCGGCTCTAATTATTCAGAGTTAGAAAACACAGAGTATGCTTTTGGACTTAGTTACCTCTTCAACTTTGAGACAAGTTTATTTGGGGAGGATAAAAAGGAATGATGAAAAAATTTCTTTTCTTTTTTACCATAGTCTTAGTTTTGGCGTGTGGTAAACAAGGACCACATGGTAATGCTTTTAGTTGGAATCAAAATTCTGGGCAACCGAAGGGATATATCTATGTTGCAACAGAAGGAGGGCTCTCCATTTCAAAAGACGAGGGAGCAACTTATTCTAATAAAACAGTATCCGAGGGACTTGGAAATAATGCGGTCAACGGAGTTTACGTCGACAGTAACAATGTCATTTATGCTGCAACAGACGGGGGGCTTTCTATTTCAAAAGATGAAGGAGAAACCTTTATCAACAAAACAACATCGGATGGTCTTGGAAACAATATTGTTGAAAATATAAAAGGAGATTCAAGCGGGACTCTTTACGCTTCTACAAAAGGAGGCCTCTCTCTTTCAAGCGATGGGGGTGATTCGTTTTCCAATAAGACGACATCGGATGGACTTGGAGACAATTGGATAAGGGATGTTTCTGTTAGTACGGATGGAACAATTTATGCTGCTACTGGAGGCGGAATTTCTATCTCAACCAATGGGGGAAGCTCCTTTATCAACAAAACAGCAGCAAATGCAAGCTTAAGCGATAACACCATTTTAAGGGTTCTAATTTCCTCTATGGGAGTTATTTATGCTGGGACAAATGATACAAACGCTGGTCTCGAAATTTCAACGAACGGAGGCTCAAGCTTCACACAAAAAACGGCTACTGAGGGCCTTGTCGGGAATTATGTAACAGGAGAAATTTTTGAAGACAATGATAACAACCTTTATATTGGTACGTATTCTGGTCTTTCTATATCAACTAATGGAAGTTCCAGTTTTTCAAATAAGACAACGACCCAAGGATTAGGTAATAATGTGGTCCGCGGTATATTTGTCGACTCATCAAAAATCTATGTAGGAACAAATTGGAGGCTATCCGTATCTGAGGATGGAGGAGGGTCTTTTACAAATTATTCAACATCAAATGGACTAGGACATAACCAGATAAATGATATCTACGTGAGATAGGTTTTTATGATTGGAAAAAAGGAACAAATAACTAAATGATACAAAGTCTTCTTTACTTTTTTACTATCGCTTTAGTTTTGGCCTGCGGAAAACAAGGCCCAAATGGAAATACGTTTAATTGGAATCAAAACTCAGGTCAGGGTAAGGGCTATATTTACGTCGCAACGGACGGGGGTCTCTCCATTTCAAAAGATGGGGGTGAAACTTATACCAATAAAACAACAGAAAATGGTCTTGGAAATAATACCGTCAATGAAGTTTATGTCGATAACAATGATGTTATTTATGCCGCAACTGATGGAGGTCTCTCCACTTCAATAGATGGTGGAGAAACTTTCACCAATAAAATAACAAATACTCTGTATTCCTCTGGGGAGGTGACAACTAGTATAGTAATAAATTCAAGTGGTAACCTTTACGTTGGAACAGGAGGGGGTCTTGCCATCTCTACTGATGGAGGTGATTCATACTCGGTAAAAACATCTTCCCAAGGTTTAGGTAGCAATTCAGTAAGTGACGTTTCTATAGGAAATAATAATGTAATTTATGCTGGAACAAGTGGTGGTCTTTCCACTTCATCAGATGGCGGTAACTCGTTTACAACAAAGACCACTTCCAACTCGAACCTTAGTAATAATTCAGTTTATCACGTTTTCGCTGCAACTGATGGAGTCATTTATGTCGCGGTAAACTCAATTGATGGGGGACTTCAAGTCTCCACAAACGGAGGCACAAGTTTCTTTCAAAAAACAACAGCAGATGGCCTTGCCTACAATTTTATAGTTGGAGAGATTTATAAAGATAGTAACAACGTCCTTTACGTTGGAACTCGTGTTGGCCTTTCAATATCAACAGATGAAGCTTCTAGTTTTTCAAATAGAAAAATTGATCAAGGCCTTGGCTCAAATAAAATCGTTAGTATTTTCGTTGACTCTGATAAAATATATGTAGGAACAGAAGGTGGTCTCTCAATTTCGACCGATGGTGGTAATTCATTTACAAATGATACATCAGCTGATGGACTTGGACATGATAAAGTTAATAGTGTTTATGTGAGATAAATTTCTATAAAAAAGGAAAAAAGAACTAAGTGATTTACAAACTAGGAATAACTATTTTTTTAGCTTTCTTCTTTACCCACAACCTGTGGGCAAAGGACTATATTGCTGAAGCCGTTATTGTTAGAGGTAACGTTACAGTCTTAGAGTTAGGGGAACTTCAAGCAAAAAAAGTCACTAAGGGAACCCGCTTTAAAAAAGATGCTTCCATCTTAACTGGTAAAAGGAGTTTTATTCGGGTTCAATATTTAGATAAATCTACTGTGAGCCTTGGTCCTAAAGGTAAAATGGTCATTAACCAAATTGGGAAAAAGGGAGTCGGGCTTATTTCGCTTATTAAAGGAAAGCTAAGATCAAAAGTTATTAAAAAAAATCAAAAGATTGTTAAAGAAAAAAAGTCTCACCTTCTTTTTATCAAAACAAAAACAGCATCTCTTGGAGTTCGCGGGACGGATTTTCAAGTTGTCTACAATAAAACAAATAATGCCACTTCCCTTCTGACTTACGAGGGCGAGGTTCAAATGGCCAAAAATGAAAGGCCAAAAAGTAGACCATCTTTTAAAGCGAAAAAAGACTCCGATGTCCTTTTAGAACGACAAAAGGAATTGGAAAAAGTTCTTCAATCTAAAAAAAGCGTTACGGTACCTAAAGGACAGTTTTCAGGAGTTACCCCGAAACTTAA
>DKQD01000122.1 GCA_002474345.1 Bacteriovoracaceae bacterium UBA7317
GAGCTTTCAGATTCAACCTATTTTAATAGCAGGTATGTGGCAGTCGCTTGTTGTGGCACAAATGTGACAGGAAACTCTATCGGAAACTCTACAAATGGGAGTTCATGGGACTTTTCGGGAACAAATTTTAGTCAAAACAAGTCTTTACTAGGCATCACAAACGACGGTTCAAACCTTTATGCCGTTGGCGACAGTGGTCTTGTTATAAAGTCCAGTGATTTTTTTAACTGGACTCAACTAACTACTGGTGTAAGCACAAACCTCACGGATATTGTCTACGGTGGCGGAAAACTTCTCTCCGTAGGAAGATCAACAACCATAATCTATTCAACAAACGGCACAGATTGGACAGACCGATCGATCGGTTCTGGGGAGGACTTTCGTGGTGTTACCTATGGAGACTCCCTTTTTGTTGCAGTTGGTAGTAATGGCATCATTTATAAATCAAGCGATGGCGTCACATGGTCATCTTCTTCATCTCCAACCTCCAACCTTCTCTGGAAAGTTACGGCAGTAGAGTAGCTTTATTTCTTCTTAAAATTAATTTGCCGCTCATTCATTTGGCGTCTTTTTAAAAAAGTGGTAGGAACTCTTTGTCTCAAACAAGGTTTTTATTATGCTTGGCAATGTCTCCTTAAACCCCTTAGAAAAAACTCTTCAATTTTTTGAGCAAAAGTTTTTTCCTGAAATTAGCGCCCAACAAACTCTTCCCTCTACCAAAGGCTCTTTTGCGCCTTTCCCAGACAATATGCATGAGGGAATTCAAGGCATCTTAAAAGACACAGGCATTGAATCACTTTACTCTCATCAAGCCGATGCTTTTCAAAAAATTAAAAAGGGAGATAACACAGTTATCGTAAGTCAAACAGCTAGCGGAAAGACACTTTCTTTTTGGCTCCCCATACTTGATGAATACCTGAAATCAAAGGCTCCATTTAGCGTCCTCCTCCTTTACCCAACGAAGGCCCTCTCAAGGGATCAGGAAAGTACTCTTTACCAACTAATGAGTGGTATCGTGAGGGAGCGAAAACTTGGAACTTTTGACGGGGACACTCCAAGAGAAGAAAGGTCACTTCTTCAAAGAAGTGCCGACTTCATTTTAACAAACCCAGATATGCTTCACGCTGGTATTCTTCCTAACCATAATAGAAGATGGCGTTATTTTCTTTCAAGGCTTAAATATATCGTCGTCGATGAAGTTCACACTTATAGAGGAGTTTATGGCTCCCACACGGCAAACGTTATGAGGCGGCTTCAAAGAGTTGCTGAACTTCATGGCAGTAAACCTCAATTTGTATGCTCTTCAGCAACCGTTGGAAACCCAAAAGAACATGTTGAGGCCCTTTTCCAACAACCCTTCAGTGTTGTTGGCCTTGATGGGGCCCCTAAACCTGAAAGAGACCTTTATTTTACAAATCCACCTTTAGTCAAAGGTCACGGCGACACCTATTTTAGGAAAGGGCCAGCGAGTGTTGCAATCCCTCTTATAAGAAAAGCAACTATGGAAGGGGTCAGGACAATTTGCTTTTGTAAGGCCCGTCAACAAGTTGAAAGGCTCTACCGCGCCGTCACTGATGGCCACTATCAATTAAAAGATAAAGTAAAGCCTTATAGGGGGGGCCTTCTTCCTAACGAAAGAAGGAAACTAGAAAGGGACCTTTTTGATGGCAAAATCACAACGATTATAACCACCAACGCTTTAGAGCTAGGCATTGATATTGGTGACCTTGAGCTTTGTATTATCAATGGTCACCCTGGAACCGTTGCGAGCTTTTGGCAGCAAGCAGGAAGGGTAGGCCGTAAGGGAAAAAGAGCTGCTGTGGTTTTTGTTGGGAGGAACGCTCCCGTTGATCAGTATATTGTGAATAACCCTGACTTTATGACAAAGGCACCTATTGAACAGGCCTGGCTTAATGCTGATAACC
Organism: Bacteriovoracaceae bacterium UBA7317; assembly: GCA_002474345.1. GTDB lineage: Bacteria > Bdellovibrionota > Bacteriovoracia > Bacteriovoracales > Bacteriovoracaceae > UBA7317. Next base: position 1,926 of record DKQD01000122.1, read on the forward strand.
CCTATATCTTTCTCCAGCACCTTCCTTGTATGGCCCAGGAGTACCCTTTAAGGGAGTATGAAAAACATTGTGACCCAACTCTTTTAGAAGAGGCCAAAAAAGTCCTCCTCAAAAAAGGTACTTTAAAAGAAGTCGAAGGTGACCTCCGCTATGATGGTGTTCACTTTCCTTCAAGAGGCGTCAACTTAAGGGGAATGACTGATTATAATATTGAGATTTTTCACAAGGGCGTGGTCATTGGAGAAATCGACCCTATTGGTGCGAGAGGAACTCTTTATAAGGACGCCATTTACCAACACTTAGGTGAACGGTTTATGTCCCTTAACCTAGACCTTGAAAAAAAGCTTTGCGAGGTTGAAAGAGTTGATGTCGATTATTACACAGAAGCAGTCTGGGAAAGCAGAGTTGAAATGCATGACATCCTGGAAAAGAAAAACCTTCTTGGATCTGACCTCCAGTTTGGAGACATCTACACAAACCGCCAACCAAAGCTATTTAAAAAAATAAGGGAGAGGACTTACGAAAATATTGGCTATGGCCCTATTACTCTCGCTCCCTTTGAATATGAAACGACAGGACTTTGCCTTCTTCCCAATAGGGAGTGGCAAAAACAATTAGATAACGCCGACAAAAGACTTAAAACAGGGGCCCTCTACGGACTTAGCTATCTTCTAAGAAGGACAGCTCCAGGGTTTTGTATGGGAAGTAAAGAAGATATCCAAACTGATGTTTCCCTCACTAAAAACAAAGACGATTGGGACTGCGCTCTTTACCTTTTTGATGCCCATGAAGGGGGCGTTGGGTATAGTGAAAAAATTTATGACCTTTTTACCGAGGCCTTAGAGCTATGTCATAAAATTATTGAAGCTTGTCCTTGCAAATGGGGTTGCCCCTCTTGCGTCCCCCCGTTACCTCCAGGGGTTCAAGATGAAGACCTTGAGAAATGGCTGGTGGAAACAAACACAAGTCATGCTTCTACAAAAAGCCTTCTTAAAAACTTAAGGGAGGGTGAAATTGTTGTCCCAGAAATTGAAACCGTTAGAAAAAAACAAGAAGAGGTGATAAATCCGCCTCCTCACGATATCGATCTTCAAAAAATGAAAAGAAGACTGGGAAGGGCCGCTGACGCTTTAGAAAGAAAAAGGGAAAGGGAGCATTAAACTTTTTGTTAGGTTTATTTTGACATTTATCTTATGAAGCTTTAAATTCCGCCCATGAAAAAATTTTTAGTTTTTGGCATCCTTCTAGGATTTATTCTTAGAACAGGAGAGCTTTGTGCTTATGAGCTTAAAGTCATGAGCTTCAATATCAAACGCGGTGGTCTGGGCCGACTACCAGCAGTCATTGAATTTATTAAAAGAGAAAACCCTGACATTGTGGGTATTCAAGAAGCCGATTTTTCCTTAAAAAAAATCGCCATTCAACTTGATTATCATTTTGATCAGCTAAGCAGTGTCCTTTCAAAGTTTCCGATTGTAGAAAAAATTAAAAAAAGAGGGCTTAAAAAAAGAGACGGAGTCCTTATTCAAATACCAAAAGAAGTGAGTGGGAAAGAAAAGGAAATAATAGGTTTTTTTAATGTTCACTTACCTCCTTACCCCTACACCCCTTACCTTGTTAGAGATGGCAAAAAGCCTTTTGAAAGGCACCGCTTAAGGGAGCTCAAAAAAGTCATGAAAAAGATCTCATCAAAGAAGTTTAATTTTGATGAGACACCCGTTTTTCTGGTCGGTGACCTTAACACTGTTTCCCATATAGACTGGAAAGGAACGCTCCACTCTACAAAGCTACCGGTTACAAAAATGCTTGAAACAGAAGGCTTTAAAGATGCATACAGGACTTTGTTTCCAAATGCTATTTCGCATCCGGGGTACACCTGGACTCCTAATCCCTTTAGGCCAAGCAAAGAAACCTCAGATAGGATTGATTATATTTTCTTCAAAGGTCCCCTAGACATTTTGACATCAAGCGTCCACGATGGCCCTGTAGGGGGAAACCCATGGCCTTCAGACCACCGCGCCGTAACGGCCACATTTTCTCTATAAAAAATATCTTTATAATGGCATAATCTATCCCATTATCTTTTAAAGAAATTATCTATTCATGGGAGGATTCATGACAGCATTTCTACGCTCATTAAAAAAGGGCCTTTTTCTTGGAATTCTTATTCTTGGACTTAACGGAAATCTTTTGGCCAAAACGTCAAAAGGTAACCCAAAAGTTCTTTTGAAAACAACAATGGGTGATATCACTTTAGAGCTCAACTCTAAAAAAGCTCCTATTACAGTAAAAAACTTTTTGGCCTACGTTAAAAAAGGTACTTATGAAGGAACTGTCTTTCAT
>DKQD01000194.1 GCA_002474345.1 Bacteriovoracaceae bacterium UBA7317
ATCAAAACGAATACGATGACTGTTGTGATACTGACTATTCTTACATTGCGTATGTTGCGAAATAGGGACGCGCTGGTAGTCTTTTCAATTTCAATATTGAGTTTTTTGGCAATATATTTGATTAATGAGCGATGTAGCTTTGATAAAAAAAGCGCTTTGTTTTTCCTAACCTTAAGAAGTTTTAAATGATAATTTATAAAAATATATCAAGGAAAATTTTGAAATATGCAACAATAATTTTACTTTTTTCATTAAGTTTTAATTGCCAAGCACGAGAATTTTTTTGGCAAGATATAAAGGTAAAAGCTTTTCTAAATAAAAAGGGTGAACTTGAAATTAAAGAAGAGTTAGTAGCTTTTTTCAAGGGCAATTTTGATAGTGTTACACGTTTTTTCCATTTACCAGGAAATAAGGATATAAGACTTAAAAAATTTGAAGTGTATAACCCTTCAAATGATTCATGGACTCTTTTAACTTATGGAGACCTTAGTAAAGTAAACCAATATATGATTTGGAATAAAGGGCAATACATTTAGCGCCCCTTCCCAGAGGAAAAAGAATTTGTCTATGAGGTAAAAAGATATCGAATATACTATATTTTCGAAAGTGTTATTACCAAAATTGATTCTGATTATTATCTTAAGCATAATTTTGCTATCCATCCACCTTTCGATCGTAATACAAGTGGTCCTGGTTATCTCGAAAGTTATTCAAAAACTCTAAAATTAAATGTTGAAATAAGTTTTCATGATGTGTGGGAAAACCCTTTAAAGGGAAAGGGTAGATACTTTTCTTATAATTTAAATGTTGATGATAAATTTGAACTTTCATTTTATTTAAAACCTGACATAATTAAAAAGCTAGGATTGGAGCAAGTCACTCCTGTAAAAAAGGGCCTCCCTTATATAAAAAAATTTAGAGGGAAGTACTTATACTTAACCGGCTTATTCCTGTTTTTTATATTTATCTTCTCTATACATCGTTTCTTTTTGGATTTAATTAATCATGAAGAAAAAATAAATAGATTCATTGAAGAAAAATTCAATGATGTCAATCCTAATTGGATTGAAAATAATCTTAAAATTTATCCGCCTGAGCTTGTCGCTTCAGTTTGGGACGGAAAAATTGATAAAAATGAAGTGATGGTTATTTTAACTAAACTTATTAGTAATAATAAAATAGATATTAAAGTAGAAAAGTCAAAAAGTTGGTTTAGAAGAAAAGTAATAACAATAATACCTTTGATACCTATTTCAGAATTTAAAGGCACAGAAGTTATTATAAAAGATTACTTTTTTATAAATGGTGATGCTCCTGTAACTATAAATGAAATCAAAAGATACCATATTTTCAATTATAAAAAACCCATTTTAGAAGAATTAAATGAGAACATTGAGGATTTGGCAAAATTACACCCCGAACTAAAAAATGAAAATATTTCAATTAATTACTACCTAAGGACTTTTTCCTTTTCTTTTGTTGCAGGCTTACTATTAATTTTAGGTTTGGCCTTGACTCATTCATTCCCACCTTTTTTTATTGATATTAAAATCTGGGTAATTCTATTCGCTATTTATTTGTATGGAAATAAATTAAAAGGAAATATAAGTTTATCCAAAAAAGTCTACAAGCGGTTTTTTTACATTGTTGCTATATATGGGTTTTTTATCCACCTATATTTTATTTTATTAAATACAGAAAACCATCTCTTTATTCCAGCTGCAGTGTTCGTCAAATTAACTATATTAAGTAGTATGTTCAATAAAGCTAAAAGTAAAAGTAGTAAAGAAAGAATTAAAATTAGAAAAAAAATTGAACAAGCTAGGCACTTTCTAAAAAAAGAGGTTTCTAAAAAAGAACCATATTTTTCTAATGATATGACACCTTATTTATTGGCACTTGGATTAAAAAAAACAAATTACTAGATGGAATCATTTATATGGGATATCTTCAAAACAATTTCCAAAGGCAAAAAAAGGAAGTACAGAATCTTCTTCGAGTTCTGCTGGATTTTTATCCTCCTGGACTGGAGGAGGAGGAACATTTTCAAGACCTGGAGGAAATGAGGCTTGGAGAGAAATTTCTTGTATCTCAACTATAGTTATTAAATATACTGACCTCCACCAAAAACCTGGAAAATTAAAATGAGTATTTAATTTTAAAAAAGGCACTTTGTTTTTCCTAACCTATTTTGAAAAAAAGCACGTTCAAAATTGTAAGTATTCAGTTCCCGAACCAGCAAAAGCTTTTATTTTGGGGCATTTTCAATGTATAGAGTGAGTAATTAGAAGAATTTATTTGGTTCGGTAATGGTAGGAATGCCCAGATTCGAACTGGGGACCTCTACGATGTCAACGTAGCGCTCTAACCAACTGAGCTACACTCCTCTAGATAGATTCGAGATCCAAAATCAAAAGTGAAATGATTTGTGGTAGAGATTTATAGTCTTTGAAGGTTGAACTGTCAAATAGGTGGACCTTTTGGTGAAAAATAACGCCTCGAACACTCTTTATTTACGAAATAGAGCTAATTTTTGTCGTTTTTAGTGTAAAGGTGATTTGTCCGTGCACAATATATAAACTATATTGGACCTCATGAAACTAAGATTAGAAGACGGTCTTGGAAAAGTCCTCCTACAGCAATTTCTAAACTTCTGGCCCTATTACATCGGGGCCCTCGTCATGCTTTATTTGACTCATAGCATATCTAGTGAGTTACCTTTTATGGCCAAGGAGCTTGCAGACCTCGTCAAAGATAAAAGTGGCTCTATTGATACCTCACTTTTCTTTTGGGTTGCTTTGGGAATAATAACTTTTAGAACTTCTTCAAGGCTTTTGTTTTTCTACCCCGCCCGTGTTTTTGAAAAAAATATGAGGATGGATATTTTAAAGAGGATTGAAAACAGTGCTCCTCAAAGATACGGAAATTATTCTTCAGGACAATTATTTCAAGTCCTCTATACTGATATTGAGCAAATGAGGGCCTTCGTAGGCTTTGCACTTCTTCAACTAGGAAATGTTACGTTTGCTATTTTGGTGTTGGTCCCCAAGATTTATCAATTTAGCCCAAACCTAGTTTGGGCGATTATTCCAATGCTTGTAAGCTCTCTTCTTTTTATCTTTTTTGTTGGAAAAACCAGGCATCATCATAGAAAAGCATTGGACTACCAGGGTGATGTTCAAAACTACATCATGGAAGTTTACGAGGGTAAAAAGACAATAAAGAACTATCACGCTGAGGAGAGCTTCTTAAGCCTCTTTAAAGATAAGTCATTTAAAGAACTCCTTTCATCTTACAAAGCTGGTGTCGCGATATCCTTTTCCGTTCCCTTGATACCTTTGGGTGTTGGTCTTTCTTTTATTTGGGGTTCCTACGTCATTTTTTCTGAAGGGCTTGGTGCCACTTCTTTAGTCCTTTTTTCTGGTTTTGCTTTTCTTTTTCTTGAACCTTTGCACTTCATTTCATGGATTGGGATTGTGTTTGTCAGCTCCTTTGCTGCATGGGGAAGAATTGATGAGCTTTTGGTTGATTTGAAAAAAGAAACAGATGAAGAGGTTTTTCTTAAAAATGAAAACCCATCAGGAATAACTGAAGGAAAACTTTGGGATGAAGGCACTTTCTCAGTCAAGTTTTGGGAAGAGAAATTATCTTTCAAGGTGGATCCCAATAAGTGGACGGCTCTTATAGGAAACACTGGTTGTGGTAAAAGCGTTGTGCTTTTTCAGGCGGCTCACATATTAAGAAATAAAGGTGAGAAAGTTTCTTTGGTTGCACAAAGCCCCTATATTTATAACGATACTTTGTTGGCGAATATTTTTCTTGGAAAAACACCCAATGAAAATGAATTAAAGGAAGGATACGACCTTTTAACTTTATTTGGTCTCGATTTTTTAGCGCCAACAAGAGAAGAGCTTTTTAAGCTGAAAGTCGGCGAACATGGTAAAAGATTAAGCGGAGGGCAAGCGAAAAGGCTTTGTCTTGTAAGAAGCCTTCTAAGTGGTGCAGACTGGTTTATTTGGGACGACCCTTTTTCCTCAATCGATGTTTTGTTAGAAAAAGAAATTGTTGAAAAATTAAAAGAATTGGAGATTCTAAGAAAAAAGACTCTTATCCTTTCGACTCATAGAATCTCTACCGTGCGCTTTTGTGATGAGCTTCTCTTTTTTGAGAAAGAGACGGGAATTATTGAGGGTGGAGAAACTGAAAGGCTTCTTCATTTAGGATCAAAAAGTAAAACATATGAATATTTCGAAAAACAAATGGTCTAAATTTTTTATTTTTAAGGCAGTTTATCCAGTCCTTGCTATTATCCTAGTATGCCTTGGGCTCTCTGCCTTTTTAGGAATGAGGATTCCTGAACTCCTCATTGATTTTCCTCGCCATTATGAGAACGAAGAACTCTTTTTTAAAACGATGAGTGAGTTTACTTTTTACCTCTTTGCTATTTACGGAACTAGGGCGGTTTACCAACTTTGTCTTAATAAATATATCAAACAGGTCATTGCAGAGACGAGGAATACTGTCTTTGAAAAATGGCTCCTTCACGTTGAGACGAAGGGTGAGTCTCAGGCAGAAAGGGAATATCCCCAAGGTGAAATTATTGCTCGAATAATGAGTGATACCCAGGCCATTAGGGAGCTTATTACCTCAGGTGCTTTGGCCATTTTCATTGATGTCTGCTTTGTTTTCTCCTTTCTTATTAGCTTTGTAAGAATTAGCCAAATTACGGGAACCGCTCTAGTTATATGCGAGGTCGTGGCAAGTTTCGGTCTTATTTGGGGTGGAAAATATATGAGGAATGTCTTCCATAGCGTCAGAAAAGCCAAGGGAGAAGTCGGACAAAGTGTGGCCAATGTGGTGGGTGGAGTTAAAGAGATGTACTACACTGATCATCAAAACTATGCGAGTAAAACGAGCGAGTTTAGTTTTAACGACTTCCTTCAAAAGCAATTAAAGGCCAATGTCTGGGATGCTGGTTATTACTCTTTAGCAGAATCCCTTTATCCAGTTTTTCTTGCTATGGTTGTCGTTATCTTTCCATACTCTAAAATTACAGAAGCTGCTATCATTTTGGCCCTCGTGGAGTCTATTCAAAGGTCTATTAACCCCATAAAAAGTATCGCTGGAAAAATTGCTAACATTCAAAGGGCAGCAACAGGAATTCATAGAATTGGTGAATTTACAGATGATCTGGAAAAAGGTCATGTTTCTCAGAGGGGAGGAAAGCTAGGTAAGGAAAGAAGCTTTAAGGCTCTTGGCGTGAATGTCCCCCATTTTAGTTATTCCAATGATCAATCAAGGAATGTGAATCAAGCTGAAGAAATTTTTTCTCTAAAAGAAATAAGCTTTAAGGCTCAAAGAGGAGAATTGATTGGTGTAGTTGGTTTGTCAGGGTCGGGAAAGTCAACCCTCCTTAATATTATTTCTGGGCATATTATTTTAAAAAAGGGCCACCTCTCTTTTGAGGGAGAGAAAAAAGAAGATGATCTTTTTTTAAGTGAAAATAATAAAGAACTTTTTTCTACCTATAGGGAACAAGTCGGAATTGTTTCTCAAGACTCCCATATTTTTTCCGCAAGCTTAAGATTCAATATTACCCTGACTGATTTAGGAAAAGAAGTTAACCCTATTGACTTTGATACTTTTTGGACATGGATTGAAGAAAAAATTCCTTACTTAAAAAGTTGGGGAATTGCACCAGAAGATGAAATAAGCCCCAAGTCCTTATCACTTGGACAAAACCAACTTATTTGCGCTATTAGATCTTGCTATCTGAAAAAGACCATCGTTCTTTTTGACGAAATTTCTTCTGGCCTAGATTCCCACCTGGAAAGTGCCTTAAGAGAAGTGATCCTTCTTATTCAAGGACAATCACTCACTTTTATTGTTGCCCATCGCCTTGAAACAATTATGGAAGCCGATACTATTTTAGTCTTAGAGGAAGGAAAACTAGTTTCTTCAGGCAAGCATTTTGAGCTCCTAAAAGATAGCCCAGTTTACCAAGAATTCATTGAAGAAATGACGCTCTCACCTTGATAGACCTTTCACAACATCGTTAAAATAAGACGATCCTTTAAATTATTAACACCTTTTTGCCATGGAGCTTAGTATGCAAAGGTATTTAAAGACGTTTGGTAGAGTAACTCCTTCCTTTCTGTTTTTCACATTTTTGATCTTTCTTTGGTCTTGTCACAATGAAAACAGTAATGCTTCAAATGGTCCTGTTAAAAAAGTTTCTGTTCAGGTGTCGGGAACTCCTTCTGTCGTTGCTGAGGTAAAAGGTATAAAAATCACGAATGCTGAACTTGAAAAGGGAATTGAAAGTGACCTTTTTGAGGCCAGGATGAAGGTTTATGAAATTCAAAGAGAGAGGTTGAAGGGTCTTATTTTAGAAAAGCTAATGGAGAGTGACCCTAAGAAAATGGGGTTGAGTAACGATCAATATCTTGAAAAATATATTTTAAAAGGAAAAGGAAAACCAACAGAGTCCGATATAAAGGCCTTCATCAAAGAGAGGAATATTCCAGCGACTCAAGTTAATGATCATACAAAAGATAGGATAAAGAAATTTTTGGGCCATTTAAAGAAAAAGGAGTTAATTGATGAATGGCTTGAAAGTAGTCAAAAAAGTGGACTTATCTCAGTTGTTTTACCTAAGCCAAAAAGGCCAGTTTTTAAACTTGAAACAGGAAAAGCTCCTTTTCAAGGAAATAAGGACGCTAAGGTAACCCTAGTTGAATTTTCAGACTTTCAATGTCCCTTTTGCGCCAAGGGTGCAACTCTCATAAAACAGATTAAGAAAAAGTATGGGGATAAAGTGAAAGTTGTGTTTAAAAACTTTCCCCTTCCTTTTCACAAGCATGCTCAAGTGGCAGCGGAAGCTTCACTTTGTGCCAATGAGCAGGGGCAAAAGCTCTTTTGGAAGCTTCATGATCACATGTTTGAAAATCAAAACCTCCTTAAGAAAGAGGACCTCATTAACTCAGCTGGGAAGTTAGGTCTCAAAAAAGGACCTTTTCAAAAGTGTTTAGAAGCTGGACGTTACACAGCACAAGTGAAGGCCGATATGGAAGATGGAAAAGCTGTGGGTGTAAGATCAACACCGACCTTTTTTGTTAATGGAAAAATGGTGACTGGCGCTCAGCCGATTAAAGTGTTTACCGATTTAATTGATGAAGATTTATGATGGGTCAAGGGGTGGTCAATTCGAAAAAGAGTGGTAAACTTTGCGGTTTTTAATAGAATTGAGTAGAAAAAGGGTCTTAAAGTATCTTTTTCTAATTGAAAGAAGGAAGTTTTAATGAGAAAGGCCAAAATAGTGGGCACGTTGGGTCCTTCCTCGGATAGCGTTGATAAAATTGCAGAACTTATCCGGGCCGGGTTAAACGTGGCCAGAGTCAATATGAGTCATGGGAGCCATGAAGGGCATGAACAAACTATTAAAAATATCAGAGAAGCTTCCCGACTTGTGGATAGAGAAGTTGCGGTCCTTTTAGACCTTCAGGGACCTAAAATTAGAGTCGATAAATTACCAGAGCCTCTTGATTTAAAAGATGGTTCTGAGTGGGTCATAGGTCATAGTGATCAAAAAGATAGTTATCCTGAATATAAAGACTGTTTTATACCTACAATTTACGAAGACCTTGTTAATGACTGTGAAGACGGAACAAGAATCCTTTTTGATGATGGTTATATTACGGCCAAAGCTGTTGAAAGGGACAGGGACGTTTATAAAATAAAAATTGAAGTGGGTGGAATACTTAAATCAAATAAAGGTATAAACCTTCCAGATGCTAACGTGAGTGCTCCAAGTTTTACGAAAAAGGATCATGAGGACCTCATGTTTGGCCTGACTCAAAGTATCGACTTTGTGGCCCTTAGCTTTGTAAGGAAGAGAGAGGATATTCTTCACGTTATGAATATTCTTCACAAACTCCACCTCCATATCCCTATTGTCGCCAAAATTGAAAAGCCTCAAGCCGTTGAAAACCTCGACGATATATTAGAGGTAGCCGATGTCATTATGGTGGCGAGAGGTGATATGGGTGTTGAGGTTGGGAACCACTTGGTCCCTTCAATCCAAAAAGAAATTATTAATAAGTGTAATGACCGTGGAGTCCCTGTTATCACGGCGACACAAATGCTTGAATCTATGATTTCTCATGTGACTCCAACGAGAGCGGAGTCCAGTGACGTTGCCAATGCCATTTGGGATGGTGCAGATGCTCTAATGCTAAGTGGAGAGACGGCTTCTGGAAAGTTTCCAGTTGAGGCAGTCAAAATGATGTCTTCTATTATTAAGGAAGCAGAAAAAACGCCAAAACCAAGGCCCCAATTGAAAGACATGGACCTTTCCCACGTCGATTCAGCTGTTATGCTGTCGGCTTCTCTTGTGGCCGAAAAAGTAGGGGCCAAGAGGATCTTAAGTGTGACTGAAAGTGGGAATTCTTGTTTGAGGATGTCCAGGTTTCGTCCTTCAACTCCTGTTTTAGGGATTACCAATAACATTGAAACGGTGCGTAGGATATGCCTCTACTGGGGAGTCCATCCTTTTTACCTAACTGATTACGATGAAGATAACCTTGGCCTCCAAAATGACGTTGTTTATATGATAAAAGAGGATCTAGGGCTCGAAAGTGGGGACAAGATTGTTTTTACAAGGGGTGAAGGGAAGTTTTTCTCTAAGGGCTCTTCAAATTCCATTCGAGTGGAAGTCATTAAAAGTAACAAAAAATAGGTCTAAAAGTTATAGTCTAAAGTGAAACTTAGGTCTTGAGCTTGATGTAAGCAGCAAAATGGGGTAGCTTGCCCCATTATGACGCTTCATGATGTTCTTTCACCTTCCTTTTTAAACCAATTTCGCATTGTCGACTGGGGCTATACAGAAAACCCCAAACCCCTAAGTTTTGACCGTTTTGAAAACTGGGTGGAAAACGATGGTCATGGTCCTTTAGGTTATTTGGCCGATGAAAGAAAAGAAAAGAGAAAAGATGTCCGCAATTTCTTTCCGGAGTTTCAGTCCTCTCTCGTTTTTCTTTTTTCTTATGCTAAAGAAAAGTCTTTTTTAGATAGTTTTTATAAAGATGATCCGGAAGCGAATGGTCTTAAATTGGCCTCTTATTCCCTAGGATTTGAGGGAATGGATTACCATCATGTTTTAAGGGACTCTCTTCAAAAAATTTCTTTAGAAATTAAAAAAATCTACCCAAACTGTATTTTTTCTCACTCACTTGATATTCAACCAGTTCTTGAAAGAGACTTAGCAGCGAGGGCGGGACTAGGTTGGTTTGGCAAAAACTCAATGTTTATAAGCCGCCAAGAGGGAAGCTTTGTTATGCTAGGCTCTCTCTTTCTCTCAACAAAACTCCCTTTAAATGAAGGAAGAATTGAAACAGACCACTGCGGAACCTGCACCCGTTGTATTGATCTTTGTCCAACTAAAGCCATTGATCCCGAAACAAGAACTCTTCAATCAGAAAAATGTATTTCAACCTATACAATTGAACTTTTTAAAGAGGATAAGGTCTCTCCATTAGGTATGGAGAAAGCTAATGGGGAAATTTTTGGTTGTGATATCTGTCAGGATGTTTGTCCTTGGAATAAAAAGCCCCTTCAGGTTAATGAAATGGAAGGCAGTTTCATAGCTGAAACTTTGAAAGAGAATGACCTTCTTAACTTTTTTTTAAAAAGGCCTAAAAGCCAGATTAAAAATGAACTAGAAAGCATGAGTAATAGAGAATTTAGGCGTGTTTTTAAGGGGACGGCCGTTGAAAGAACGGGGAGGAAGTCCCTTTTAAAAAATATTAATTTTTGGGGAGACTCAATTTCTTAGGCAGTTTTTTTAAGCCTATAGAGGTATGTATTTCCATCAAGGCCTTTTAGAGAAAAAGATCCAGCTTCCTCAAACTCATTTTCTCCAAGAAAGTCACAAATTTCACCGGACATATATATTTCACCTGGCTCACAAGCCGTTTCAATTCTGGAAGCAAGGTTCACTGTAGAGCCAATAGCTGTATAATCACTTCTTTTTTCTCCACCAAAGTTACCAACAATGAGAGGTCCAAAATGAATCCCTATCCTCATACTAATATTAGGAATTTTTTCTGTTTCCCATTTATCATTAAGTTCGCACATTCGGTTTTGCATTTCCATAGCACAAGCGATAGCCCTTTTTGCCTGTTCTTGAGGTACAATTTCAACAGGTGCTCCAAAGATAACCATGATAGCGTCACCAATAAATTTATCAATTGTTCCATGGTGTTTGTAAATGATTTCATTCATAAAAGAAAGGTACTCGTTTAAAACCCTGGACATCTTAACGGACCTTAGCCTCTGAGTCGTTTTCGTAAATTGGCAGAGATCAGCAAACAATATTGTTCCTGTGATGGCCTTTGGTTCTTGATTAAGGCTTACTTTTCCAGCGACAATATCATCGACTAGGGCAGGAGGAAGGTATCTTTTAAGGACATTTTCCGTAATATGCTTATTTAAGTTAATGACTTCTTTTTCTTTCGATTTAAGACTTAAAAGATTTCCTACAACGCTTACTAATTCGTGTTCATTAAAGGGTTTTCCTAAAAAACCATCAGCACCGATTTCACTTCCAAGAATTTTACTTTCTTCATCACTTTTTGCAGTTAAAAGAACTATAGGAGTACTTTTAAACTCTTTATGTTCTCTTAGTTTACGTATGAGGTCCGGGCCAGACATAATGGGCATAACCCAGTCTGTGACAATAAGGTCAGGCTTATATTTGAGGGCCTTTTCTAACCCATCTTTTCCATTTTTAGCACCGATGGTTTGAAAGTTACTGCTTTTTAAGGCATTGGCCATCATTTTTCTCATATCACCTAGGTCATCAACAATGAGGACGACTTCTGTATAGCCTTCCATTAAATCGCCATCAAAATGATCTTCTTCTAGGTCATCATCATCATTTTCATTATCTTGACTAAAGCTCCAGTTGGTCATTAGATAGTCTTCTATATTGGCAGATTCCTCTTCTTCTAAACTTGATTTAACTTTGCTTAGAAGTTCTTTTTTTGACCACGGTTTAAAAATCACTCCATCCACTTTTCCTTCATTGACTGAATCTTGAAGAATTTTCTCATCAGCCTTCCCTGTGACAAGGTAGCGTTTGGAATCAGGTGAAGCTTGACTTGCCCATTTTAAAAAGTCTATGCCTGATTCTCCGGGCATGGCTGCATCGCTAAGAATAACCTGGAAAGAAAATGCTTCCATAAACTCTCTGGCTTGATCTGCACTTTTTGCAATTTTAAAAGTTTCGATAAAGTCTGTTTGCTCACAGAGGTCACTATAAATGACTCTAATATCTTCTTCATCGTCAACAATAAGGCAATCAATAAGGTTGTAATGGTAAATTGGAAGTTCGACATAAAAATGGCTTCCTTTACCTTCCTCGCTAGTAAAGTTCATTTCTCCTTTTAACCTTTCCGTCAATTCTTTTACAAGCGGTAGACCAAGTCCTTTTCCACCTCCGGCAAGACCTATTCCTGTACTATTGTGGGAAAAGGTTTCAGATAGAAAGGCTTGCTGTTCTTTAGCAATTCCTGTTCCTTCATCAATAACTGAGATTCTTACTTTTCCTTCAGGAATTTCGCCGCCTATGTCACAACTTAATGTTATAGAAGATCCTTCTTGGGTATGATAAAAAGCATTTGAAAGAAAATTTTGAACGATCTTTTCTATGGATTCTAGGTCTCCTTTAATAAAGATTTTTTTATTTCTTAAAAGAGACGGAGTCACTTCTTTTTTATTAAATAAAAAGCTAAATTGAATTTTTTTATGTTCTAAATTATTTTTAAAACTCTCTACGCATTTTTCAAGAAAATTTAAAAGATTTACCTTTTTGATAATAACTTCCACTTCACCTGATGAAACTTTTTGAAAATCAAGAAGTTGATTGACAAGCTTGTAGAGCCTTTGAGCATTTCTATTTACTATGATCAATTCCTCATTTCTTGAATCCTGATCAAGGAGCTTTCCCAAGGGGTTTAAAATAAGAGTCAGGGGGGTTCTTAATTCATGAGAAATATTTTTAAAGAATTCCGTTTTCTTAGAATCAGCTTCGGTGAGCAAATTATTTTGAGTCTTAAGAGTTCTAGTTTGCTCACTCATAATTAAACGAACTTTTCTCACTTCATCTTTTAGTTTCTTTTCGGCCTCTCTTTCAAATTGTTTTGCTTCAAATTCTTTTTTGACTAACTCTACTTGGAGGTTCTTATGTCTATTGATAAGTATTTTTGAAAGGGCCAATTGTAAGCCTACGTTGCCTAACATCCATATATTGTCTGTGAAAGTATTGGAAGGTATAACATTTAAAAAAGTAAGCATCCAAATGACTAAAGGTAAATAAAAAATTAACATAGCTTGTAAAAGTATTTGGGCAGGTTTAACTTGTTTCTTTTTAAAATAAATTAAAATTAAAAGAAGAGCTCCCCAACATAAAATAGTATTTGATAGACCAAAATAAAAGCCCACAAGATAGTTAACCTTAGATAAAATAATTTGAAGGAAGGTATACGATCCAAAGTAAACAAAAAACCATTTAAATTTAATAACTTCCGCATATCGCTCTTTGTTATTTTTAAAAGATAAATAGCTATACAAAAAAGGGCTAAAGAAAAGATTAAAGCCGGCCGCAAGATACCAACTGAAATCCCAAAATAAAAATCGATAATTTGGATAAAGGTAAAGGTGACTGTGGCCATAAAAGTGGAAACACCAAAGAAACCAAAATAATAGAGATCCTGTATAATAGGAGTCTGTTATGCTTTTGGTTTCAATTAAATTTAATAAGTTATAAATAAATAAGGTTAATAAAAACCCACAGAAAAGGAAGCTAACAATATATAAAAATCTTTTAAAATAATAATAATTTATTGGGGAGCTTAAATGAATTTTTAAAGGAATCATTGTTTCATATGTTTTAAATAAGTCATTTTGTAATTTAAAATAAAATGTCTGACTCTCTTTTAGGTTAACTATGAACGTAGGAAGTAATGATTGTACCTCTCTTTTTTTTACAGGTATGTCAAATCCTGAATAATTTTTAAGCCATTCATTTCCTTTTGAATTTTTTTTAAAAAAAGTAACTTTGTCAAAAACATAATGATTAAAATAAAAGTACCAGGTTAAAGGTTCTCCATTTTTATATGATTCCTTTAATCTTTTATTTTCAGTTTTAATCTTTAGCCAGTAAGTTGACGTCCCTGTTTTAAGCTCGATCGTATCCAGCTTATTTCTTTTAAATTCTTTTTTATATTGTCCATTTTCAATGTCTTTAATGGTGAGCTTGTTTGTTTTATCTTCTAGAACCTCAACAAAAGGTCCAATTTGATATTCACCAATTCCATTTTTTAAAATGAGGACATTT
Organism: Bacteriovoracaceae bacterium UBA7317; assembly: GCA_002474345.1. Taxonomy (GTDB): domain Bacteria; phylum Bdellovibrionota; class Bacteriovoracia; order Bacteriovoracales; family Bacteriovoracaceae; genus UBA7317. The sequence continues at coordinate 13,397 of DKQD01000194.1, forward strand.
TCCTTGGAAAAAGAATAGGTATTAAAAAAGATAAAAATAAAAATAAAAAAAATTAACTTCAAAGTAAAGACTCATTTTTTCAATAATACCAGTGTTAACTTGTCGGTTTCTTTCGCTTAAAATTAAATTTGTTTTGAAAGTGGTCATGAGTTAAGGGCCTGACTAAAAAAAGTCAAAAATGCTCTTTTTTCGCAAATTTTAAGCCCTTCTTTGCCACTTTTACTTTTAAGTGAATCAAAGAAAAAAACACTTAAATCAGAAATCTTTATATAATTTCAGCCCTTTATCTAAATTTTTTCACCACTGACCTCTAAATTTAAAAAACTGGCACCGGGATTGCTCTAGAAGAGTCGTTTGAATTCATAAGGAGGAAAAAATGAAAAAAAAATTAAAATCATTTTTTAAAAAATTAAAGAACTTCGACCTTATTTTTTTGGGGAAAGAAAAGGTCACTGATAAAAGCTTATCGAGCGCTTTTTACCCCAGAAGAAATTATTTTTTTGAAAAACAAATGATCTAAAAAAGGAGAAAAAATGAAAAATTTATTTCTGATTATTTTTATTATGACTGGATTTAGTGCTAAGGCCAGTGAAAGTAAAGACTTTCATCGAGTTGATTTTAAGGAGTCTTATGGGTTTGAACTCCCTAAGAATTTAAAAGCCGTTCACTTTGCGGAAAATGTTTTTAGAGCACCTTTTGAAGAAGAACTTCAGAAGTTGATTTTAAATAAAATGATTAAAGAGACCGGGGGAAAAACCAAAAAAATAGATGCTTGGGAGTTTTTAAAAAGAGTGGAAAAAGAGGCAAAAAAGAGAGACCTTAACTTCGAAGGGTTGAGGGATGAAATGGTGGAAATTTTTAGCCATCCATATAATTTAAATTCTTTAAATAAAAGTGTGTCAATTTCAGGAAGCACAACAAAAGATAGTAATGGAAGGTCAAGGGCTTCTATTTCTGTTTCTGGCTCAAAGAAAGTCAATGGTGTGAAAGTTAGCGGCTCTATTTCCAATACGACTACGACGACTCAATCAGGAAATACAAACACTTCAACCACTGCAAGAGTGACAATCACTTTTCCTTAAAGGGTTAAAAATGAAAAGGATTTTAAAGACTTTAGTTCTTTTTATCTTATTAAGTGGATGTGCGAGTCAAATGAACCCGAGAACAAATTGCCACGATTCTTCCTATATAGACGAAGAGTCGTGGCCTCCCGTTGTTCATTCAAAAGGCTGCACTTTAACGATTTATTAGGAGGTTTCATTGAAAACATTTTTTGTACTATTTTTTTTAATGAATGGCACCCTTTCTTTCTCAAAAGAAAAGGCGTGTACTATTTATCACGATTCACCTACCCTCAGCCAAAAAGAAGCCTATTCGCGTTGCAATTGGAGACCTCTTTATGAATTCTACTTATTAGAGAAAGCTTTTTTAAAGGAGTTAGAAGAAGGAATCCATTGTGTAGTGGAAAGAGAAAAAAAAGTGGCGAGACCAGATTTACTAAATTGTGATATAAGTAGCAGCGGAATACCAAAACAAGCTATTTTTAATAAGCTATTTTTAAGGTGTGAAGATATTGGACCTTCACCAGAATACATTGTTTATAGAACTTGGTTTGAAGAAAAAGATATTTTTGAGGATTGTCAATCAGTATGAAAAAGCTAATCGTTTTAAAAACCCTTTCTTCTCAAATTGAGGCTGATTTTATCGTAGGCCTTTTAAATTCCAATGGAATTTATAGTTTTTCAACGGCCGATGATTGTGGAGGTGTTCAATCATTTATGAACTCTTCAATAGGTGTAAAAGTTTGGGTTAAAGAAGGAGACTTTGAAAAGGCCCTCTTTTACTTAGAAGAAGAGTAGAGGAGCTTAAAATCTTTAGTGAAGCTGATCAAGTGCTATTCGACCTTTCATGGAAAATTCAACCTGTGGCTTAGGGGAGATTATGAGTTTTCTTACTTCTCCTAGAGAAGAGATTCTTTTCTTTTGAAAGCGGGCCTTCCGCCAGGTATCCCATTTCTTTGCTGGCTTTATGACGGAGACAATCTTTTGAGGTTCAAACTCTCTTTCTGGAAAACGAGTTTGATAGCGGTGCTTGTAAAGAGCATTTTGAAGAAGGTAAGTTGATGCCATATAGTGGTGTGGGTTTTTACTTCCCACGTCCTGGTCTTCAACAATGAGTTCAAAGTCTTTTGATGATGAGAGTTTATTTAAAAAGAGATGCCTCCATTTAAGCGGAACTTGGTTCATTGATAAAACGCCTACATCGCTAAGAGTTGATAAAAGCTTTTGAAAAAGAAGGTCTTCTTCTTTTTG
>DKQD01000192.1 GCA_002474345.1 Bacteriovoracaceae bacterium UBA7317
AAATGAATTTAATGAGATGGGGAATGTCATCCGAAAGTACATGCCTTGGTCTAATAAGCGAGGAGGAAGTGGCAAAGCGGGCATCTATCAAGAGTTCACGTACTTAAATGCTACTGACAATGTGGCGACGGTTTCCCAGATGGATAATGGAAATAACATCCACGAAACAAGGTACGAATACCACGGTCCTGGTGGACTCCAGATAAGAAAGTTTTTCCCAAGCCCAAGTGGCAGTGGTGAATCTCAAATCACGATTCAAAAATCCATCGAAGGAAAACAAATTTGGAAAGAGCTTCCTAATGGTGCCAGAGTCAATTCTTACTACAACGCCCACGGGCTTTTAACTAAAATGGAAGACCCCATAGGAGGGGTTGTCACCAAAGAATACGACTCTCTTGGAAACACGAAAAAGCAGTGTAAGGGAGACCTTGGGTGTGAGTACTTTACTTATAATAAACTAGGGAAAGTGATTGCAAAAGTAAACGGTAATGGCGAAGTGACAAGGTTTGCCTTTGATAAGCTAGGGCGCCCTTCAACTATTTGGAACTCTGACGGTCTCGCCACGACTTATATCTATAACAAAATGGGGGCCCCAGGGGTTGTCATTGACGGTTATGGAAACTCAGAGGCGATGACTTATAACCTAGCAGGTGACGTTGTCCACACAGTTCAAACCATTGACGGAAAATCCTACGTCTCAGCTTCAAGCGCGGAAGGGCACAGCATCCTCCCAACTGGGGATAGGCTCTACATGGCGGACGTTTATAAGGGGGTTAAGAGGAAGGTTTTCTTAAACGGAAAAGTCATCGCCGAAGCGAGAAACTTTGATGCCTTAGGGCAATCAAAAGTCCTCCGCTACGCTAACGGAGACCTGGCAAAAGCGAGTTATGATAAGTACGGAAAAAATACGGGGTTAAAAGTTCAGTGTGGAAACGGTAAAGGCTTTAGTGATGATGGCGAATGGATCGGTGGATCCGGTGGAAGAGAATGCCACAGTGAAACCTCAACTTTTGATGACAGTATTGGGAAGCTTGTAAGTGTAGAGAGAAACACATCTCAAACATTAGCGAATCAAGGAATCGGTGGAGAAGCTGGAATTACAAAACTCAACACAAACTATTCTTACGATAATATGGGTCGCCTCACAAGAACCAACACCAATGTCGGTCATAACCAAACTTTTAGCTATGACCAAAACTCAAACTTAACTCGTGTTGGTGGAAGCGATGCTGTTAGCTACAACCATTCTGGAAGTGGCTCAAGCCGCCTTAATTCAACCAGTAACGGCGCCAGGTACACCTACGATAAAGCAGGGCGTGTGATCACAAAAACTGTAATTGATAGTAAAGGTTCCCTTGGAAAATCTAATCAATGTGTTAGGTTTTACCAGCATGGTAATTATCAGGGGAAAGAATACAAATTCTGTCCGGGCTCCACTCCGTTACCTCTTAGTCAATGGAACGATGATATAAGCTCTTTTAAAATTCCAGCGGGGGCCACCCTTAAAGTATGCCGAGATGTTGGTGCTGGTGGAGGATGTTGGTGGCACATGAGTGACAGCCCATGGGTTGGTGGCGCTCAAAACGACCTCTACTCTTATTTTGAGTTAAGCTTCAATGACTGTAGGATGACTTCTGAAGATGCCGGTGGCTGTACATCCAATGCATCATCCGTTGTTAAAACTTGGAAATTTAGATACGAGTCTCAATTTAATAGAGTCATTGAAATTGATGGGCCTGAAGGAAAAACCATTTTTGTAAGAAACGCCGCTGGTGGTGTGACGAAAATGATTAAGCCTAACGGCGAAATTAAGCTCAATGTCGGTCCAGGCGTTCAAATAAGAAAAACAGCGGTTGGTACAATCAACTACTCTGTGAGTGTTTCACTCATGGGGAAACATGTTCACACTTACACAGCTAATGTGAGTAACACAACTGCCGCCTTTGACAGAAAAGTAAACCACACGACCCATCAGTATATGGCGGGGATGTTTGATCCAACAAGTTTAATGGGTCTTTTTAAATACGGTTACCACAAAGTAAGCGCTCTTCTCACTCGGCCTAATTTTGAAAGAGAGATGATGCAAGCAGTTTGCCTCCTCTTTAGCTTTGGGCTTCTTCTTTCTATGATTGTGAACATCTTTAGGAAAAGGGCCGTAGGCAAAGTGAAATGGTGGCATTACCCGATGCTTGTAACGGTCTTTATGGTCACCACCGCGCTTCCAGTCCACGCCCTTCCACTAAGGGCCGGGCTCCAGGGAACCGGTGAATACGAACTAGGCAAACAGTTTTTCCATACGGACCACTTAGGGAACGTCGCCGTGGTGACTGATGGTGACGGGAAAATCACCTCAAGTACCGCCTACGATTCCTACGGGCAGATGCTGACCCAAGGATATTCCTCTTTTGGTCGAGACAACTTCCCTAACAAATGGGCCAAAGCAGAGCACGTTCGTGAAAGAGGAAAAGACTCCGGACTTTCGGTGATGGGGGCAAGGATCTACGATAGGGATGCCAGGCGCTTCCTCTCTCCTGACCCGCTCTCGGTGTTTCATTCACCGTACCGGTATTCAAGTGATCCAATTTCAAACTCTGACCCGACAGGGGAAGAACCGTTTACGATCGCTTGTATCGTTATATTTGCAATCATTGCCTTAATGACCACAGGTTACGCCATTTCCGGAACGTGGAAGTTCTGGGAGTGGGATGGAAAGACGTGGGGTTACGCCATCTTAGGTGGTATAGCGGGTGCCGTCTTTGCCGCCGCAGCTGCCTTTGCTCTCCCAGCACTGGCCGCCGCCTGTGCGACCGCCTGTCCGGGTGTCGCCGCCGCAGCAGGGGGGACCGCCGGTGTGACGTCGGCCGCCGGGCTTAAAGCGCTCGCCCTCCAAGCAGTGGTCCTGGGGACCATTGGGGCCGCAGAAGCCGCGGTCGCGAGTATGATCACCCAGGCGGGGAACGCCGCCGTCAACGGACGGGCGTTTGACTGGAAGAAAGTCGGTAATGCCGCCGCCATGGGGTTTGCCATGGGTGCCGGATTCGCGGTGGCGGGGGCCGTGGCGGGGTCTGTTGTTAAACCGTTGATGAAGAAAACAGTAAAGACTCTGAATAGTTTTGGTAAAGGTGCTACAGGTAGAGCATCTAGCCTTATGAAAAAAATAGGAACGGCAACTGGAAAAATGTTTGGTAAGGTTGATGATGCCATCATGGGAACTCGAGCAGCAGGAGGCTGGACAACGGCGAAGAAGGTTGCCGGCACGGTGGGTTCTAAAATTGGTAGAGTTTGCCGAGCGACTAGTTCAACAATTTTCAGTGTTGCTAGAAAAGCGACTGATAAGATCGATGATATGATGGGGTGGGTGAATAAGCAGGTTAGTAAATTCGATGATCCAAAATGGCTAAAAGACTGGTTGGATAACCCTGGTAACTGGAAAGGTCACGCTGAAGCGGCCAAAAGACAGGCCCTCGTTGGTTCTAAAGTTGGGACGAAGGGTGCCACTATGGGGGCCGATGACCTCGTCATGGACATGAAGCTTACTCAGCTTGATGAGGCCATTGAAGGAGCTGAAGCCGCGGCAGCAGCTGCTGGAGGTAAGCATGGGACAAGTGAAACCCTGGCGGATCTCGTTAAGCAAAGAGAAGGAGTTTATGAAGAAATTGCCCAGATGGCGAACTCCCGAAGTGCAAAAGTTGGAATGGATGACCTTAACTTCGCGTCCGCAAGACGTGATATGAGCGTCCGAAGTTACGACACGCCAATGACCAGTAGTGGGAATAAAGTCATCGTCAGAACCGATAGCAAAGGTATAACGTCAATAAAAGCATCAGGCATGGACAAAGACCTGATGATTTCACCCAATATGTTTGATGAAGGGGCACTGACCACATCACAATTGGATGACTTCATAGCAGACGTGAAAGGGACATACGGAGACGATGTTGCCGCTTACCTAAAAGATAATATGAAACCAGGGAACTTTATACCTACTGAGTGGGATTCAGTCGCGGTAGCATCTCAATTTAGTAATGTTCAGAAAGGGATTGGTGGAGCGCAGGCTTTAACGTATTTAGGTAGCCTTGATGCAATGAATAATGAAGTTTACAGAGGTTGCGTTACGAGTCCACATGAAGATGGATGTGCACACGTCAGTAATGCGCAAGTCTATGTCTATGGGGCTTTACATGGTCAAAACTTATTTGAACAAATTTTGAAAGGTAACCTTGGGGGGGTCGCTGATCAATTAGATGCGTTGGTGTATGAAAATGTGATGTTTGCCGACAGCGAATCTGTTCGAAGTAATTTAAGCTATATAAAAGGCTCGAGATTACCGAGATCTATAAACAGATTCATCTTCGGTGCCTCAAATCCTTATGGGGCAGCAGACTGGGGAGGAACAGGATGTGATCCTTTAGACAAAACGTGCGGACACTGAAGTTTAGATCGATGGAGAGGATGTAACACACCGAGGATTTGAAAACGGTTATCAATTTCATATATTATCTTATGTACCAAAGCGGGATTTCAATAGAAGTCCCGCTTTAGTTTCCTTTGTGACCGCATTTTTATTAGACTTACCAGGCACCCCAATAATCTCAATAACAACCTTGTTGACACTCCCGGCCTCTCTTACTTTGCCACCCTCAATTGTCTTCACAACCTCTCTAACCTCGTCCCTCTTACCCTTTTTACGAACTTTCATCCTAACTTTACGCCTCTTTGGCTCATCATAGACAACCTTAGCTCCACCCTTAAATCCATTTTTAAAGCAGTAACCGGCCTTGCCTCTCCAACCAGAAATACCGATACCACTACCTTAGTAAATACCGCTGGAACTACCGTCGACACTTCCATCACTTCGCATGTCATTTAGTCAACTACCAGCCCTTCCATCTTTTGAGGTACTTACCAGCGGCTTTTGGTCCGCTTCGCTCATAAAGCCGGTTGAGTTTCTCTCGATGCCTTTTAAAGGTCAAAAAGCCTGGTCCTAATTTATAATAATTTACTCCTGTTTTGCTTATTCATATTTTGTTGTTTATTTCTATATTTTCTATTTCTGTATTTTTTATACTTGGATCATCTTTTTGGGGTTTTATAAAATTACCCAAAAAGGTAAACCCCTTTTCCGTTTTTCCAATAAAGGTTTTATCCGGATGCTTTTCTACTTTTAGCTCCTCTAAAACCTGATTCTCTATCCTTACTGCTTTTTTAAGTTTCAACCTGCTGGGGGCAGCTCAGGGAAATACCTTTTTCTATTGAGATATAATGACCGTTTATATCCTCTGTCCTTTTAAGATACTGCCAGACAATTCTTTGGAGGTATTTATCATCTACAAGGTCTGAAAACTGATTAAAAAGGACATGATGGTCAATAGAAGCGTAGTAGCTTTTGACGTCACTTTTCATAAAAAAATTGTTTTTTGTATTGAGGACAAATTTGAGGGCTTCTTTAAGTCCGCCTTTCCCTTTTAAATGGGAGCACCTTGGTGAAAGGTGAGGGGGAGAGCTTTTTTTCCAAAGCGAGGGCGGTTTCCTTTAGGACAAGAGAGTCTTTAGAGCTCCATAGGCCTTTTCTTTGGCGGTTTATTTGGATTCTTTTGACGGGGGATAGTTGATAGGTCCCGTTTTGAAATTACCTCTTTATTTGGGGGAGTCGAGAGAATTCGTTTAATCGTAAATCCCAGATTTCTGAGTTTGGAGAGTGGTTTTTTCTTTGGTGGCAATACCATCGAAAAGCTTTTTTCATATGGTTTTAAAAAAAATAAAAAAAGTTAGCAGATATTTTTTAGTTTAATTTTAAATAAAATAACTCTGAATTTTAAGAGTTAAAAAAAATGCCATGCCCGGTTTCAAGGTTATGGTCTTTTCAAATGATTTGGTGTGAATGAGTGATATAATACCCTCAAATTAAAAAGAGAGGAAAAATTGAAATTATTTACACTAATTATTTTGATCCTGACTCTAAATAGTTACGCCGAGGACAGTAAATTAAAAACTGAGGCCTTAAATAATATAAATTTTATGACTGAAGATTATCCACCCTTCAATTACTCTCAAAATGGTAAAGTCACAGGTTTTGGTACAGATATTATCGTTAAGGTCTTTAATGAATTAAATCTCAAAAAAAATGCAGAAAATATAATGATCTTACCCTGGGCCAGAAGCTACAGAAAGGTACAAAAAGTTGGTAAAAGAAATGCCCTTTTTTTAATGGGGAGGACTACCCAAAGAGAAAATTTATTCAAATGGGTTGGTCCTGTGCCTGGTAATAAATACGCTATTGTAACTTATAGAGGCGGTCCAAAAGTTAAAGGAATTGAAGATTTAAAAGGTGAAAAGGTGGTTTCGATAAGAAAAGATATTGGTGGGCATGCTTTAATAGATGCAGGTTTCCCAAAAGACAACTTGATGGAGGTTTCTAAAGTAAAGCAATTATTTTCACTTATTAAAAAAAAGAGGTTTAAGTTTTTCTCTTATGGACTAGTTGGATTGAAAGAAAAAATGAAAACAAGTGGTTTTTATATGGAAGATTTTAAAGTGGCCTTTATTTTTAAAGAGTCAGATTTGTATTACGCCTTTAATAAGTCTATTGAGGATAAAACCGTTAAGAAATATCAAAAAGGCTTAAATAAAGTTATGAGCGATGAAAAATTTTTAAAAGAGCTAAAAGAAAAGTATAAAAAGAAAAATATATATATTCCTTTGTAACCATCATGCAAAATAAAGAAGCTTAAAAAAAAATAAAATCATCTTATTTTATGATTATGTCTTAGGCTTCCGGGTATCTTTTCTTTGGATTCAAAACTATTTGAGAGCTTGATTATGTGTGATCTTTTTTTAAAAAAAGGTTAGCGGAAATCAGTCGTTTTTATTACTTTTTTATGATTTTTTTTCCACTAACCTTTTTACCCTCAAACCAGTAGGCCATCTAAAGGGGGAGTTTAGAAAGCTTTACCAATATTTAAGTAGGGGAGTGACTTTATTTTAGAAAATTGACGATCGTACTTTAAAATAAAAGAGTTCATACCAACGTTAAAAATAAGCCCTGATTTAGTTCTAAAATCAAGGCCCAGATTTATAGAGCCGCCTTTGACTACCTCACTGGTCATTTTAATTTTGTCTTCATTACCTGTGAGAGATCTGACGAGAAGGTCGGCCATAAATTTTTTGCCATTAACTACCTTTGATTGAAAAAGATTGAGGCCTATTATTGGGGAAAAAGTTTTTAACGGTTCAAAGACATAATCAATACCAATTCCCTTGGAGTTTCCCATAAAAGCAAGCGTTGAATAACCTAGCTTTAATCTAAGCTTCTCATCTATTTGGAAGGAGTACTTAAAGGATAAACCTGAAAGACCAAGTTCTGATAACCCTGTCGTTAAACCATGCCTTTTCTTTAAGCGAAGAGTGGGAAGTTCTTCATGGTAACTTTCAGTTGTTTTTAATTCTTTAGATAACTCTTCTTTGGCAAAGCTTGCTGATGTTAAAAGTGTTAAAACTAATATAAAAGACAGTATTTTCATTATTTCCTCTTTTGTTCCATTGCTCTTTCAGTTTTTCAAGTTGCTCAATTTATAGTTCAAAAAGGAATCTGAAGAAAGATTCCAATGGGCGTTTGTATTCACAAAAGTAAATAAATAGCCGCACCAACCCATTTAAAAAAATTGAAATTTGTAATACCTTCTTTTCCAACAGATTAAGAAAAGAGGTGTTAAATGAATCCAATACAGTTATTTAGTTTATTAAGATGGGAAATCGATTATCCGCCGATTCTAAGCGATTCATATCCTATTCATTTAAATAAAGTTAAGCACCACTTATCAGACCTTCTTTGGACTTCCGGGATTGATTACCCTGAACAGGTGAGTGAAATAAAGGTTTTGATTGAGGCTTTACAAGCCCCTTCTTATGAAAGGCTTTTAAAAGGGCCTTCACTTTATAGAGTCATAGGCCCTGAATCAGATTTAAGTTATCTAAAAAGGTTAGAGTTTGTCAGTGACTTTTTGAAGGCCGAAATCTGTCTTATAAAAAGGGAAAACACTTTTAATAAAGAACTTTGGACGTCACTTAATGATTACTACATTCCAAAAAATGAGCGTGCTTTCAAAAGAGAGCTTATTCAAAATAATGACCATAACAAAAGTCAATTTTATAAGGCATCCGTCATAGAAGATTCCTTGGTTTTAGACTTTGAATCCGATTGGGTAAAGAAAGATGAACCAAAAAGTGGCGTTTTAAATGGCCCTTTTAGTGCATATTCAAAGGAAGAAAAGGACCTTATTACTAAAAAAGTTAAAGACGCCTTGGAAATTATAAATAAAACGGCCCCAGTTGCCGGAAAACTTATTAAAAATTTTACTAAGGTCATTCAGTTTAGAAAAAAAGAAAAAACAGGAATCAGTAGTGAGCAAGTTCCAAGAGAAATTGGCACTATAAGGATCTCTAATGCCCATAAGGAAGAAATGACTCTTTTAAACCTTATGGATTACCTGATCCATGAGTCACTTCATAACTTTCTTTGTATTTACGAAAATAACTTTCTTAAATTCGCTGTTTACGAAAGAAATTTAAAAGTAAGGCCTGTTTCACCGTGGTCGGGAAATGCTATCCCTCATATGGCCTTTACCCACGCTGTTTTCATTTACTTTGGTCTCTACTCATTTTTTGAAGAGTTAGAAAGCGTGGTTTTGAAAAAACCTGAATCTTTAGGCCAATCGATAGACCTTAAAGAGGTAAGAGAAAAAATGCTGAATGTTTCATTTGGATTTAGAAGAGGTCCCCAAATAAGAGAATACCTTAAAGGCATAGGACAAACAGATGAATCCATATTAAACCTTTGGGACCTTTTTAAAAAAGATATCGATGAATCTTGCGATGCTAAATTAAAAAATCAAAAGGAAAAGAAAAAGTTTATTGAATTAGTTTCATAAAAATAATGTCAAGTCGTTTACATAAGTAAATGAATATTAACCAAACGGGACCCAAATTTTCTAAAACTGGGTTATAAGGGTCTCAAGGATTAATGAAAATCCAAAACAAAAGGAGAAAGAAATGAAAAAGTCAAAAAAAATGAAAGTAGCCTCGGCCCTAGCAGTCTTATCAATTGTTGGAACTTTAACGTCAACGGCTTCCGCCAACCCACACTTTCGTAGAGGTTCAAGTATTGACATAAAAAAAACCTCTAGAACATCAACTTTTGCTCCAAAGCTCACTGAGAGGGAGAGAAGAATTTCTAGAACTGGCTCTAGGTCTTGTGGAATTATTTTTGTAAACCATAACAACAATAATAACAACAATAACAATAACAACAACTCTTCATCTATGGTAAGGACTTCAGGTTCTTTTGGAACGTCATTTTCAGGTTTTGACAGGGACGGATTCGGTTTCTAATTCACTCTTTATTATGGGCCGGATGGTTGCCAAAAAAGGCATTCCGGCCCTCTCTTCCTTTAATCCTTTTATCATTATTAATGCCTCAATAAAAAAAATTTATAAATAAAAAGTGCCAGTTTCACTATACACAATTGTAAATATTAAAAGGGTTTAGCGCCTATGAATAAATTTTAGAAAGTGTATAAATGAAGAAAAAAAACAATGGGAGCACCAAGAAATGATTTTAATTTTAACCTACGATTTGAAATTTGATGAAGCAGCAAGGTGCTTAGACGGTATTACGATAGACGGGCATAAAAAAGTTCATACGCTAACTTTAAACAATCTCTTGAATTCTTGTGAATTTAGTTTTTACAAAGAGGGGTCTGAAACATACGTCAAAGGAACTTTACCAAACGGCCTAGAATTTGACGGTAAAAAGGATATTTTATTAAATAGGGCCTTATCCTTTGAAAAATTGTCAATCGATAATAGGCCCATTAAAGAACCAACCAGAAAAGAGTTTCAATTATTTCTCATAAGTTTTCTAAAGGGCTTTAAAAAGAAGACGTCTCTTCCGGGTCTATACTCACTTTGTGGTGATAAGCTTCCTCTAAATCTTCAGTGGCACCACCTTAAAAATCAAGCGGGTCTCGATTTATCCTATCCTGATTTTGAATACAGTTTTGGCTACGACACTCCTCAAATAGAGGGCCTTAAAAAGCCTGTCTTTACACAACCCGATAACTACTACTATTGGAAATCGGAAAAAAATGACAAACCGAGGTGGAATTCTTTTATCATCGATAAACCTGAGGGGTTGCCGATCGTTTCTTACTTTTCAGGATCCTGTATTTCGGTTCAGGCCTTTGATGAAAGTCAAAAAATAGAAGAAAGCATAATAAATAAAATAAAAGAATACACTTCAGTCATTAAAAAACAGTTTAATTACTTTATGGGTGAAATGGTCTTTTTTTTAGAAAATGAAAATTTAAAATTTGGGTTTATTTCACCCTTATTTAAAATATCGGCCCAATATCAAGGACTCCCTTCCACCCTTAAAACGGGCCTTTTAGATTATGTGAGAGGGCATGAATTAGAAAAAGAGGAAAAAATAAAATGAGGCGCTATTTCATAAGCATGATAACTCTAACTATTTGTTTTTATCATATACTCATGGTCGTTGTTAATGCCTCTCCAAACAGCTTAATTAAGGCCTATTTAGGAAAAGAGGCCCAAAATTATACGGGAAAACTTTTTGCTCAAAAGGGAGAGCTCTTTGCTCCACACCCTGCTTTTTTCTCTCTTATTTTTAAAATAAGGTGTGTTGAACCGAAAGGTACCTCTCCTTGGTTTTCACCTTTAAAGAAAATTCAGAAAGATCATTATAGTAATAGACTGGCCGGTAAGGAGAAAATTCTTTTCCTCTATCAAAACCCTATAAGGCAAATTGTAGGGCTTATTGAAGAAAAAAGAGAGAATTGTAAAAATATAACAAAAGAGCAGTGTAAAGAATATGTCTCTAAAGAAGTCATAAGAGAACCGAGCTTTCGTTTTTTATCAAAATATGCCTCCAAAAAGTGCAGTGATTGGGAAATGGTCTTAGGTAAGAAGTACCCTCACTTTTATTCAAAAGAAAAAAAGAGCACGAGGTGGGATTTGATTGAAAAGTACTCTTTTAATAAAGAAGGTTTAAAATGAGCTTATTAATTGATTTAAAAAACTTTATAGGAAACTTTTCATTAGAAGAGGTAAACCCTAAAGTCAAAAAGCTTTTTAGAGTATGCCTTTTATCCTTTACGTTCATTCACACCTTGACTATCTTGGCCTATAAGAAGTGGCTTCTTTCACCAGAGGGCATAAGCTTAAGTTTGGAAATGGCGCCTAAGGCCCAAGGCTTGAACCTGTTTTCGCTTTTATCGATGGAATCGGTGAGGCCTTTTGTTGGTGTTTTCTTCTTTTTTCAAATTGTCTCAATTATTTTGGCCATGCGGGGGAAGTTCTCGATCATAACGAACTTTTTGGTTTTATTTTTCACTTTAAATTTAAACACATTAATCCAGCCTATTTTAGATGGAGGAAATCAGGTTTCAGTGATCCTCCTCTTTTTTAATTGCTTTTTAAAGACTTCCCAAAATAATGAGAAGAAAGCTTCATTCATAAATGAAATAAGGACAAGTCTATCTAATGGTGCCTTTTACATTATTAAGGCTCATATCATTTTCCTCTATATAACGGCGGCGGTTTCAAAGTTAAACGGCCCTTTGTGGAAAAGCGGCATGTCTTTATACTATATCCTTCAGTCAAATGAGTTTGGGCACCCGCTTATTTTTAATAATATTCATGTACTTGAAATGCCCTTAACCTTTTTAACCTATTTTACATTATTATTTCAGGTATGTTTGCCCTTCCTTATCCATCATAAGCTGATGAGGCTACCCATGATCTTTGTGGGAGTTTTGCTCCACCTGGGTATTGTTTTTACGATGGGTCTTTTTCACTTTGGAACTTTTATGGCCCTTGTTTACGTCATTTTTCTAAAAGACAAAGAAATAACTTTTTTACAAAAATTACCTAATAAAATTTTTAAAAGAGGCATTTATGAAAACTAAATTATCAATCTTGTTAAACCTAATCTTAATTTTATTTATCTTGTTTTCAACCAAAAATGAAGAAGATAAAAGACCTATGAGTGACGGCAACGAAACGATGACATTAACTAAAATATGCGATTCTGAAAGTGAAAAACAGGAGCCTAAAGAACTAATTTTAAAGCTTGAGCATAAAATGAAAGAGTTAAAATTATCCCTGGTCCAATCCAATAATTTATATATTGGAGAAAAAGGGAGTAACCCTAATAAAACTATCAGTAAAGAGACTGGCAAAGAGGAAAGTGGTGAGGCCAAAGATCAAAAAAGGCGTCCAAGTATAGGAGATTATCTAAAAAAGCATGAAAAAAAGATGAGAGAATACCTCGTTTTAAATCCTAATCAATATAAGTCGGACCTTACGGCTCTTAAAAATGAATTTATGCTTAGGAAAATATTTGGGACCATAAAAGGGGACATCGTCATCCTTGATGAGGTTCTTGATAATAAAGAATTAACTTTCTCCCTTAAAATATCTCGAGTTAAAGAGGATTCTCAAAAGGTTAAAATGAGGATTAAAATTGTCACCAAGGACGGTCGGATGATCAATGATGATACGGTGATTAAAGATATGAGTTCTTTAAAAGAGGATATGGCCAATGAAAATAGGATTGTGATCGACCTTTATGATGTCACGTATATCGCCTTAGACTTAATTGAAGAGAAAAATGTTTGGAAGGGGCAGCTCTTTCAAAAGAACAATCAGGGACCTTTTAAATTGTATGGAATTATGAATTATCTTGTCATGGATGAAGAGTACGATGAGGGCAATTCATAATAATTTTTTAACCTTTTGTAAGAGTATGGGACTTGGTTTGAAGTATTTAACTTTGAAAAAGAATGAAATTCAAATTTGAAGCGTATCATCAAATTTTTAAAAGCTTTTTAAATCTTTTAAAAAAGGGAGTTTGTTTTTTATAACCTTCCTTTATAATAGTATTTTAAGAAGAAACCTATGAATGGAATTTTAAAGTGGCGCCAAAAGACAAGAAAGAAATTGAATTTATTCACGATATTAGTAATCAAGTCGTTATAGCTCAAGGTGGTGCTGGCTTTGTTTTATCCCGTCTTCAAAAGAAAAATAAATTTGAAGAGGATGAACTAGAGTCCTTAAAAAAAATAGTTGACGCTATATCACAAATTAGTCAATTAATTCACGATCAAAAAAGTCGGTTTAGGGCCTCAAGTTAAATATGTTCCTCTCACTGAAATAAGCGGTTTTT